>NZ_LT607753.1:307713-615426 GCF_900090295.1 Micromonospora coxensis | reverse complement strand
AGGAACGCGACGGCGGCCAGTCGTCGTCGCTGCTCAGCGACGATGAGCGTGCCGAGCTGCTGCGGTTGCGGCGGCAGGTGGCCCAGTTGGAGCTGGAGAAGGAGATCTTGAAAAAAGCCGCGGTCTTCTTCGCACGCGAGACGGAGCGGTGAACCGGGCCGAGGTGTATCGGTTCATCGCCGCGGAGAAGACCACCTACCCGGTCCGTCTGCTCTGCCGGCTCCTCGGCGTCGGCCACAGCGCCTTCTACGACTGGGTTCGACAGGGACGCCAACGCGCCGCCGAGCGGGAACGCCACGACCAGCAGCGCGTCGAGGTCACCCGGCAGGCGTGGTCGGAGCACCGCGGCGTCTACGGCGCCCGACGGCTCACCGCCGAGCTACACGAACGCGGCCACCGATGGAACCGCAAGGCGGTTGCGAGGCTGATGCGGCTGGCTGGCATCGAGGGCGCCCACCGACGCCGGCGCGGCAAGCCCCGCCGCAAGGCCGCGTCCACGGCGACCGCGCCGGACCTGGTCCAGCGGCAGTTCACCGCGACCGCCCCGAATCGGCTCTGGGTCGCCGACATCTCCTACCTGCGCACATGGGAAGGATTCCTCTACCTCGCCGTCGTGGTCGACGCCTACTCCCGCCGCGTCGTGGGTTGGGCGATGGCCGATCACCTGCGCACCGAGCTGATCCTCGACGCCGTCGGCATGGCCATCCAGCACCGCCGACCCGCCCGCGACCAGGTCATCCACCACTCGGACCGCGGGACGCAGTACACGTCGTTCGAGTTCGGCCGCACCCTGCGCTCCTGCGGCGTGCTCGCCTCGATGGGCTCCGTGGCCGACTGCTACGACAACGCCCTGGCCGAGACGTTCTTCGCCACCTTGAAGACCGAGCTGGTCTACACCCGCGCCTGGCCCAGCCGACACGAGCTGGAGATGGAGGTCTTCTCCTACATCGAAGGCTTCTACAACCCTCGCCGCCGGCACAGCCGTCTGGGTAACGTCAGCCCCGACACCTACGAGAAGATCCACCACGAGTCCTTAACAGACATCGAGGTGTCCGGCCCATAGGGGTCACTTCACGGGTGGCCTTCGGGCCCAAGGCGTCGGTCAAGTTCGCTCGGGCCGCAGGCCCAGCTTTCTTTGGCGGACTCTTCGCCGAGACAACCTTGACTCCCACCGCCAATCCCTGGTGGAGCACGGACCTGGGCGTCACGGTAGAAGGCTCCTTCGACGTCGACCTCTGGTTCACACAGGTCTCGTACACTCTCGCCGCCTCCGACGTTCTGCGATTCCAGCTGTCTCGCGCCGATGGCCCCTGGCCCGGTCCGTCCATCACCGGCGGTGAGCTGCCCACGGGAACCGTCGGGCAGCCCTACAACGCGACGCTACAGATAGCCGGCGGGTCCCCACCGCTCACCACCCAGATCAGCGCGGGCGCGCTGCCCCCCGGCCTGACGCTCTCCACCACCGGTATCACCGGGACCCCGACGGCAGCCGGCCAATACCGGGCCGTCGTCGAGGTGACGGACAGAGGTGGCCAAACGGCAATCGCGAGCGTCCAGAGCCTCATCAAAACCCCGGGCGACGGGGGTGACGGCGGTGGGGAACCACCAGAGAACCCCAAGCCGGTGTGGCAGGGGCAACTCGTTGCCGACCCAGATGCCGGCATCATGACCCATGCCGACGCGGCCCTGACGCTCAATAGCTGCGCCTTGAACGGCCGTGCTGCCTTGTCGACCTTCAACTCAGACGGCACGCTGCGCGGAAGTCTGATGACGGATCCTGAAAATGCGCCTAGAACGTGCGTCGGTGACCAACTCGCCGTCGGGCCCGAAGGAACCCTGTACTTCGGATCTGGCCACCTTGGTCCCAGTGACCCTTGGCGCTTGGTCGCCTACCGGCCCGGCGCAGGTGTCACTTGGCGATCAGCCAACCTGCCGGGCTGCAGAAGCCCCATGTATCGCACCCTCCAGGTTGGGGCCACGGGTGACATCTACTTACTCACCGAGCGGTGCGACGGCAACGGACCACGGTATCTGCTGGGAATACGCGGAACCAACGGCGGTGTCTTCCTCAGCCGGACCGTACCAGTTGACGCCTATGCCCTGGACGTATACCGCGAAGGGCTCGTTCTCACCGGACGGACCTTTGCGAACCCGCCCGACTTGGGCCACGATTCTGTCTACTTCTATGGATACGACGGCACTCCCAGGCGCGTTGTGGACCTGCCGAGCGAGGCCCTTGCCCTAGGCGGAGCTCCCACCGACATGAGCGGTAACACCTATGCCGTGGTCCGCATCGCTTCGCCGTCGGGCGTCAGCTGCCAGTACCGCGACTGGGCGGCGACCCTTGTCCGTGTCAGCCCGAACGGCGAAGTCAGGCAAACGCCGCTAAACCTGTGCGGCGCCTACTACGGCTACGCGAGCCCCGACGGTGTCCTCATCGGTGGATATCTGTCGGGTGGCTCGGGCACCCTGACCAAGCTCGACCGTGACGCGAAGAGCCGCTGGCAGTACCGGTCCGATAGGGCGATCCTAGCCGACTACACAACGGTCGGCGGAGACGGCAACATCGTCGTTGACGAGATCAGGACGCTCCCCGACGGCACGCCCGAGACACGAGTGTTGGTGCTCGACGGCCGCTCAGGCGAAAAGGTCTGGTCTTGGTCCAGCAGTTCCATATTGGAGTCGCACGACAGAATTTCCTCTTGGCGGATCGCAAACGGTCGCATTTACCTGAAGTCTGCACGCTGCGACGAAACCGGCTCCTGCTCAGCTCCGACGGTCAGCGCATACGACGCACCGGTCGCGCTCGACTATCCACGGAGCGACCTACTAGCACCCTGAGGCCGTGCACGCCGGTCCGTGATGATCCGACTCACGTCGCCTACCGAATTGTCGTAGAGACCGGCTCAAGGAAGAACAGGCACTGGTTCGGGTTGTAGTCGCCAACCCGTGCAACGACGTGGAGAAGGTCGCCGGTACCTATGGAATCCGGGATGTTCGCGCCAGTGAGATGCAGGTCAGAGACGTTGACGTCTTCGAACTTGAATGCGGGCCCAACCACAGACTTCGGGCCCTTATCTCCAGGATAGACGCCGATGTCGTAGCGAGTGTTGTAATCGCCGTGATTTGGCATCGATGCGATGGAACCGTCGAACTCGATGGTCCTGCCCTCGTACTTGGCCGCGAACGTTCCGATCGCCTCGTCGCAGTAGTCCCGCACCGCCAAGAGCGCCGCGAGATCCTTGCTGTTCTTGACCGTCAGGACCTGGTCCGCCTCGGACTCATCTGAAGCCGATTCTTCCGGCTTCGGCGTCTCCGAGGGCTTTCCGCTGGCCACGACCGTCGTCTCGCTCGGCGACGTGGTCGGCTTGGAGTTCTTGTCGTCTCCGCCCTGGAGCGCGCTGGCGATTCCGCCGACAATGGCCAGGAGCAGGACGACACCGGCCGCCACGGCAATGAGTACCCACGGGACCTTCGGCTTCGGGCGGCGGAAGTTCAACGTTGTCCGCAATGTCCCCTGGTTCTGGTCGACGAACTCCCAACCAGCCTTCTGCCACTTCGCGATCGACCTGGCCTCGATGCCGCGGATTGCCTGCACGGACTTGAGCTCGTACTGCACACCGTCGTCAGCCATGCGGCTCCCAGACCCCCGAATCGGATTCATCGCTCATGAACTCCTCGCGAGGATAGGGGCTCAGCGAAGTCAGCGGGGGTCGAGGTGGCCTCGAGCCCGTCGGGTAGTGGCGCAGCGGTTCGAAGCCGTTGGTCGATGCGGTTGCGGGAGCCGTAGGCGTCGCGGGCGCTGTCGCTGTGATCCGTCGTCAACACCCTGGCCGGCGATGCACGCACCGCTTAGCCTCTCCTGGGTGGAGTAGCTGCAAGACCTTGTTATCCGACTGGCGATGGACGAGCCGGTCGGAGATGGCCTGCCGATGGCGGCTGCTCATGCCCTGACCCGAGGCGTCGACTCTCCGACCTTGCGTGAGCTCGCCGGCCTGCCGAAGGGCCAGTCGCGGGACGCCGTCGACCTCTTCTGGCAAGCAATGGATGAACTTGGCTGTCCAGTCCCGGACAAGAGTGGCGCCCGGCTACATCTCATGCGCCAGGCGGCGGCGAACATCCTTGCCGGGAGGAGCGACCCTGAGGACCTGGCACACGAGATCTACTGGCTGGCCTGCTACTCAGGACTGCCGGAGCTGCGAGAGGTCGCCGATCGATTCTTAGAGCTGTACGCCGGATGGGGTGCAAGTACAACCAGGCGGAGGAAGCGGTGGCGGCCATGAAGGCAGCGGCGAAGTCGTTTCTTCGCGACCATCCAGCCTGAGCGGCTATCCGCTACGGCGAGGCGCTCTGGTACGGCCCGACGCACCGTCGGGGTGAACTGGGTTAGCGACAGCCGCAGTGTGAGGTGGCGTCCCTCCTCCAGATAGGATCGAGTCCATGGCGCGGGTGACGGCGACGCAGTTGCCACAGGTACGCGGAGCCATGCTGGGGTTGATGCTCGGGGACGCGATCGGAGCCACGGGCGGCAAGGTTCCCGACGATGGGCTGCTGCCATCGACGTGCGCCGGGCAGCTCGCTTGCTACACGGTCGAAGGGCTGATCCGCGCGTGGATACGCGCGGACCTCAAAGGGATTTGCCACCCGCCGAGCGTTGTCTGGCACGCCTACCATCGCTGGGCCGCAGGTCAAATGATCCTAGGCATCAAGCGGTGGGGCAGCCCAGACGAGGCTTGGCCAGATGGGTGGCTCGCTGACGTGCCGGCGCTGGCGCAGCGGCGGGGGTCAGCGCCGGCCACCGTGTCCGCACTGCAACAGCAGGTCGCGGGAACGCTGCAAGAACCGGTAGGCGCCAGTCTCGGGGCGCACGCTTTAACTCGAAGCCTGCCAGCGGGAATCGGTGAGTGGGGCACGTACCCCGGCAGCCTGGCCGCCGAGATCGCCGCCCTCACCCACCGAGGCGAAGCGGTGAGCGCGGCCGCCGTCGGCGCCACCATCATTGGATTCGCCACCGATGGGAGAAGCGTCAGCCACTCGGTGGAGGACGCCAGAAAGCTGTGGGCCTCTCGCCATCTCGAGGCCGAGCTGACAGCGGAGGACAAGCTGGCAGCCGCGGCTATGGGCCCAGCGACCGCAGCGCTCGAGGCGGCGTCCACCGCCGCTCGGTCATCGCCCGGGCGGCGGTCGGTGCTCGGCCGGCTCGCGCCGGACCGGCGGGCCGTGTCAGCGTTGGCCGGCGGACTTTATGTCGCCCTCTCAGCCACCGTCGGACGGTCTTCACCGCCAGGACCGGATGACCTGCGAACTGCGCTACTTCTTGCCGCCAGGGCAGGAAACGGTGCTCACGCCGCCGCCGTCGCAGGCGCAGTTTTGGGTGCCGCGCACGGCGTTGATGCGCTTCCGGTCGACTGGTTATCTCGGCTGGAGCTGGCTTGGGTGGCCGACAGTCTCGCGCATGACACCGTCCGGCAGTTCACCGAACACCCCGCCGGCGCCGATCTCCTCTTCCTCGCCGAGGTGATGAAGCAACCGGACACGGACCCAAACTGGCGGCGCCGCTACCCCGGCTGGTAACGCCGCTGGGGCGGCCCTCGGCCCCGATCGCCTCAGCGCAGCTTCTGACTGTCGGTTGCCGGACACCAACCACACCGGCGCCTCGACTACGGTGCCGGCGATGCAAACCCTCTATCTGAAGTCGGGCAGTCTCGGCCACGCCTGGCACGCGGCTCACATACTCCTGTCGGTCCTCACTTGCGGGTGGTGGTTGCCTATCTACGGCCTTCACGCCCTGATCTCGGTAGTGACCCGCCCGACAGTGCAAGTGCAGGTGCCAGAGGGGCACCGAGTCGAGTACCGCAACGGCCACCCGAATGTGCTGGCACCGGACGAATATCTGGAGCCCCGGGCGACTCGCGAGAAAGCCGTCATCGTCGCGGCGTATGCCTCGCCGGTGCTGATCATCGCTGCCCTCGTTTTTGGGCTGATCATCCGTGGCTGACCAGGAGGGCGAAGCGGACCTGCGTACGGCGGCGGCGTTCTCCTGGCACGGCCGGGCTCTGGACGACGCGTTCGCGGCGTCGCTGCGCGAGCGGGAGGCCCTCAGCCGGGAGGAGCGCGCCGAATGGGAGCGGCAGGCGCAGCAGCTCCGTGACGCGGGCGCAGCGCTGACTGTCGAGGTGGAGCCGCTGGGTGGTGCCGCCAGCGAGGGTCGGGAGGAGTGACGGTGAACGCCGGCATGCGATGGAAACTGGCCGTCCCGTTGATCGGCTTGAGCCTGCTGATGGTGGTCCCGGCCGTCTACGGCACCTGGGTGTTCTGGGCTGACTTCGGAAACACCTACCGGTCGCTCAGCGTCGTTATCTGCCTCGCTCTGGTGGCACAGCTGGGGTTGGCGGTGTCGATCGGCGTACGGCCAACCCGGGATGTGCCCTGGCTGCGGATCGGACTGATTGCGCTCGCGTTCCTGCTGGCGTGCGGGGTTGCGGCGGTACGGAGGTCGGTCTAACACCAACCGAACCGAAGCGGGCGATGTTACTGCCGATTTGACCCTTTGGTGGAGTCCGCCTCACGGTCAGTTCTCTCTAGCCGTGTCCGCCGTGGGTCCGAACCATCATCTCTCGCCGATGTGAGCGCACTCGATCATGCCGCGAGCAAGCGTGAGGGTGCCCAGTCGAACATGTCGGTCGGGATTCCATGAGCGCGCAGACGCGGGCCAACGCCCTGCAGTCACTGGGGCACCACGCCCGCCTGCACGGTTCGATCGACGTCGAGTCCCTCGCCCGGCTGCGCCTGGCCTTACGCGACCGGACGGTGCTCGGCGGGTACAAGATTCGCGGATACGCAGCCAATGCCGCCAGCGACGTGGGGATGTTCGTCAGCCGGGCAGCGCTTCCTCGGTGGCTACGCCGCCGGTTTGCCGGCCCACGGCTCCCGGCCGGAGCCCGGGTCCAGGCACAAGTGAGCCCTTGGTGATGACCGCTCTGCTGGTGGTCAGCGACTGCAGTAGCCGCTCGCGAGCAACGCATGGCAGGGGGACATGCATCATTCCCGCCTGCGCGATGTCGAGGAGCCCAGCGTTGCGTCCGGCACCGATGACAGCGGAGATGCCGGGGTGGTCCAGGAGTTCACGTGCAACGTAGGCGTCGCGGACGGCGAGGGCTTGGTCGATCAGGTCTGCGGCCAGACTTCGTACCCCCGGATGGTCTACTCCGCCTGCCACGTCCAGAACCGTGAGACCGAGGCGGGTGTGAAAGACGGCGAGGTTGGGTGTGGGCGTTAGCCGTCGGTAGCTGCGGAGCAGCGCGTCGAGGTAGGCATCTTCCGGCTCGTCGCCTGCCCTGGCGCACACGTAGGCCAGACATGCGGTGACGGCCTCCTCCCACGGTTCGCCGCGGACCGTCTTGGCAATGGTTACGCGTGCACGCTCAATCTCGCCGCAGGCGATGTGAGCGATGACCGCGACTTGGCGCCCGTCGAGCATCCGATGGCCGATGCCGTTGTGCCGTTGGAGGTGCTCGTAGGCCTCCGTCCACCGGCCGGCGCTGGTCAGTGCGCGGGCACCGTCCGCGAGAAGCACACCCCACAGCCACTGCCGTACCTCGCGATGATCATCGTCGGTTCGGGTCAGCCTGCTCGCCGGCACCGGACAGCCGTCGATCAGGGTGTCGGTGCGGGATGAGACGGCTTGGAAGAGGTCGTTGAGGAGCCCGAGAGCGGCGTCGCCCTTACCGTCTCTGATGTGCAGGCGGGCGAGGTTGACCAGCGGCTCGAGGGCATGCCGCGCGGCCTGCGCGCCCAGGGGGAGGGCGCGCAGGTACGCGTCGGCGTGTTCGTGGCACCACTGGCGGGCCAGCTCGGGCTGGCCGCAGTCCGAGGCGATCAGCGCAGCCTGGTTGTATACGGCAGACGCGGCAGCCAGGTCGCCTTCCCGGTCCGCGCGGTCGGCGAGGGCGCATAGACCGTCGACGCGGATGGTCAGCGCCTTGGCGGCGGGCCGCGGTCGGGCCACGAGGGGGAAGCGCCGGAGGACGTGGCTGGTCGGGTCCATCGTCACTGCCAGGTGACGGTGATCGGGTGGTGCGGCCGGGGGAGGACGAAGCGTCCAGTCGACGGATTCGCCTTGGCCGGCGCGTCGGGGATCTCGAAGTGCACGGTCCGGGAGCGGTACTCGGCGTCCCAGGTGCGGATTTCGGCACCGACGTGCTCGGCGAGGTCCTTGCCGGCAGGGCCGTGGACGATGACGCCCACCTCGTATAGCTTGCCGCCGTCGGCAGCCGGCGGTGCGGGTCGGATGGTGAGGTAGGCGAGGTCCCGACCGCGGGTGGTGGCCATGGCGCCCCACGGGAACATGGGGGAGACGGTGCCGCGTTCGATGGCCTCGGGTTTGACGTTCATTCGCATGATGGCGTTGTCGAGACGGCAGGCCAGCCACAGGTCCATCCACTCGAACGGCACCATCGGCGGGAAGAGCACGTCGGTCCACACCTCCTGCCGCTCGTTCGTGAGCACGTCGGCGAGGGCACCCGCGTCGACGTTCTGGTCCTTGTGCACCTGCAGGGTCACGTCCTGCTCGCCGGTGAGGGTGACCAGGCGTCGGGCGTCGTCGCCGATGCCGCGCAGTGGCATGAAGACGGCCAGTTCGCTGCCGGCGTCGCGCCATCCGCCGTCGTGCCGTTCGAAGATGATCGAGCGGGATGCGGCGCCGCGCAGTCGGAGCGGCACGACCAGCCGGCCGTCCGGGGTGAGTTGCTCCAGCCAGGCGGTGGGCGTCTCCCAGGCGCCGACGGTGGCGATGATCCGGTCGTACGGAGCACCGTCGGGGTGGCCGAGCGCGCCGTCGCCGCGCACGACCTCGACGTTTGCGACGCCTGCGGCGGCGAGGTGTTTGCGGGCCCCGTCGACGAGGTCGTCGTCGACGTCGATGGTGACGACGCGTCCGGTGTCGCCGACGATGGCGGCCAGGAGAGCGGCGTTGTAGCCGGTCCCGGCACCGGCTTCCATGATCCGGTGGCCCGGTCGGGCGTCGAGCTGTTCGAGCATCATGGCCACGATCCGGGGCTGCGAGGCGGCGCTGATCGAGACGCCACGGCCGTCGGTCTTGGTGTAGACCGGTCCATCGGCGTACGCCTGCTCCAGCGGTACCCCGGGCAGGAACAGGTGCCGTGGCGTGTGCCGCATGGCGGCTTCGATGGCCGGCGTCCGGATGATGTCTTCTGCCCGCAGCCGGTCGGCGAGCTCGGTCCGCAGTTCGGCGGATTCACGAAGCGTGGTCATCTGGTCGACGCTAGTGGCCTGCGGGGTGGGTTCTGAGGTGGACACGGTGCTCCTTCTGGTGGGTTGGAAGACGTTCCTGACCGCGAGTGCGGCGAGGGTGGACTGGTCGCGTACGGACAGGCCCATGCGGTTGGCGTGGAAGATGACGTGGTGGGCGATGACCGCGCGGAGGCCCCGTCGGAGGCGGCCGTGCCGTGCCAGGTCGGCGAGGGCCTGACCGGCTGTTTCGAACGCGTCAAGCCACGCGTCGTAGCCCGCGAGCGGACCGTCCGAGGCAGAGCGGCTCAGGCTGTGGATGTCCGCGGTCATGAGTCGGTTCATCGCCCAGCCCAGGTCGGCGGTGGCGGTGCTGTCGGCGGGCAGGGTTGGGGCGGGGCGCAGCGCAGCGACCTTGGCCCAGACGTCGCCTTGCTCGTACCAGTCAAGGCCGGCGCTGCGCATCAGCACGCTGCAGAGCAGGACGGCGAGTTCTCGTCCGCCGAGCGTGGCCGACTCGGTGACGCCTGGTCCAAGGAGCAGCTGTCGGCTGTCGTGATGGAAGAGGTCGTGGGCGACGTGCATGCCGGCCGAGCCGCCGAAGGCCAGCGTCTCCGGCTCGTAGATGCCTCGGGTCCAGTTGACGATGCGGTCGTCAACGGTGAGCGTCTCCAGCAGGTCCTCGAAGAGGTGAGAGGTGGGATCGTCGGCGACGTACCGCCATCGCCACGAGGGGTACTTGCGGACGTACCACCAGCGGTGAAGGGTGCCGGCGTCCTGAGCAGCGGTCAGTGCTGGGGCGAGCACCGTGGTGGCGATGTGCTCGGCCATGGCGGGACTGGGGAACTCGACGGTGTACTGCCGCCATGCGGGTGTCGGCATCGGAGTGGACATCCTTACGTCAGTGGGTGGGCAGGTCGGACGGTGAGCAGGCAGGAATCCCATGAGCTGCCCGGTGTCGAAACGGTGCTGCAGGTCAGCGCGGCCAGGGCCACGCCAGCGGCGCCTTCGAGCAGCCCAGGGCCTGGCGCGGCGCCGATCAGGGCAGTAGCCGTACGCCGAGGGCCGACAGCCGCTGGGTCGATCAGGCTGAGCAGGTGGGGGATGCGGGCGTCGAGCCGGGCGGCAGTTCCGGCAGGAGCGTCAACAGCGACGCGGTGGGCGATGTGAGCGAGGCCGGCATACCCGTGGCACAGGGAAGGGTCCGTGGTCGCGTCGAGCTGGCGCGGGTCGATCAGGGCACGGGCGAGCGCATCTCCGGCCGCCACGCGACGGGCCGGGTCACCGATCGCGAGGGCGGCGAGCTGCTGCGCGCGTGCCAGGCCGGCGGTGCCGTAGCACCACGACGGCCGCTGGACGCTCGGCGTCGACCTGCGGCCGGCGCGCAGCTGAGGCCGGGTGACCCAGTACGGCCAGACCGGGCCGGCGTCGGTGTTGCTGCGCCATTGGTCGAGCCACGAACAGACGGTCGCGATCGCCGTGAGCTGACCCTGGACGACGATGCCCTGCAGGGCGGCGAGTGCCAGAAGCGCCAGGGGCCCGGCGATGCCGTGCGCCATCCCGGTGTTGCCGTGCCCGCCGGGGAACCGGTCGTCGGCGCGCCCGTTGGGGCCGCTGCTGGTCCACCAGCCGGGCAGCACCTCGCCGTCGCGGTGCAGGGGACAGGTCAGACGGACCAGATACTCGAGTACGGCGCGAAGCTCCTCGCCGCCGGCCGGTCGGCGCAGCAGGTACGCCCCGATGCCGGTGAGCCCTCGGATCGCGTCGAACTCAGCAAGGGCCGGTAGCTCGCCGGCGTCGATGCGGGCATGCGCGGCGGCCACGCGGTGCCCGGTGTCGGCGGCGATCGCCGTGTCGAGGTGGTCCAGTGCCCGGGCGTACGAGCCGGGCTGGTAGGTGTTGGCGCAGGCCAGGACGTGCGCCAGCGCGGGTGCGCCGTGGAAGGGGTGGCTGTCGGCGCCCACCGTTACCGGGCCGCTGGTAGCGGCGGTGAGCCAGTAATGGGCGCGTTGCCACGGCCTTAGCCCCGCCGCTGCCAGCTCCACGTGCAGCAGCGCGATGCCCGGTACTCCGAGGGCGAGCGACTGCCGCCACCCCGGTTGGTGGACCGGCAAGCGGGGATCGTCGTGGTGGGCGAGCAGGTCGGCGACCGCGACGGCCAGCTCGTGACCCTCGTACGCCGGTCTCACGACCTGCTCCGGGCGAAGTAGGCCAGAGCGGCGGCCCGGGCGAGGTAGCGACACTGGTCCTCGTCGTCGAAGTCGATGCCGACCGCACGGATGTAGTGCGCATGCATGAGCGAGCCGAGGACGTCGTCAGTGTCGATGCCGTCGGTGTGCGGGCCGGGCAGGTGGGTCCGGTAGGCAGCGAGGGCGACGTCTCGCTTCTTCCAGGCGTCGACGATGGCGTTGCCGCCGGCGACCGCGCGGAGGGCTGCCCAGTCGTCGCCGGGGTGGGTGAGGCGCACGGCTTCGCCGAACAGCGGCCGGGGGACCGGTTGGGGTGCCTTGGCGGGTACGTGGTCGATCAGCCAGTGCATGCCGGTCTCGACGCTGCCGGTGTAGGCGACGGCGATGGCGGCGATCTGTGCGGCGACCAGTGCCTGTCGGCTCGGGCGTACCGCTTGGCGCAGCTGCGTCAGTACGGCGTGGGAGTCGGCGATGAAGACCGCTTCGGCGGCCTGCATGGCGGGACCGGATCCCCACCTGCCGGTCTCGGGGTAGGAGGTGGCGTACTGGATCTCTCGCAGCAGGCCGCGCTGTCGCAGGTCGTCGGCCCAGGCACTGACGCGCTCGGCTGCCGGCCCGAACGCCGACGCATCGGGCAGGGCGATGCGCAGGCGTAGGTGCTGGTCGGGGTCGCGGAACCGGAGGAACCACCAGTCAGGCGGGGCGTCCCACTCGGCAAGCAGTCGAGGCAGGTGTTCGGCCAGGAGCAGGTCTTGGCGTCGGATGTCTCCGTACAGCTTGGCGAGCAGGATCCGCGAGGCGGCCGGTGTCTGTCCCTGGTCGCGTCCGATGACCCGGGCCGGGGTCGGGGTGGGCAGCGGCGGCCAGGGTGGTGGCTCGGTGGCGTGCAGCGCGACGATGACCTCGTGCGGGCGACCGCCGCACCACCCCAGATCCTCGGGAGTGGGTGTCTCGACGAGGACCGCTCGTGGCGCGGTGAGCAGGTGGGTGCGCAGCAGGACTCGGTGCGCCGACTCGTCGAGATCCAGCGGCAGGCGCCGGTCGGCCTCGACCAGGTGGACCAGGCGCGGCAGGCGCCGGCGAGCCCGCCATTCGTCGAAGGCGTCGTCCCAGGCGTACCAGGGCTGGTGCCGGTCGGGCAGCTCGGCGGCCTCCAGCCGCCAGGTTGCCGGGGCCAGGATCGCCCGTCCGTACCGCACCCGGGGCAGGAAGGGCAGCTTCGCCCGGGCGGCGGCGCCCCAGTCGAAGGCCGTGACCTGGGCGCACTGGGCGCGGCTGAGCTCGATGAGGAACCGGGCCAGCGGCGGCGTGTGGGTGCGCAGGCTCAGCGCGTGCATGCTGACCGCTTCGATCCGGTGTCCGCGGTCCGGGACGGCGAGGTACATGCGTCGGCCGTCGCACCCCACCGCGAGGTCGTCGACGGTGAGCACCGACCGGCTCTTCCAGCGGTGCTCGGCCAGGCTGATCACGGTCGGCAGCACCTGGACGGCGCGCGCGACGTGCGCGGTCCCGGGATCCAACGGCGGGAACGACACCTGCGTCGCCACCGTGTCCCGGTCGCCGGTGGGCAGGTCGGTCAAGGCACCGGCAAATCCTGCCGCGTCGGATGGTCGTAGGACGCTGAGGAACCGGCCGGTCAGTCCGCCAGCTGCCCGGGAGACAGCGACGACTTCGATCGTGAACTTGCCGCGCTCCAGGGCGGTCTCGTCGGTGGCCTGTACGCGTACGCTCGCCTCCAGGTGTGGAGGCAGGCGGAGCCGCTGCGGGCCCAGCTCCAGCTGTGCGATCAACGCCTCGTCGAGGAGGACCTCGTTCGCGCCGTCGAGTGCAGCACGCTGAGCGATCGCGAGCAGCACCTCGTCACGCCGTGACAGCGGCGAGCGAGGCTGGGCTGCAGAGGCTCCCGAGTAGCCGTCCGGGAAGCCGATGCCGCTGTCCGGATCGACGACTTCCCGCAACGGCACCAGCGAGCCGATTCCGTACCGCTCATAGAAGCGCTGATGGTAGGCCCGCCACGCCGCAGTGCCGTACGGGTGGGCGCTTGTACGGGTCAGCACCAACACGGCGCGTTCCACCTCCTGCGCTACCTGGTCGGGGAGCGTCACTGAGGCATCCAGCCGGAGATCCACCGCGAGCGGCTCGTGCTCGGACAGGGCGAGGCTGCGCATCTGGTAGCTCACCAGCTGACGTAGCGCGCGACCGTCCGCGCCCTGCGTGGTGTTGTGACCTTGCAGTCCTGCGTCGACTTCCTGCAGGACGCGGACGATGTCGGCGACGGGCGCGATGTCGGCGGTGCCCACCTCGTCGAGCTGGAGCAGCAGGTACGCCAGCGCGTCGGGCTCGGTGCTGGGTGCGTGCAGGCTGGTGATGAGGGCACGATGCGCGATCAGCTTGGTGAGCATCGCCGTGACGGTCGCCGGGCTGGCGTGGGGGAACTCTGCGCGAACACGCGTGGAGAGCGACTCCATCCGGATCGGGCTGTGGGCGGCGGCGACGGCCGCCCGGACCGGTGCCGAGTACCGCAGCGACACCTCCACGGCCGTCGGCGTGCCGTGCGGCCGGGTGTGCGGCTGGTAGGGGACGACGAGCCGGTCATCGCGCACCGTCATCGTGTTGTTCGCGACCACCAGAAGCTGGCTGATCAACTCCGGGCACTGCTCCAGGTGGTTGATCACGTCGGTGAGCCACCTCGCACCCGCTCGCGCTACGGCCTGATGCGAGCTGCCCCACCGAGTCGGCGACCGTGACCCGAACACGGCGGGTGCCACACCTGCGAGGAGCCCGAACGGGGTCGGCCGGCCGAGCAGACGCTGCGTGTACCGGGCGACGGCGTGGATCACCCGCCGTGTCTCCCGGACGGTGAGAGTGTCGCCGCCGCACAGCCTGCCCACCTGCGCGGCGAGAACGGGACTGGCGTGGCTCACCGCTTCGGCCACCGTTTCGTTCGCCCATACCTGCCGCAGCCACCCCACCCAGGTGGGGACGAGCTCGGCGCGGGGTTCGGTCAGGTCCGGCCACGGCGGCAGGTCGATGGCGGGGTGAGCGACAGCGCGGACGAGCGCGGTGTCGGCTGACCGGTAGGCCGGGAAACCTGTGGGAGAGCGCACGCTACACCTCGGTGACGTCGGGGGAGGGGTGCCGGCCGGCGCGGGCGGCGTGGTGCTCGCCGTCGCGCCGGCCGGCCATCGGAAAATCGCCGGTCAGGCGACGTTGGTGGTGCAGGCGGTGCAGGTGCTGCCGCAGCCGTCGTCGGTCAGGTTGACCAGGCCGGCCAGGTCCGCCACCTCCAGCAGGCTGACGTCCAGGTCGAACTCGTCGCCGCTGCCGGCCGTGCTCTGCTCGGGAGTGGTGAGGGCCATGTCTTCCTCCGATCCGAATTGCCCGGGCCGCTCTGACCCGAGGTGGTGCCGGGTGACCGCGTCTCGGTGCCGCGTCACCCCTACCGCCCGTGCGGGCGGAGCATGGAGTGCTGGTGCCTCATCGGGAGTTGTGCCTCGTCGTCGACTCCTCGCCGCCACGGCATGGCTCCCGTGTCGGCCTGGGCGAGGCGGAGCCCGGCGCCCGGTCGGGTGGGCCTCGCGGATTGGTAGCTCAGGGCTGCGCGGCGGCTCCGCTGCTGGCGGTGTGGCCGCGGGCGAGGATGAGTACGTACGAGAACAGACCTGGCCGATGTCCGGTCACCCGTTCCTGCGCGGCGAGGATGTCGCCGCTGCGCGGGTCGACCAGGAGCTGCGATGTGGATCCGTCGGCGGTCACCGCGAAGATCAGGCCCGTGCGGCCGGCAAGGTCCGTGCTCTCTCCGAGGTACGCGATGCCAGGGATGTTCGCCAGGACGCGCAGGCTCGCCGCTCGCTGCTCCCGGTTGAGGTACTGGCCGGTCGCGAGGCCGACGACGCCGTTGGCGAGCAGCCGCGGGTACGCGGGCTCGGTGGCCAGCTCACGGGGTGCCAGTGCGCCGGCCAGCGCGGTCGCCTCGGACGGCAACGGGTCCGACAGGTACGGACGGAGTTCGTTCGCCAGGTACCGCGTCGGCCTCTCGGGCGCCTGCGCGAACAGCGTCTGCTCGTCGCGCCCTGGCTGATGGTCGAGTCCCGGCAGGTCGGGGAGACGTCGGGTGATCTCGTGGCCTGAGCCGTCGGCGTCGCGACGCCACCGCCGCAGGTCGGTGCGTGTGATCGCGTTGGTCGCACGGGTCCACGACTGGGTGTGCAGGTAGGTGTAGGGCAGGTCGGTGGTGCCGTCGGCCGGCGTGGCACCGATGCCTCGGGCGAGGGCCATCAGACGCTGCGGCGGGGTCAAACCGGGTCCGGTGGCCATCACGCCTTGCGTGGCAACGGGCTGATTCCCGGGAGCTGTCGGTGCGGTTGGGGACGGTGTCTGGTCGCTGGGCGTGCTCGCCTGGCAGCCGGTGAGCAGGAGGCTCCCGAGAAGGCTCACGGCCAAGCGGCGGACAGGGACGGGCGATGTGACCATGGGTTCGTTCCTCGTTGGTATCGGCCCGGCTGACATCGGCGCCGGAGTCACCGCGTCGTTTGAGCGGTATCGGCGTGGGGTGTTACCGGGTGATCAGGCGATCCGGACCGGCGCGGTCGGCTGAGTGGCGGGCGGGGCGGCGCAGCGCAGGGGCCAGAGCCGCGGGCTGCTGGGCAGGTGCAGAGGCAGGCCGGCGAAGTAGCCGTGGGCGTGCAGGAAGTCTCGGGCGGGCTCGCTGGTCACCACCACGTCGATCGGGTGCCCCAACTGGTCGACGACCTGGTGCTGACGGGCGAGCAGGGCGGTGCCGATGCCCTGCCCGCGGCGGCGCGGGGAGACGTACAGCCACGCCAGCCAGTGATGCGGCGCGGCGGACCTGTAGCTGTCCACCAGCGCGTTGAGCTGCCGGAACCGGGGCAACGCCCGTTTGGTGAAGGTGCCGAGGTGGTGGTCCGACAGCACGGCTGCGTCGTTGGCCGGATGCCGACGCCACACCGCGACGCCGGTCATGTCGAGCAGCACGTCGACGCTGCCCCATTCGACGGCGTGGTCGACTTCCATCGACAGCAGCCCTTGGAAGATGGATCGCCGTTCGTGCGGGTCGGGCACCAGCCACTCGGCGACCGGGTCGTCCGCGACGGCGTCGGTCAGCATTGCGGCGATCGTGGCCACGTCTCCTGGCTGCGCCGGCCGCACGGCGGCGGCCGTCGGTGCGGCGGTCACCGGGCCCGCCGTCGCGACAGCGGTTCGGTGGCGGGGAAGGCGGCCGGGCCGGTGGCGGTGGGCGTTCCGCGCCACATCCGCCAGATCGTCGGTCCGCTGGTGGGCAGGATCAGCGGCGGGCCGGCCCGGTACCCGAGTCGGAGGTACAGTCTGCGGTTGCGCATGTTGCTGGCTTCCAGGTACGCCGGCATGCCTACTGCGTCGAGTCGGCGGTGGTAGCTGTTCAACAGGGCAGCGCCGACACCGCGGCCCTGCTGTTCCGGGCTGACCGCTACGTACGCGAGGTAGTGGTGCGGTTCGCGGGGATGGAACGCCTCGAACATCGCCTCGAGGAGGGTGAACTTCGGCGCGTACACGCCGGTTGCGGCCTCCAGCGCCACCTGGTGCTCTGGTGAGGTTCCACGCGGCGGTTCGGGGCGGGGATACCAGATCGCGACGGCGGACAGGTCGATGGTCGTGTCGACGTGGCCGTGCTCGAGGCCGTGGTGCAGGACGAGCTCGAAGTACCGCTGGTAGACGGCGCGTCGGTCGTCGTGGTCGGGGATCAGCCAGTCGGCGACGGGTCCGGCGAAGAACGCCTCGGCGAGGACGGAGATCAGGGGGTCCGTGTCGTCGCGGGTGGCGCGGCGCACGGTCACGCTGGTGCTGACGGCGGTCATGCTCACTCCTGGATCTGGTCAGGCCGGCTGGCGGATGACGTCGGTTCTGCGGAGGGGCAAGGTGGCGCTGTCCGCGCCGAGGCCGATGGCGTCGTAGACGTCTGGTCTCGCGGCGCGCAGGATCAGCGCCCAGGCCGCGCCGACAAGCGCGGCGACGGCGTATGCGGCCGGGAAGAGCCAGCGCAGCGGCGAGTGCGGGTCGACGCCGAGGAGGGTGTCGAACTCCTGCACCGTGACGACGAGGACCGCCGTCAGCGCGAGCGTGGCGGTCAGGGGCGCGATGAGTGCGCGCCACGGGCCCTCGGTGTGCGTGATGCGGGCGAAGAAGCCGACCACGGCCGCGGAGGTGACGGTCATCAGGGCCAGGACGCCGAGGCCACCGGTCACCGTGACCCAGAAGAACAGGTGCGTGATCGGGTCCGCGTTGGCTGCGGCATAACCGACGAGGACGGCCACCGCGATGACGCTCTGGAGGATCGAGCCGGCCTTCGGTGCGCCGGTGCGCCGGCTGGTCCGTCCCAGCACGGCGGGCACGACGCGTTCGCGGCCGAGGGCGAACAGGTACCGGGCCACGGTGTGGTGGAAGCTCAGCAGGGCCGCGAACAGGCTGGTGATGAAGAGGACCCGGCCGATGGTCACGACGCCGGCCCCGAGGTGCGGGGACACCAGGTTGAAGATCAGTTCGGTCCCGTCGGAGCGGGCGGCGTCCACGATCTTGTCGGGGCCGGTGGCGACGGACATCGCCCACGCGGACAGGCCGTAGAGCAGTCCGGTGGCGGCCACCGCGATGTAGGTGGCTCGCGCGACGGTCCGGCGCGGGTCACGCGTCTCCTCGGAGAACACGACGGTGCCCTCGAAGCCCACGAAACCCGTGATGGCGGTGACCAGCGCGGCGCCGATGCCGGCGGCGAAGACGTGTGACGGGGCGAGGGTGTCGAAGGTGACCGTCCCGCCGGCGGGGTAGCCGACCATCACCGCGTCGAAGACGACGGCGACGGCACACTCAGCGACGAGCATGACCGCGAGGACCTTTCCGTTCAGATCGATGCGCAGCACGCCGAGGACGGCGACGACGGCCCAGGCGATCAGCGCACACACCCACCACGCGACGTCCCAGCCGTACTGGTCCCCGAGGAACTGCGCAAGGACCGCGCCGAACCCGCCGTACAGGCCGATCTGCATGGCGTTGTAGGCCAGCAGTGCGACCATGGCCGCGGCGACGCCCGCCGGGCGGCCGAGCCCCCTGGTGACGTACGTATAGAACGCCCCGGCGTTGATGATCCGTCGGGACATGGCCACGTAGCCGACCGCGAACAGGGCGAGCACGGCGGCCACGACCAGGTACGACACGGGAATACCCGAGACGCCGGTGACGGCGTAGCCGGTGGTCGCGCCGCCGGCGACCACGGTGAGGGGCGCCGCTGCGGCGATCACGAAGAACACCACGGAGGGGATCCCGAGCCGGCCCCGAGCGAGGACTGCGGAGACGGTGTCGGGTGTCGAGTAGGGCATCAGATCTCTCCGGAAGGGAAGTGGGTCGGCTGCATTCAGGAGGTGCGGTGGCTGAGGACGGTCCCGCCGACGACGCTGCCGAGGTCGGCCAAAAGGTCACGCAACGGCGGCCACGACTGCTCGACCAGCTGGCGCAGGTACGAGCGCGCCGCCAGCGGTGCGCCATCGAGCAGCGCCGTCTCCAACTGGGTGTGCAGCGTCAGACCGGCCAGGGCGATATCGAAGTCATCGAGGCCTCGACGGTTACGCAGCTGCTGGGACAACCGCGCCCACGGCCAGGCTGCCGTGTTGATGTCGGTCGGCAGGTAGACCGTGCGCTGGCGCCACAACCGGCCTACCCGCTGCGGATGCACGAGGCCCACCTGCCACATGCGCTGAGCGACCTGCTCGTAGGCTGACGCGCCGAGAAACGCCAGCCACACCCGGGTCGCGGTGTGCTGCTGCTCGGCGACGAGCCGGTCGAGGACCAGGTGTTGCAGCCAGTCCGCCGGCGGCCGGGCGTCCCTGACCCGGATGTGCCCACGGTCGAACGTGATCCGGCCGGCGAAGTAGAGCTCGGCGAGCAGCCCGGCGGCCAGGCCGGTGGCCAGTGCGGAGTCAAAGAGCCGGGGCCGGCCGGTCCGGTCGTCGTGGGCCATGAAGAAGAACTCGTCGGCGATGCGGCCGGTCTGCATGGCGGCGGTGCCGACGGCGCGCAGCGGGACGCGCGGCGAAGCGGGCTGAGAGTGGACATGCTGGACGGCGTGCTGTTCACCGGCACCGTGAGCTGGGTTCACCGCGACTGGCCTTCCTGGGGCGTCTCGTCTTCGGAGTTGAGGAGCCGGAGCAGTACGAGGAGACGCCGACCACCGGGATGCTGGGACAGCTCATCCAAAGCCCATGCGGCTTGGCGGCAACCGCCGCTGTCGCACTGGAAACACGTCTGACGGTTGACGTGCTGGAGCACCGTTCTGCGGGCCGAGTCAAAGCGGTCGACGGCACGGTCGCTCTCCTCGACGCCCGTCACGAGGCGGGCGTGTGCCGGTGCAGCGCGGCGACGGTGACGCGCAGCTCCACGCAGGGCGGGTGCTCATCGACGTGCGGGTAGGCGCACTCGGGTCGGTGGCCGAGCACCCACCTCCACTCGTCACTGAGGTGGGCGAGGCCGGTGCGGAGCCGTACGACGACGACGTCGACGTGCGTGCCGGGCGTGAGGTCGCGCCCGAAGGACCAGTCGTCGCCGTCGAGCCGGAGCAACGTGCCCGGGGCGACGTGGGGATCCGTCTGCTCGCCGGTCATGCTCTCGGCTCTCGTAGCCGCCGTCGTCGCTCCGATCGCTTGACGAGTCATGGGAAGCGGGGCATCTCGACACCTCCTCGTACGGGGTGCGCGGCCAGGCCCTGCCTGGCTCCGACCACGCACCCGGTCGATGGGTGCAGGGACCGTCTCGTACGGGGGGAACGTTGACGGGCCCTGCACCCGGCTCTGGTGCGGGACGCTCCTTGGAACAAGCGCCCGCACGAACTCCGGCCGGGCTCTGGTCCGAGGCGAGCGGGCCTCCTGCACAGCACTCGCCCCGGACCCGTCCTGGCTTGCCGTCTGACGGCCATGTCGACCCTCCGTCGGGGCCAGGGCTGGGACTCGACCCGCTCTGGTTGCCGAGCCCGGAGCGAGAGTCCGGAGGTGGTAATGGCATCTGACTGGCACGCCGATGACCCTGGCCGATGCCGGCTGCCGCCAGCTAGCCAGCGATGAGCGCCTCATGGTGGGGCTCTCACGGTGAGACGGTGGGTCGCGCGGCCGCCGGCAGGGCGGACATCTCGGCACCCGGCCGACTACTGTGCGCAGTATCCGCGGTCGGAGGGAGTGACATCCATGCAGCGGGTGGTCAGGCCGCAGTGGTGGCAGAACGGCACCTACCGTGGCGTCCCTGTCCGCGTGCTCCTTGCTCGCCACGACATCGGAGCGGTCTTCGGCTTCCTCAAGGAACGCGGCTTCAGCTGGTCCGCGATCGCGACCGCAACCGGCCTCGGTGCCAGCCGGGTCTCAGAAATCGCCGCGGGCCGGCGCATAGTCACGGACTACTCAGTGCTGGAGCGCATCGCCGAAGGGTTGTGCATCCCGCGCCATTACATGGGGCTCGCTCTCGATGAACAAGCCCTTCATCACCGGCAAGAGATCCCTCTCAAGCCGGGCGGAACAGCCGCGCCCGTTGACCCCCGCGAGTTGCTCGGTGTGGTCGCGAGCATCGCCGTGGGTGCCATACCTGCCGGTGTCGAGCGATGGCTCCCCAGCTCTCAGGAGGTCGCCATCCCCGCTGCCGTCGGCCAGGATGAAGTCGCCACCGTCCGTGCGGTGACGGCCTTTCACCGCCGGCTCGATGCGGCTGCCGGAGGCGGCCGCTGCCTGCAATCCGCACGCGGCTACGTAGCGTGGGCGACGCAGCTTCTACAGGTGCAGTGCGGAGATGCAGTGGCTGCCCAGCTTCGGGCAGCACTTGCGGAGCTGCACAACCTGGTTGGATGGGTGGCGCACGATCTCGACAACCACGACCTGGCGCGTCGGCATCTCACCCAGAGCCTCGTCCTGGCCCGACAGACCGACTCCCTGCCGCTGCTGGCCAACACGCTGTATCGCCTGGGGCGGGTCAGTCTGCACCAGGAGCAGCCAGCCGAGGCGCTCCAACTGTTCGGGCTCGGCCAGCTCGCCGCACAGCAGGCTGGCTGCCATGCCAGCGTCGGCATACTTCACGCCAACTCCGCGTGGGCTTACGCGCTCCTGGGCGCCGACCACCAGGCCGTCGACAGCCTGACCCGGGCACGGCGCGAACTCGACCAGGCTGACCCGGACACCGCGCCGGACTGGACCCACTTCGCGCTGACCGAGGCCGACGTACACGGCATCTCCGCCGTGGTCTACTCCGCCCTGGCCCGCCATCCGGAGCACGTCGGCTACGTCGACCGCGCCGCCGAGCACTCCCACCAAGCCGTCCGGCTACGCCGCCCCCAAGATCGCCGGTCCTTCATCTTCGACACGATCTCGGTCGCCACGGCGAGTATCCTGGCCGGTGATCTCGCCACCGCTGGCGAGTACGGGACGAAGGCGGTGGGCCTGGTGGCGGACGGAATGCGATCGGCTCGCGTCAACGATCGTCTGAACGCCCTGTGGGAGCTCGCCGCGCCGCAGGTCGAGCGGGAGCCGGCGCTGGCTGCTCTCGGCAGCCGGATCGCGGAGCTGCAGGCGGTCTGATGACCACGGCACTCAGTGACGCTGTCGCTTCGGAACTTCGCGGCCGTCTGAGCGACGTCTGCGTGCAGATCGACGTCGATCCGGAGAGTGCCAGCCTGGTCAAATACACAATGAACGCGGTGTTCGTCGCACCGCCGGTCGTGATCCGACTCGCTGCCGGCCCGCACGCCGCAACGCTCGCCCATCGGGTGGTGTCGCTCGCGACATGCCTTGAAGAGGCCGGCATGCCGACCGTGCGGCTCGCCACCCGGGTGCCGTCTCAACCGATCTTCAGCGGGGATTGGGTCGCCACCGCATGGCAGTACGTCCCGACCGTCGGCGACGAGCCCAAGCCGACCGACCTGGCTGCGCCACTCCGTGAGCTCCACAGTCTTGACCGGCTCGAGGTAGAGCTGCCGGTCTGGTCACCGATTGAGAAGTTCCGCCGGCGTCTCAACGCTGCCGCTGCGCTACCGGCTGAGGAAGCCGGCGAGTTGGAGAGATGGTCGAGAGCAGAACTGGGGACTCCATCCGCCGACTTGCTTCGCTACCTTCACCGCCGCTGCGACGAGGCGGAGGAGGATCTGGATCGGGTCGACTGGCGGCTCCCGCCAGGCATCATTCACGGGGATGCGCATACTGGGAACGTTCTCTTGCCAGCATCGGGCGGGGGCCGCGCCGCCCGTCGGGAGCCTCTGCTCTGCGACCTGGATGGAATGAGCGTCGGTCCGCGGGAGTGGGATCTCGTACCGACCGCCCACGGAGCTACCCGGTTCGGGCGCTCACTGAACGACTACAGGGACTTTGTCGATGCCTATGGCGTTGACCTCATGGCCTGGACCGGGTGGACGATCTTGCGGCGGGTTCGAGAGTTGCAACTCGTTACCAGCACCATCGACACGCTTGCCGGCCGTCCGGAGGTAGCCCGCGAGCTGGCCCACAGGCTGCGGTCACTCTTCGCAGACGACCATGAGGTCACATGGCGCCGTTACCGGTAGTGCTGAGGTAGACGGCAGCCGCGGAACCGGAACCACGGGGTCAGTTTTCGGGCGGAGCCGACACGAGTTGGGCCCACGCGGAGCACCCCCACGTGCGTGGGGAGGACCGAGGCCGGTCGGCGATCGCCGACTACAAGGGCGGGAACACCCCCACGTGCGTGGGGGGAGGACCCCATCAGTCCGTTCAGCAGCAGCCCCATGCCGGGAATACCCCCACGTGCGTGGGGAGGACGCGTGGTAGTACCGCGGGTTCGGCAGGTTCGGCGGAACACCCCCACGTGCGTGGGGAGGACAGCGACGGGGTGACCGGTCGGGGCTGGCGACCCGGAACCACGTGCGTGGGGAGGACGAGCCCCCGGCCCTCCCGGTAGTACGTAATGACGGAACACTTTACGTGCGTGGGGAGGACCGCGAGCATCTTCGCGTACATGTTGATCTCATCGGAACACCCCCACGCGCATGGGGAGGACGGCGTGACCCGGGTGGCGGGCTCGAAGCAGCCCGGAACACCCCTACGCGCGTGGGAGGACCCTACGGCCAGGTCAAGAACGAGCTCCAGCAGCGGAACACCCACGTGCGTGGGGAGGACGGGCAGACGGCGTGGTCGGGGTCGTGGGAGCAGGCGGAACACCCACGTGCGTGGGGAGGACGGCTGACCCGTGAGGCTGCTCCCCGCTGTCCGCGGAACACCCCCACGTGCGTGGGGAGGGCGTCTGACCTCCGGCGTCGAGTTCAAGGAGCAACGGAACACCCCACAGGCGTGGGGAGGACGACTCCGGCAGGAACCGGAACGCCATCCCGTACGGGACACCCCCACGTGCGTGGGGAGGACCGACGGCCCACGCCTCGATGATGTCGCTGGCCGGAACACCCCCACGTGCGTGGGGAGGACTCCGCCGCGTCGGCGGCGCTCAGGTAGTCAGGCGGAACACCCCCACATGCGTGGGGAGGACTCGGGCCGGTCATCCCTGCCGACCGTCATCCGCGGAACATCCCCACGTGCGTGGGGAGGACCAGAAACCCGAGCTGGTGCGGGACCCCGTCCGCGGAACACCCCCACGTGCGTGGGGAGGACTCGGGTCCGGTAACGGCTACGCCGGTCGCAGCCGGAACACCCCCACGTGCGTGGGGAGGACGGCCCCAGCTTCACCTTCCACCACCCGGCGAGCGGAACACCCCCACGTGCGTGGGGAGGACAACAACGACGAGGACGGCCCGCACCGCACTGTCGGAACACCCCCACGTGCGTGGGGAGGACGGGCTCCTGAGCAGCGTCGAGCCGTTCTTCACCGGAACACCCCCACGTGCGTGGGGAGGACTGGTCAGGTCAGCGGCGGTACCAGGGGATGTTCGGAACACCCCCACGTGCGTGGGGAGGACAACCCACCGGCGAGGCCGGTGGCGAGGAGCAGCGGAACACCCCCACGTGCGTGGGGAGGACGCCGTGAGGTCGAGGACACCGGCCGGCACCTCCGGAACACCCCCACGTGCGTGGGGAGGACGACGGTGTCGCCGTCGCGCGACTCGTGCAGTTCGGAACACCCCCACGTGCGTGGGGAGGACCTGGAGACCGTGCCCAACTGGGGCGGCGGTGGCGGAACACCCCCACGTGCGTGGGGAGGACCCCCGCTCTGGCCTCACGGCCGGGGCGGGGCGCGGAACACCCCCACGTGCGTGGGGAGGACCGCTCGAGGGCGGCGTACTGCTCGTCGGCGTCCGGAACACCCCCACGTGCGTGGGGAGGACTTTCTCCGTCGCCGGATTGCTGACGAGCCCGGCGGAACACCCCCACGTGCGTGGGGAGGACCCCCACATGCCGACGGTCTCCCGGTAGGTGGCCGGAACACCCCCACGTGCGTGGGGAGGACACGGGCATCGGTCGGCAGCTCATGCGCGTCGCCGGAACACCCCCACGTGCGTGGGGAGGACCCACGGGTTGCGGTTGCTCGGTGTGTCGAGCGCGGAACACCCCCACGTGCGTGGGGAGGACTTGCGGGAGTTCTGCGAGTCGGCCGGTCTCGACTGGAACACCCCCACGTGCGTGGGGAGGACTGGAACGCCCCCGCCCCCGCCTCCGCCCACCGCGGAACACCCCCACGTGCGTGGGGAGGACTCACGCAGCTGGCCAGCGACCAGGCTGGGCACCGGAACACCCCCACGTGCGTGGGGAGGACCTCGTGTGGGTCGGCGGCATCCTCGCCGTCACCGGAACACCCCCACGTGCGTGGGGAGGACGCCCGCAACCGCGACAGGTCCCGGCCGGCGTCCGGAACACCCCCACGTGCGTGGGGAGGACCTGCGCCAGATCCAGCACGCCACCCCTGCCGACGGAACACCCCCACGTGCGTGGGGAGGACGACGGCGAGCTGCCGCCGCACGCCGTCGCCTACGGAACACCCCCACGTGCGTGGGGAGGACAGCTCGGCGGCGAACTCCACCGGCAGACCCGCCGGAACACCCCCACGTGCGTGGGGAGGACGGTGGCCGCGCCGCCCAGCGTGATCAGGTCCGCGGAACACCCCCACGTGCGTGGGGAGGACGGGCGGCGGGGTGGCTGGACTCGCCCGGTCAACGGAACACCCCCACGTGCGTGGGGAGGACCGCACCGTGAGTTCCCGGGTGTCGGGAGCTTGCGGAACACCCCCACGTGCGTGGGGAGGACAAGGCCCCGGACCCATCGGCGGGTCGCGGGGCCGGAACACCCCCACGTGCGTGGGGAGGACCTCGCCGGCCGCCGCTACGAGTGGAACGCCGGCGGAACACCCCCACGTGCGTGGGGAGGACACTTCGCGACCTGCGGCTTTATCCCGCCGGTGCCCGGATCTGCATCGAGCGGACGGAAGTGTCGTACGGCCGTGGTTGCATGCGGACGCCCTCACGAGCAGATGTGGACGGAGGCGGTCGGCTTGGGTTTCGACCACGAGGAAGTCGATGCCGGGATCTGGGGCAAGTCTAACCATCTCGAGGTGCCGTACCCGCTGCTCTGGCACTTGATCGACACCGCTGCCGTTGCCGGGGCACTGTGGGATTGTTACCTAGCCCCGAACCAGCGAAGGATCATCGTGGAGGGGCTGACCACTGACGACGCCCACGCCAGGTCGTTGATGATGTTCTGGGCAGGGTTGCACGACGTCGGCAAGGCGACGCCTGGCTTCCAGAAGCAGAACGGGGCCCTGTTCAGCGCGCTGCAGTGCAGCGGCTCGTATGAGGACACTGCAGGTGACGGCTCGCTGAGGCACGACACCGCTGGCCAACTCGCCATGCCTGACCTCCTCGACCCCCTCGGATATCCGCAGTCAGCCAGGCGAGCCAGTAGCCGCTTGGCATACCGCGTCGCTCAGATCGTCGGCGGCCACCACGGACGTTTCCAGCAGACCAGCGGGCCGCATGGCGGCCGGTTGCACCTGGGTGAGGGCGGCTGGGCGCGACAGCGCGCAGCCCTGGTGCGGGTGGTGCATGAGGCGGTGGGTTCGCCGAAGCCGCCGCCGGCCATGAGCGCGCCGGCCAGTGTGCTGGTCACGGGGCTCGTGATCCTCGCCGATTGGCTGGCCAGCCAAGAACACTTCTTGCGCCAGCAGTTGCCAAGGGTGCCGCAGTGCACGGACATCACCGTCGTCTCGGCTCACCTCGCGGCCTTGGCCGCGCCCGTCGCCGTCCTGCTCGACGACGCGGGCCTGGGGGCGCCCTCGTTTCGGGCTGCGGGCTTCGAGGATTTGTTTCCGCACCGCCCGAACGCGCTTCAACGGTCGATCATCGATGAGTTGCTGCCGGTGGTCGACGGTCCGGGGCTGGTGGTCGTGACGGCGGCGACGGGGGACGGCAAGACCGAAGCCGCGTTGGTGGCTGCCCTGAGGTTGGCCGAGGTGTGCGGGGCCCACGGGTTCTTCTTCGCCTTGCCAACCATGGCAACCTCTGACGAGATGTATCGCCGGGTGCGGGCATTCGCCGCCAAGCTGGCCGCGGGCCCGGCGCCGGTCACGCTGCTGCACAGCTTGTCGTGGCTGAACGCCGAGTACGAGGCCCGTGCCGCTGCCGACCTCAGTGATTCCGGCGTGGTGGTGTCCGACGACCCAAGCCGTGATGTGGTGGCGACGGATTGGCTGCGTGGCCGCAAGCGTGGACTGTTGGCCCCGATGGCGGTGGGCACCGTCGACCAGGCCCTGCTGGCCTCGCTGACCACTAAGCACAACGCGCTGCGTCTACTCGGCCTTTCAGGCAAGGTGTTCGTGGTAGACGAGGCGCACGCCTACGACGACTACATGACCACCCTGCTGTGTCGCCTGTTGAACTGGCTGGGAGCGTACGGATGCCCGGTCGTCCTGCTGTCGGCGACGTTGCCGGCGTCGCAGGCGGCGACCCTCGTCCGGGCGTACGAGGAAGGCGCTGGCACCGAGCCGACCAAGGCGTCCGTGCCGTATCCGGGTTGGACGTTCGTGCCGGCAAGCCGAGAGCGCGACCCCGTTTCGATCTCGCCGCTGGCGCGGGATGCGATGGTGTCGGGCAGGAGTGTGGAGTTCACGCTCGACGTACGCCCGGTTCGTCACCTCAAGGGGCCGGTAAGCGATCCCGCCGACCGCAGGGCTGTCGTACGGCAAGTGCTGACACCGGTTGCGGAACGTGGCGGGTGTGCGGCCGTGGTCTGCAACACGGTCAACGATGCCCAGCAGACCTACCGCGTGCTCCGTGACTGGGTGCCCCACGGGGTAGACGTGATGCTGCTGCATTCCCGGTTTCCGGCTCGCCGTCGGGAGGAGATCACGGTAAAGATCACCGGTCGGTTGGGCAGGGACGGTGACCGTTCACGGTCGACGGTCGTCGTCGCCACCCAGGTAATTGAACAGTCACTCGACCTGGACTTCGACCTGCTGGTGACGGATCTGGCTCCGATGGCGCAGCTGTTGCAGCGGGCCGGCCGGTGCCATCGACACCTCAGGCCGAGGCCGTCCTGGGCCCAGCAGCCGCGGGTCGTGGTCCTCGATCCGTGCGGGTCGGGCGGTGTCGAGCACGTCAAGCCCCCTGCTTGGGGCGACGTGTACGCGCCGTACCTGCTGCGGGCCACGCATCTACAGCTGGCGGGGATCGACACGATCGCCGTACCGCACGCAGTGCAGGGCCTCGTGGAGGCGGTGTATGTGCCTCAGTCGATCCGCCACGACCCGGTGTTGAGCGCGGAGTACGACAGATACTGGGCCGAGGGAAACGTCAGTCGCGGAACGGCTGAACTAGGTGTCATACCTGATCCCATCGACGTGACCGACCTGCACTCGTTGAGTCACACCGAGACACCGGAGTGGCGTGCGACCACCCGCCTGGGAGCGGAGTCGGACCGGTTGCTCTGCTGCTATCTCGACGGTGACGGCGGCCAGTGGCTCGACCCGCAGCAGCGCACCCCACTCCCTCAAGCCGGATCTGGACGAGGTGGCCGGTTTAAGAACGACGAGGTACGGACGATCCTCCAGGAGACGATCCCGGTTCGGGCCGGCCTTCTCGAGGGATACGAGCCTCCCATCGCGTTGCCAGCGAGCTGGGGCGACAACGGCTGGCTCAAGGAACTCCGACCGTTGTGGTTCCCGATCCTCCCTGCAGGCCCAGCACCCGCTGTCTGGGGCCAGCGGGTGGCTCACCTCGACCTGGACCTCGGCCTCGTCTTTGAGGCTGCGGGTGCCGGGTGAGAGCTAGTTGTTAGTCATTCATCCGACACGAGGCTTCGCGTCTGGCCACCGGTTCGGCAACCTCAGGCGATCTGTCCTCAGGGAGTCACACTTAATGACGAAATCCTTCGACATGGTTACTCGGCCATGGGTACCCGTCGTGGCCGGGCGTGAGTCCAAGCTGGTCGGCCTACGCGAGTTGTTCGTGCGGGCGGCGGAGTTCGACGATCTCGCCCTACCAGTTCCACCTGCTGCAGCGGGGCTCTGGCGGATCCTGTACGCGATCACCGCACGCGTGACCGGTCTGGATGCCCTTCGCGGCGCACAGTGGCAGCAGCGGCAGGAGCAGGTCCTCGACCAGGGCAGGTTCGCCCGGGACGACGTCGACGCATACTTCGCGAAGTACCCGGACCGTTTCGACCTGTTCGATTCCCATCGTCCGTGGATGCAGGATCCCCGGCTGAGCGTCGAGTGTCCCAAGTCATCGGGCGTCAACAAGCTGGCCTTCGACCGGCCGGCGGGCAACACACAGGTGTGGTTCGGCCACCATACGGATGCCGACCCGGTGGCTCTGCCACCCGAAGAAGCCGCGTGGTACCTGATCGCGCAGCTGTACTACGGCGCGTCCGGGCGGTGTAGCAGCCGCGAGGTGGCTGGGCAGAAGTTCGCTAACAGCAATGCCGGCCCCCTGCGGGGCACCATGTCGTACCACCCACTCGGAGAAAACCTGTTCGAGTCACTGGTCGTGGGCGTGCCACAGGGGACGTCAGGGCAGGATGAGGGGGCGGACCTGTGCCCGTGGGAACGCGATGATCTGCCGGACAATCCGCTCGCCGGGCCGGAGCCCGTGTCGTGGCCGTGCGGCGCGTTGACCGGCCGCGCCCGGCACGCCGTCCTGCTGGTCCCGGACGCCGCCGGGGAGGCCGTGACGGATGCCTACGTCACCTGGGCGTGGCGGCTGCCCGGTGCGGCGGCTGCCGACCCGTACGTGGTGCGGCGGCAGAACAAGGAAGGCGGCTGGTACCAGCTACCGGCTGACGGCTCCCGGGCGCTGTGGCGAGACGTCGATGCCCTGCTGGGCGGTACCAGCGAGGTCAAGACCCACCGCCCCGACATCATGACCGCCGCAGCGGATCTCGGTCTCGACGGGCGGGTCCGCGCGTACGGGTTCGACCAGGACGGGCAGGCCAAGGACCGGCAGTGGTTCACTGCGGTGACCCCACCGATCCTGGGCTGGCTGCGGGAGCGCGACCCGGCGACCGCCGACGGTGTGGCTGTGCTGACCCGAGCGGCCGAGTCGATCGGCCGGCGGGTCGGCGTGGCGCTGCGGCAAGCCTGGCGGGAGGTCGCCAACGTCAAGGACCGGGAAGGTCCATGGGCCCGCGTTGGCGAGGCGTACTACTGGACGCGGGCCGAGGCGGTGTTCTGGAAACACGTGCAGGACGGCGAGTTCACCGAGGGTGGTCGGGCTTTCGCCCGCCTGGGGCACGAGGCCATCGACCACGCTGCGGACAGCGACGCCAGCTCACCACGGATGGTGCGGGCCGTGCAGACGGCGCACCGGCTGCTGTCAACTCCATCGAAGAAGGGATCCGCTGCGTGATGTCTGCGGACACCGAAGAGAGGCGCTCCGACAGGTTCGTGAGGCGGGTCACCGAGCACTGCCTCCGCGATCGTGGCCAGCGTGCGGCACTGCGCCGTGGTCTGCGTCGTCCTCCCGAGCAGGCGCACACCATGCACGCCCTCGTCGCCCCGCTGTTGCCGCCGTCGGTGAGACAGGACCACGAGTACGCCTACTACGCCGTCGCAGCGATGATCGCGGCTTCCGTTCGGAACCGGCCGAACGCCGGCTCCGCCAAAGAGGAGACCTCCGACGTCGACGACGTCGAGGAGGTGGCCGCAGCGGATGCCGACGCCGGGCCGGGTAACCGCCCCGACCTGGGGCAGTCGTTGGCCTGGGCGGTGTGCCGGCCGGGGTCGGGGCGTCGGGCGATGAACCGGGCCACCGCCGAGAAGCGGTTGCATCTCCTGGTGCGGCAGGGCTACCCGGGCGTCTACCAGCACTTGGCCGGCGTCGTCCGACACCTCGGCGCGGTCGAGGTCCAGGTGAACTGGGGGCAACTCCTCGACGACCTCTGCCAGTGGCGGTACCGCCGCGACCACGTCGCCAAGCGGTGGCTCCAGTCGTACTACCGCACCCTTAACGAAGCCGACCGCCGCGCCGAGCAGCACCACCCGAGCCTGGAGGAATCAGCATGAACGCCCGCTACATCGACATCCACCTGCTGCAGACCGTCCCGTACGCCAACCTCAACCGCGACGACCTGGGCTCGCCCAAGTCCGTGCGCTTCGGCGACGCCGACCGCACCCGAGTGTCCAGCCAGTGCTGGAAGCGCGCCGTACGGCAGGAGTTGGAAACGTCGTCCGGTGACCCGGCCAAGCGGACCCGGCAGCTGCCGCAAGCCGTCCAGGGGCGCCTGGCCAGGCGGGGCTGGGAACCGGAACTGGCCGCCTTCGCCGCCGCGCAGGTCATGGCCACGCTCACCACGATCGCCGTCAAGGCCGACGGCTTCAAGGTGGACAAGGAGTCCGGTGAGGCGCAGGTGCTGTTCTACCTGCCGGAGCGGGCCTTCGACGAGTTGGCGGACATCTGCGTGCAGCAGCGCGATCGGCTTATCGGTCTGCAGTCCGGGGCGGTCAAGGCCAAGAAGGGTGAGTCGCCGCTGCCGGCCGACGCGGTGCGTGAGGCGATGTCCCGCCGCAACGACGTGATCAACCTGTTCGGGCGGATGCTGGCCGAGCTGCCGGGCACCAACGTCGACGGTGCGGTCCAAGTCGCCCACGCGTTCACCACCCACGGCACGGATCCGCAGGTCGACTTCTTCACCGCCGTTGACGACCTGAAGCAGGACGCCGACCAGGCCGGTAGCGGTCACATGAACAGCGCCGAGTTCAGCACCGGCACGTTCTACCGGTACGCCAGCGTCAACCTGCCAGACCTCGTCGACAACCTCGGTGACGCCGCCACGGCGGTCGAGTTGACCTCGGCGTTCCTGTCGGCGTTCATCACCGCCATGCCGCAGGCCAAGAAGAACTCCACCGCACCGTTCACCGTGCCCGACCTGGCCTACATCGCGGTACGCGGCGATCGACCGGTGTCACTGGCCAGCGCTTTCGAAACCCCGGTACGAGCACCGCTCGACAGCGGATACGCCGATCCGTCGCGTCGGCAGCTCGCCGACTACGCCGGCCGGATTTACCGGCTGCTCGGCGACCGTGGGTTGCTCTACCACGGGTACGCCAGCATCGACGACAAGGGCTTGGAGCAGCTCGGTGAGACCCGCCCGAGCTTCGACGCCCTCATCGCTGCCGCCGTCGACCGCGTGAGGGCGGAATGACGGGCCTACTGCTGCGGTTGGCCGGGCCGATGCAGTCGTGGGGCGACCACAGCACCTTCAGCGTCCGTGACACCGCCACCGTCCCGACCGGCTCGGCGATGATCGGCATCATCGCCGCAGCCCAGGGCCGGCGCCGCGGCGAACCGCTGGCAGACCTCGCGGAACTGCAGTTCACCGTCCGCGTCGACCGGCCCGGGGCGGTCATGTACGACTTCCATACCGTCGGTGGTGGCCTGCCACCGGAGCGGACCGTGCCGACGGCCGAGGGCAAACGAAGGACGGCCGGTTCCGGCACCATCGTCTCGCGTCGGCTCTACCTGGCCGACGCCGTGTTCACCGTCGCGGTCACCGGCCCGGACAACCATGTAAGCCAGGTGCACGAGGCCCTGACGAAGCCTGTTTGGGGCCCGTACCTCGGACGCCGCTCCTGCCCGGTGGAGCATCCATTCCTGCTGTCCGGCCCGATCACCGACGCCGTCGCCCAGCTGGAACACCTGCCGCTCAACCGACGCCGACCCGCCGACGGATCAGACACCGTCACGGTGGACTTCGCAACCGGGGAACTGAGTGGCGACGGCGCCGCCAGCCGGCTGACGCTCAATGACGTTCCCGTTGACATGGAACCGGCACCCGGGGGCTCACACCCGCGCCGCCGGCGTTACCTGACCCGTCAGGTCCACGTCACCACCCGCAGCCTACCGGTCGACCTGTGCGCCGGTATTGGCATGACGTACCTGGACGCATTGGAAGAGTATCTGCGAGGAGCCCGAACGTGACCGCCTGGCTGACCCGAATCGCACCCGATCTGCGCCACCCGGCGGCACGACGGGACCTACGCGACATCACCGCTGTGCACCGCAGGGTGATGTCCCTGGTGCCTGACGATCTGGGCGAGCAGCCACGACAGCAGGCGGGTGTCCTCTTCCGGCTCGACCACACCACCGCTGGTCCGGTGTTGCTGGTCCAGACCGCGCTGCCACCGGATCCGGCCCGGCTGCCCGACGGCTACGGCACCATCGACACCCGCGACGTCAGCCCGCTGCTCAAGGCGCTCACCACTGGCATGGCGGTGCACTACCGGATCGCCGCCAACGCGTCCAAACGAGCCTGGAAAGGGGACAACGCTGGCAAGGTCGTCGCGTTGTCTGGCGAGCAGGCCGAGCAGTGGTGGCAGCGCAAGGCCGACGCCCACGGCCTCGGTCTACGCCAGCTACGTGCCCAACCGCAACCGGCCGCACGTGGTCGCGCCGTCCCGGTACGCCACGCCATCACGCTCTTCGAAGGTCAGGCCGTGATCGCCGACGCGGACCAGGTTCGCGCCGCCGTGCTGGCCGGCATCGGCCGCGGACGCTCGTTCGGCTGCGGACTGCTCAGCCTCGCCCCAATTCGGTGAGCGCCAACGCCCGACGGCGTCTCGCCGCACCGACCCTGGCCATGCTCCCGCGCGTGGCGGACTCACTGAGCTTCCTGTACGCGGACATCGTCCGCATCGTCCAGGACGACACCGGCGTTTTGGCCCAGGTCGACACCCCGAAAGGGACCGAACGCGTCTACCTGCCCACCGCCGCCGTCAGCTGCCTTCTCCTCGGCCCCGGCACCTCGATCACCCACCGTGCCCTGTCCACGCTGGCCCGACACGGCACCACCGTCGTCTGCGTCGGCTCTGGTGTCGTCCGCTGCTACGCCGGGATCACGCCCATCTCCCTGACCACCAATTGGCTCGAGAAGCAGGCTCGGTGCTGGGCCGACGACAACAGCCGGCTGCAGGTGGCGGTGCGCATGTACGAACACCGCTTCGGCGAGTCCGTACCCGAAGGCACCACATTGGCCCAGCTTCGCGGCATGGAGGGCCAACGCATGAAGGCGCTCTACCGGCTGCTCGCCCAAAAATATCAAACGGGCAAATTCCGTCGCAACTACGACCCTGATGCCTGGGACACTCAGGATCCGGTCAACCTGGCACTGTCAGCCGCCAGCGCCTGCCTGTACGGGGTGGTTCACGCCGTCATCCTCGCCCTGGGCTGCTCACCGGCGCTCGGCTTCGTGCACAGCGGCACCCAACACGCCTTCGTCTACGACGTCGCCGACCTTACAAAGCAAAGATCACCGTGCCGCTCGCTTTCTCCATGAGCACCTCCGCCCAACCCGAACGCGACGTACGCCGCAAGCTACGGGACGAGTTTCGGCTGCTGAAGCTGATGCCAACAATCGTCACCGACATCCAGCGCTTGCTCGACCCCGACAGCACACCCAAACAGCGGCAGCCCGCAACCGAGATCACCTCCCTTTGGGACCCGGCGATGGGCGCCATGCCGTCCGGTGTCAACTACGGCACAGACTCCTGGGACTGACATGGCCTCCATGGTCGTCCTCGCCACCACTGCCGTACCCGACCACCTGCGAGGCGCACTCAGCCGCTGGATGATCGAAGTCACCCCCGGCATGTTCGTCGGCACCCTCTCGGCCAAGGTCCGCGACGAACTGTGGAACGCCGCGAGCGCGGTCGTCGGTGACGGTGCGGCCGTCCTCATCCACCCAGACGACACCGAGCAAGGCTTCTCTCTACGGACCGCAGGGGAACGCAGACGCCGCCCGATCGACTTCGACGGCCTCACCTTGGTGGCACTGAGCCCCATGGAGCACCCAGACGCTGCCGCCCCGCCCCCCGAGACCATCTGGCCAGAGGGCTGGTAAAACCCCAGGTCGCGAAGTGTCCTCCCCACGCACGTGGGGGTGCTCCGAACCTCCCCATGATGTGAGCCTGCCCGAGCGCGTCCTCCCCACGCACGTGGGGGTGCTCCGAACTCGTACTGGCTGACCGACGGGTACGGCAGGTCCTCCCCACGCACGTGGGGGTGCTCCGTCGGTGCGCGCCTACTGGCAGGCCCACCTCGCGTCCTCCCCACGCACGTGGGGGTGCTCCGGCGTCCGGGACCTCAACCGGGAGCTGACCGACGTCCTCCCCACGCACGTGGGGGTGCTCCGTCGAAGCCGGCGGCCGACGCCGTGGTGGCGCCGTCCTCCCCACGCACGTGGGGGTGCTCCGCCCACCGGGACCCATCGAGACCCACCGACACCGTCCTCCCCACGCACTTGGGGGTGCTCCGGAGGCGCTGCCCGGGTACGCCACCGGTTGGCCACGTCCTCCCCACGCACGTGGGGGTGCTCCGGCGACGGGCGCCGTTGCGCACCATCGCCGACGCGGTCACCACCTGGCCCGAGTACGCCACCGCCGTGGCCGTCCGCCTCGACACGCACGACCAGATTTCGGTATGCGCGCCGCATGGCCTCGACGACCTGCTCGACGGGGTGTGGCGGCGCAACCCGACCAGGGTCAGCCCGGAGATCTCGCAGCAGCGACTCGCCCGCCACCGCCCCGCCCAACGTTGGCCCGCCGTCCGCGTGGTGACCTGAGCCTGCGTTCAAAGCCGGCGGAGGGCTGCCGCCGAGGCCTGCGGCTCTTGGGCCTGGAGCCGCTCGGAATCGTTGCCACGGATCCATATGGACTCGGAGCCGGAGGGTGGCGCGATGTCGCTGACCGACAGCATTGGTGCCGACTTGCAGGCGATGGCGGCGGGTGTGGACCGGGCGCAGCAGCAGGAGGCTGCGGCTGTCGACCATGCAATCGAGCAGATCACCGCCCGGGTGGTGGCCTCCGGGTTCGTCGGCATCGCTGTGGGGTTGGCCCGCGCGCGAGAAGTGCTCGGGCAGGCACGGTCTCGACTGGTGGAGGCCGGTGGGGTCCTGGGTGAGGCGTCGCGGTCGCTGAGCGCCGTGCCGCAGCAGCCGTCGCCGCAGGAGACGACCGCCGCGCTCACACCGGTCGTGGCCGCGCTGACCGGCACCGTCGGTCACTTCACCGCAGCGGCATCCGCGGTCGACGAAACACGACGGCTGGTCACGGCGGCGTTGCAGGGAGGACAGCCTGGCCCCACGCTGTCGCGTCTGCAGCAGGTGCTGCAAGTCCTGGCGATCGTCCGGACGCGCGGGACCGAAGCCCGACAGCACGTCGACGCGGCGCTCGCGCAGGCTCGGCAGGTCGGTGAACTGGGAAACTGACCACGGGCGGTGGCAGCGACATCAGCCGACCGCCCGCCACACGCGACACATCTGCGAGTGCAACGGAAGCACCGGCTCCACCCGAGCCGATACCCGAAGGGTTGACCGATGCCGCTCGAGACCTGCCTCGACGGCAAGCGAAAGACCCTACCTCCGGTGTGGCGTTCATCGGTGGTGAGCGGATACCCATGAGGTCTGGCCGTGACCCCGCCGCCGCCGACCTCAAGCCCGCCTACAAGCTCATCGCCACCACAACCGACCACCTGGAAGCCAAGCTTGCCGCCCGGATGCGCCGCGACCGCGCCACCCACGCGACTGTGGTGACGAACAACCCGCCCTGCGACTACACCCCCTACGGCTGCGAGAAGATCCTTTCCCGGCTCCTGCCAGCCGGCGCGCAGCTGGCCGTCTACGTACGCGACGCTGACGGACAGGTACGCCACTGGCGTACCTGCACCGGCAACGGAAAGGCGATCGCATGAAGGTGACCTGGACCTACGACCGGGGCGACCACCGCGACAACCACGAGGTCGAACTCACCGACCCCGACGCCCTGGAGGCACTCCTTCGCGAGATCCAGCAGGCCGGCGAGCCCGTCGCGCTGACCATCTTCAGCGACACCAACGACGACCCCGACGACCTGCCACCCGGCATCCAGATTGGCCTCGGTCACCCCACCCACGCCTTCGCGGTACACATCGCTGACGACGGCGGCTACCTCAACGACCCCACAGCGGAAACCCCGCCCGCAGGACTCCAATTCGACTTCGGCGGAGTGCCCACCGAGTACCCGGCCGAGCACCTACAACTTCGGCCCGAAACGGCAATACAACTGGCAGTCACCTTCCTCAAGACCGGCGGCGAACCGCCGCACCTAACAACTGTCACCGAGTGATCGCGTAGCGAGGGGACTGCAGCGTGCTCTGGTGCGCCCTCCCGTGATGCCGAAGGTCCTGAATGGGCCATTGGTGAGCCAGTAACCGTGGCACGCAGCGGGCACGAGCGGGCACGAGCGGGCACGAGCGGGCACGAGTCGCCACCGGGCTGGCCACCACCGCAGGCGTTTCGGGCATCACGACCGGATGAGCATCCTCTTTCAACCTGACGGTGCGATTGCGGCGTAGCGCTTGCGTTCAGGCAAGATCGCGTGCCGTCCCGGCCACTGCTGGCGGGAACCCTGGCGGAAGACTCGACGCGACGGCGGCGGCGGCCGCGTCCCGTGCGTTGGCTCCTTCGACCACTAAGCTCCCGCCAGGAGCGACTACCCGGAAGCGGTTTCCATGGGTGGGCTCGACATGCGGCACATCAGCCGAGTACGGGTAACCGGTGCAACGGCTGAAGCGAAGCGTGTTGTGGCTCAGGAACGGGAACAGCCCCGCAGTGCCGGTTGACCTGCGGCCGCTTCGACGGCCGGTCGCACCAGATCCGGCGCGCTCTGAAGAAGCAGACGCCATTTGACCTCGACCGCCGTCCCGCGTTCATGCGCGAGAGCAAGCTCTCCCACGATCATTAACGGGTAACGCTGGCATTGATGGGGCAACTACCCGTTGCGGCTCAACTGATCGCTATTGCGGTGCGACTAGGTGACCGGATGTCCGTCGGGGAGTACTCCTCGTCGACCACTGGCTCGGCAGGTTCGGCGCGAACATCCTCAACTGCCGCCGATTGGCATACGCTCTCCGTCGTGAGTTCTCCCTCGCCTGGTGCCGCCGTAATTTTGGACCGCGATGCCGCCGACCTACGCTGCCTGACCGCGTTGCTCGATGCTCACCGTCGGTGGGAGGCCGAAACCAACTCGCGCGCCAGCGTGAAGGCGTTGCGTGAGTGGCTGTGGTTCTATTGGCAGGCTCCCCGCCGTCCGCAGCCGCTGGTTCGCAGCAAGTACCCGGCGCCCTTGCCTTGGTCCGGGGCTGCACGTCGCGCGATCGTCGCGGACCCCAAGTGCCGGCTCGTTATCGAGCATTGCGAGCCTGTCCACCTCGTGATCCGTGACCTGCTCGATCATCCGCCTGCCGACATCAACCAGCTTCGCGACGTACTCCACAGTCGTCTCGCCTGCTGCGTCATCACGAAGGCTGAGGATGACGCGATCAACGCGGCCGGGTTCGGTACCCGTTTGGTTCCGGGAGCTGAACACGATCCGTGGGCTCGCTACAGGGCAGCCGGGATCGACCCGGGCACGTTCGCGCCATACCCGGGAACCGGGTCGTTGCGTGAAGCGGTTGGATAGGCGCTGTTCTAGCCGTCAAGCGTAGGTTCGCGATGCCGCGTGCGGGCCGCTCCAACCGGTTGGTTGTGCCGACGGTCTCGAGAGCGACGTGGAGGGCCGTTCTGACGAGAGCGCTGTCAACGGTGGCCCGTTAGGATCACCGCCACCTGACGACCTACGGGAGAAGGTGCAGGCATGTCGGCGATCCTGCTGGGTTGGAATCCGCAGCGATGGAATTGGGCCGATTACGACGAATGGGTCGCGCAGGTGCGGCGCCACGGGACGAGACGCGACACATGGAGCGTCGGTCGACACGTCAACATTGCTGCAGGATCTGACGCGTGGTTGCTGCTGCAGGGCAAGAACCGCGGTCTGATCGGACGTGCCATCGTTCGGTCCGAGCCGTACAAGGGCCGGCACTACTCGGATCCGGAGAAGACCGCAAACTATGTAGAGATCGACTGGCTAAGCCTGTTGCCGATCCCGGATCGGATCCCCCCGGTCGTGCTGAACGCAGAGGCTCCGGGTGTGCGGTGGGACCACGTCTACGGATCGGGAAAGTCAGTCCCGGTCGAGTCCGAGGCGGCCGTTCACGCATTGTGGGAGCGTTTCGGCCCGCAGCACGAGGCTCGCGACCCAAGTGAGCTGCCCCCAGGTCTGTTCCCAGAGGGCGCGGTACGGACCATCGTCGTCAATCGCTACGAACGCGACCCGCGTGCTCGCGCGGCGTGCGTCGAGCGCTGGGGCCTGGCCTGCGTTGCTTGCGGGCTCGACTTTGCGTCCGTCTATGGCGAGCTGGGTAAGGGGTTCATCCACGTCCACCACCTCACGCCCGTGTCACAGCTCGGACCCGACTACCAGGTTGACCCGATCGCGGACCTACGGCCGCTATGCCCCAACTGCCACGCGATGGTCCACACCCAAGACCCGCCGATACCACCAGATGAATTGGCCGCCAGGATCCGAGCGTCGCGGACGAGCGTCGGCCCTAGACGTACCGTTCCCAACAGGACCTCACCGTCCACCTGCCCTGACTGTGGTCGGCCTGGCGTACCGATCATGTACGGGGAGCCGGGCCCGGAAATGATCGCCGCGGCGGAGGAGGGACGGATCGCAATCGGTGGTTGCGTTATCTACGATGGTCGACCAACTTGGACCTGTTCTCAGGGGCACGACTGGCGCGTGGATGAGTCCGCGCGGACGTAGAGGGTCTTGTTGCTGGATGGGGCCCGCCCTAGGTCAGTCTTCCTCCTCCAGCCGCTGACCGCGCGACAATCAAGCATTTCGGTGGGCCGCCGACGTCCGATACGTCCTAAGTGGACAGAGTTCGCCGCGGCGCTGCGCAACATGGGCGGCGCGGGCGCCAGATAGGAGGAGGATGGCCCCGAACCGGGGCAGCCCTTCCTCCAATCCGGCGTCAGCGGAAGCCGTCGCCCCGGAACAGGGTGCTGCGGGGCTCGCGCCGGGGCAGCGGCGGCGGCACGTCGCCGGCCGGCAACGATGCCAGGAACGGCAGTTACCGGCGCAGGAAGTCGTCGACGCCGGGGATCGCCAGGACGCGGGTCACCGCGGCCGCCACGATGAGGGCTTGGGCGATGAGCGGCACCGCGTCGATGCCGGCGACGGCGGCGATGGTCGGCAGCAGCGACAGCAGCGCGACGACGGCTGCGAAGACGATCCGCGCGGTGGCCCGCTACGGGTGTCGGGTCCGCGTGGTGGTGGGGGTCATGGTCCCTCCTCAGGTTGGTCAGACACACAGGTCGAGCAGTGGCACGCACACAGCCCCGGGGTGGGCTGAGGCGTGGGGTTGGGTGCCGGGGGGCCGGGTGGCCCGCTGTGGCCTCCGGCTCCGGCCGGGCCGGGGGCTGGTGCATGCCGGGGCGTACTCGAGGTCGGCCGGGGCCCGGCCCGGCCCGGTACGCCCGTCGATGGGGGCGGGGCTGGGGCTGGGGCGGTGCAGCCGTATCGCCGACGCATGTCCTGCACCGGCTCGTCCCTGGCGGTCAGGCAGTCGAGCACCACGCACAGGTCCTTCCGGGTCCGCTCCAGCCGGGCGTCCCGCTGCCGGTTGGCGCTGGCATCGGCCGCCCGCCGTCCGGCCTGGTCCGCCTCCAGGGCCTGCACCCGCCGCTCCATGCGGCCACTGGTCATGTCGTAGGCGATGACCGTGACCGCGTGACGGCCGACGTCGGAGGATACGTCCAGGGGGCCTCGTCGCCGAACGGCGCGGTGTCGAGACAGGCGTCGACAACGTCCGTGGGCCCGGCTGCGCGCCGTCGATCTTGACCACGAGGGCCACTGGTCCCCACCAGCTCGGCTACCCGGTTGACGCGGTGGTGACGACCGAGGCGGCGCGGGACTTCCTGCGCGGCCACGGCTACCACGCCGGCCAGCCGCTGCACCTCCCCAGCGGGCTGCGGCTCTGGCCGCTGAACCGCATCGGCCGTCCGGCCAGCACCGGTCAGACCGCGGCCCGGCTGAACACCTGACTGCCTGCATGGGGGGTCGTCTCAACGGCGCGCCGGCCCCCCGGGATGCGAGGCCAACCCCGCCCGACAACCAGCGGAAACCAACACACCGATGGTCACACCGACCGCCCTCTCCCGCCGCATGGCCGCCAGCGTCCTCGGCAGCGTCCTGCTCGCCGGCTGCCAGTCGGTGCCAAGCGACCGAACGCCGCCGCTGCCGTCCACGTCCCCGCCCCTGGACATAAGCCGGCCGCCGCACCGCCGGTCGCCGCGACCGCACCCGGTCTCACCCCGCCGCAGCGCCTGACTGCTCTGGCCACCAGGATCGATGTCACGCCAGCCGACGCGACCACCGGTCTGCCCTACACCTACCTGCACATCCAAACCGGGGCCCGCGCCATCAACGCGATCACCAGAACAGACTGCGACGCTGGCGGCACGACGCCGACGGCTCCGGACAGGAGATCGCCCGCCGGCTACCGGACGTACCTGGGATCAACCACCGGCCGCAGCCCGACGAGCCAAGGCTGTTCGCGCAGGCCCATGAGACATCCACCCGACACCGAGCCGGGGACCTCCACCCCTACCTACCCGCCACCGCCGCTCGACCCGGCCGCGCTCGCCGGGCTGCTGGCGCCTCGCGAGCTGGCCGCCGAGCCCGCGTACCCGCGCCTGCTCGCCGGCGGCGTCGTCGGGCTGGCCACAAGCCAGTACCTCAACCGAGAGCAGCGCGCGGCCTGCATGCGTGTCCTGGCCGACGTCCCCGGCATCGCGTACGCCGGAGCGAGTACCGACATCGCCGGGCGCCCGGGCCTCGCCTTCACGGTGGCCGCCGACATGTCGACCTCCACGCTCGTCGTCGACGCGCGCACCGGAGAGCAAATCGCCGCCCCCGAACGGGTCACCGGGCAACGGCCCGGCCTGTTCTCGCACGTCCTGATCCTAGAACGCGGCCACACTACGAAAGCCGGAGTCGCCCTTCGGCCCTGAACTGCCCGTCCGGCCAGTCCGACACCGCGGGCCACGACTGCGGCCGCGCGGACTGGACGGGCCTGTGGACTGGCCTCGCGGAGCCCCGCGAGTTCGGCTGCCGCGGGGGAGTTGCTTGCTCGGCACGTCGAGATCCGCGAAGCCCCACTCCCGATCCGACGGTCACGCACATCATGATGATCGGCGTGGATGTTACCTCGTGCTGATTGACATGTATCCCTACTGGACACTTCCGGATATCGTACGTCGACCGCTTCTATCGGTGGGGAGATGATCGTTACTGTGCGGGCGAACGCAGATGCCATCGTGATTGTGCCGGGGATCATGGGCAGCACGTTGGTGGATACGGCGACCGGGCAGGTCCTCTGGGGTCTGGACAACGTCAACTGGTACGTCAAGGCGTGGACGACGGGCAGGGGCCTTGAGGCGCTGCAGCTGACGGACCAGGAACGAGCAGGCCAGTATGGGCGAGTGAAGGCCACTGGCCTGCTGCGGTTCCCGGCCTTCGCGCGTGTTCTGGCTGGGCTGGAGCCGTACAGCGGACTCGTACGGGCGGTTCGGGCTGCAGCGGTCCATCCCGACGCAGTGCTGGAGTTCGCGTATGACTGGCGGCTTCCCGTGGCACACAACGCCACGCTTCTAGCTGAGGCCGCAGATGCTCACCTTCGGGCGTGGCGTGCTCATCCCGCACATCGCGCCGCACTGGCCGCAGTCCAGGGCACCGAACCTGCACGCCTCGTACTGGTGGCTCACTCCATGGGCGGGCTGCTGGTGCGGTACCTGCACACCATCCCAGGCGCGACTGAAAGTTTGTCCAAGACCCTCACTCTGGGCACGCCGTTCCATGGATCAGTGAAAGCAGCCGTGTTGCTGAACACCGGCCGGGGAGCGCCATTGCCCGCACGACGCCCACTGGCCGCCTTCCACCGGCGAGACGCCGACGAGGGCCTACGGGCCCTGGCGGCCGGCCTGCCAGGAGTGCACGACCTACTACCCTCGTATCGCTGCGTCGACGAGCTGGCTAGCTCGCGCCGGCTGACCGTCGAAGACGTCGTTGACCTCGGAGGTGATCGGGACCTGGCTGAGGATGCCAACCGGCTGCACCAGCGAATCGACACGGTGGCACTCGTGGGCCATCGCGCCATGGTCGGCACCAGCCAGCCGACCTGGCAATCGGTCAAGCTTGAGGCAGGCGTGATCACCCCGCTTTACTTCGCTTGCGAAGGCCCCGTCCAAAAACAACCGGTACGCGTTGACCGGCTCGGTGATGGAACCGTCTATCGGGATTCAGCGACCGCGGATGGGGCAGCTCACACCTATGTCGCCCAGCAGCACGGGCGCTTGGCCGCTACCGATGATGCTATCGCCCATGCGGTCGGTGTCATCACCGAGCGGGACGTCGGGCAGCTAGGGCCACCGCTAGGAGCCGGGGAACTAGGTATCGAATTGCCTGACATCGTTCTTCCCAATCAGGAGCTGTCCGTAGTTGTTGAAGGTGTAACGAACCCTGGCCAGGTGCGCTGCACGGTCTACGATGCCGGCAATGGTAGGCGCGTCGACACCCCAGCAATCCAGGTTCGGGACGGCGAGTACCAGGCATCCTTCGCTCTACCTAGGCCAGGATTGTACCGAATCAGCGTCGACGGCTCTGGTGGCGCACCCGTCAGGCAGTACGTGCTCGCCGCCGACCCGGGGCTTTAGCGGGCCACTTGTGCGGTCTGGCATTCGCGTTTTTACACTTGACATCGGATACTATCGTGACGCCCGATTTCACGCTTTAGATACGCCCCGTGAATGGACCCGCCTCGCTGAGTTGCTCGCGCCCTTCGGTGTCCGGGTTACCGCCTGGGACGTTCCCTCGGAACAGCGAGACCGAGAGGCCGTCTCCGCTCGCCTGCAAGCCTGGACACTTCCTATCGAGGAGCAGCACAGCCTGCTGTACTGGGCAGGCCATGGCATGGGCGATGGCGACGAAGCCGCACTCGCCTACGCGACGTCCCCCTACGATGACGCAACAGAAGGGCTGCTCCCTGACTACCTTGCAAAGAAGATCAGAACCCGGGAGGCGCATCCGGGTAATGAAGGAACATGGGCCATTATAGTTGTCGAGGCCTGCCGGTCTCGCCGGTTTGTCCAGCTAGTATCGGCGTACCTTGCGCGGTCCCCGGACGCACCGCGGCACGTACTACTCGTGGGAGTTTCCGGAGAGGGAGCTACGCGCCTCGGAACCTTCAATGAGGCTCTTTCACACGCTCTCCTAACGAGCTTTCGGAACCAGGATGCTATCAGCCTGTGGAGCTTGGGGGCGGAGCTGAACCGCCTCCTTCCCGGCAGCAAGGTGATTCCTCCCGACGAGGATGGCGCTCTCACGCGTAGCGGCAAACGAATCCCTGGTGCGCTCCCTCTGGATGCGCTTATCGAACTCGAGGGGATCATCGCCACCCTTACAGATGACGAACGCCGGCATTTCATACCAAGAGCGCAGGGTGGCGAGACGGGGGAATACACCTGGCACTTTCACGGCCGTCGACGCGAGCGTGCGCGCATCAGCGCATGGCTAAGGAAGCGCCGCCGAGGTGTCCTGGTGGTCACGGGTGCTGCCGGCAGCGGCAAGTCGGCTCTCCTTGGCGACCTAATAGTTCGCGCCCACCCTAACCTGAGAGCTGTCCTGCAGCGGCACGGGCTCATCGAGGAGATTCCCGCAGACGAGGGGCCGCCGGACGAATGCATCGACCTCTCCATGCTGCTTACCGGCGCCACCGTCGCTGACGTCGTCCAGCAGATCTTGGGTGCTCTGGACCTGCCGCCAGATGTCCTAGGTGCGTCAGCCGATGCGCAGGTGAAGAAGCTTGTCGAGGCCATCACCGTGCGTGGGCGTCCCTTCACGGTCCTTCTCGATGGTCTCGACGAGGCGCAGGAGCCGGTAGCTCTGGCAGGCGTCCTCGTGGGTGCACTTGCAAATGTGGAAGGCGTACGGATCATTGTCGGCACACGTCGCTCGACCCGTGACGCACCCGACAGCCCAGACTCAGATCAGACACTCATCCAGGCTCTCCCTAGGCGTGCTACCGTCGTGCATGTAAATCATGACTCGCAAGCCATCGACGCCTATGTGCGCCATCGGCTCAACACCGCAGTTGCTGCAGGCAGCCTGACGGCAACCGACAACGCCATTACCAGCGCGGCATGGATCGCGTCAGGGCGAGGGCAGCCCTTCCTGTACGCACGCCTCGCCGTATACGAAATCCTCAGCAACCCGCAGCTCTTAGACGGTGCCCATTTCCCCGACCTGACCCAGCTACTTACGGCAGATCATGCAGCCCTCTTTGCATTCGGCCTGAATCGGCTGGCCAAGGCCACACCAGCAGCCCAGCCGCTGCTACGAGCTCTTGCCCTAGCGGAAGGCCGCGGCATTCCCGCACTCGATGGAATCTGGACCGCAGCCGCAACGGCTCTCGCTGGCTTCGTGATCACCGAGAATGATCTTGCCAGTCTGCTACGGCAGGCGGCGCCGTATCTCATGCTCGACACCGAGTACGGACAAACGGTCTACCGCCTTGCCCACCGCACCTTCCAGACCCAGCTTGCCGGCGAGTGCGGGCCCCGCCATCAGCAGCTACTGCTTGAAGCCTTCAGTGCCGCAGCGCCACCCCCTAACTCGGCAATGATCAATCCGTACCTCGAGTACCACCTGTCGCGGCACGCCCTTCTGGCCGGTGCCGTCGGCTGGAAGCTACTTGCTGAAAAGCCCGACCTGCTTGATCGTCTCAATCCTCGCGCAGTCGCCATCGACGCCTTTAGCAGCCGAGCGAGCCTGCCCCCTCAAATCACGGGAGTGGCCTACGCCTACGAACAGCTCGAGCGGCTGCTACCTGCGCTACGTCGGCCGACTCGGGAATTAGCCACCTTGCGCGTCACCGGAGTTCCACCGAATCGTGAAGGCGCCTCAACATGGACCCTAGCCTGGTCGAAACTGGCCCCTGGCCGCACGCCGATCGACCTAAGGGGTAACTCAACCGGGATCATTGCCTTGGCGGTCATGCCTGCTGCGCAGGGGAATGTTCTCCTCGCTTCTGGCAGCGCAGATGGTGCAGTCCAGCTATGGGATGCGCGGACGGGCGAGGCAGCTAGACGCCCCTTCCTTGGCCACGACGGCTGGGTGCGAGCGGTTACCGCCATGTCACTGAACGACGGAAACGCGCTGCTAGCATCTGGTGGAGCCGATGGGGCGGTGCGCCTCTGGGATCCCGACACTGGCTGCTTGTTAGCTGCAGTACAAACCGGCCACCCAGGGGGAGTATGGACCCTGGCGACGGTGCCATGTTCGACGGGCGAAACGTTGCTGGCGGCGGGGGGCGCGGACGGCATCGTCCGGCTCTGGGACCCGCTTACCGCCGCGCCTCCCATCGAGCTGCACGGTCATACGGGCGCAGTGCTGGCGCTGACGGTAGTAGCTGATGCGGGTAACGAGAGGCCGCTACTGGTGTCGGGCGGTATAGACGGCACCATACGGCTATGGGACCCGATCTCGCGAGCCGCGAGGGGCGAGCCCATGCGATCCGTCGGCCATGCGGTGCGAGCGCTGGCCGCGGTGCCAGCCGGCGGCGACACATATGTCGCAGCCGGCAGTGCCGACGGCGCGGTCTACCTGTGGAACCCGAGGACCGGCGAGGCAGTTGGACTGGCATCATGCGCTCACAGCACGGCAGTACTCGCACTGGCCGCAGTACTAACAGAGGCCGCGCCCCTTCTAGCGTCAGGGAGAGCTGACGGCACCGTACGCCTCGGGAGCGTTGACGGCAGATTGGCGCAAGAGACCCTGCTCGCGTGCCCCTCGCCACTGCGGTCTATCGTGGTTGCGGAACGCCAGCTCGTCGCTGCGACCCAGGACGGGCTTCACGCTCTAGCTCTGCCAAGCGTCAGCGCGTGAGTAGCCGCTGCGGCCACCAGGTTACGGAAACCCTTACTCGCTGCAGAGTCAGGTGAACCATTCACAGCCGGTGGAGCCGGCCTCCTAGGTAACCGCTAGGCCAGAGATGTCGCTGCCTACCTACCCAGGGCCGGCTCATGCCCCCAGACTACCGTCGGTGACGAGCCATAAGCATGGAGTATCTTGGCGCGCTGCGACTTGTCGAACGGGTGTAGGAAGGGATCAAATATGGCTGGCGCGCCATCCGGCGCGGCGGCCGGCCCCTTGGGTGCGGCCTGGAGCAAAATCGGCCTGCCGCCAGCAACCGTCAGTGCGGCGGCGTAACGGGCTGAAGGGAGCTACGTGGGCATGCAACTGGCGCTGCCATTGCTTGGACTCGAAGCTGGCATCGATTCAGCCGCCGGAGGACAGCTGCCCCTCGCGCGGGCGCCCCGAGTGCTCGATCTCTTCGCGGGGGCGGGAGGACTATCCCAAGGGTTCCAACAGGCAGGCTTCGAGATCGTTGGAGCCTCCGACATCGACCCAGACGCGTGCGCTACGTATAAGCTCAACTTCCCGGAGGCGGAAGTAGTCTGTGACGACATTCGCCTACCTGAAGTGCATGAGCGGCTAGTCAAAGTTGGGCGGGGCGTCGATGTCGTAGTCGGTGGGCCGCCGTGCCAGGCGTTCTCGCAAGTCCGGAACCATTCAAGAATCATTGACGATCCAAGAAACTCCCTTTATCGCGAGTTCGTCAAGATGGTTGGCGAGATTGAGCCGCTGGCCTTTGTTATGGAAAACGTGCCAGGGATGGCGCAAATGGGCGTCCTTGAGCAAGTTAAGGAAGACCTCGAGTTGGAGGGTGCTTACAAGGTTTCGGCGAGAGTTCTGGACGCTGCCGACTTTGGTGTGCCACAGACGCGAAAGCGCCTAATATTCGTCGGAGTTCGTAGCGATCTGAACGCGGTGCCGCCGCTGCTCAGCGGCTCAGCCGCAACGTCTTATCTCTCTCTTGTCCGGCTCAGCAAGGGCAAGTATGCCATCGAGGGCCGCCGTGACGAACAGCGCGCCGCGCTGCTCCTCGAGATGCTGGATGACCCCGATGAAGTCAAGGTCGTCACGGTCGACCAGGCGATATCAGACTTGCGCCACCTTAAGGCTGGGCGCCGCGAAGAGGCTATGGCCGTCTCGGAAATGAAGGAAGCAGAATCCGCCTATCAACGGCTCATGCGAAAAGAGCTGGCGGACAAGGTGTGGAATGTCAGTGTCCCCAGGATCAACACGGACACTGTCACCCGGCTCAAGGCGATCCCTGCGGGCGGGAACCACCGCGATCTCACTGAAGCGCTGACGGCGCGATACATCAGCGGCGAAAAGTGGGGCCCTAGTACCAATAGCGGGAAGCTCGGAAGGGCTCACTTTTACGCTTACCGCCGCCTGCACCCTCGCATGTGGGCTTGGACCTTGAACACGAAAGCCGACTCGGCTTACCATTACCGAAGCCCGAGGGCGCTGAGCGTTAGAGAATTCGCGCGGCTGCAGTCCTTCCCCGACCATTTCGTATTCACGACCGACTCTCGTCGTGGAAGCTTGCCCGGCCGGATCGATGGTGGACAAGCGCACTCCCGCTACCGACAGGTGGGCAATGCCGTTCCACCACTGCTTGCTGAAGCTATAGCGCAGAAGGTTCTTCCGCTGGTGCAGGCGACAGATCACGAGGAGGAAAAGTCCCACGCCGGGTGATGGACGCTAAGCCCAATTACAGGAGCTACTCATTGCTACCCTTCTCTAGCGCCATGAGGAGAGTTGCTCGGCCGCCTGGGATTCCAGCCTAGCTCCCGAAGATGCTCGGTCACTCGCCGCGCGGCGGTGCTTGGATCGCTCTTTACCTCGAGGTCCCAAATCCTTAGCACCGTCCACCCCATCGCGGCTAGGGCTGCGTCGTTTTCGCGATCGCGCTCCTGGTTCCGCGAAATTTTTTCTTTCCAGTATGGCTTCGCAGATTCGGGCTTGAAGTGATCGGGGTGACCGTGCCAGAATACGCCATCCACGAATATGGCGAGCCTCCAGCGAGTATAGGCGATATCTGGCCTCCCGGGCAACGATCTGAGGTGTATTCGGTAGCCCGGTGCGCCGAATAGCCGTAGAGCCCCTCGCAATGCGAGTTCTGGCTTGGTGTTCTTCGAGCGAATAGCGGCCATTACCCGAGAACGGCCTTGTTTCGACAGATGATCGGCCATGGCCTCCCGGCTCCTGTTATGGGCAAAGACTTAAGCCGGTTCGAGGCTGGTCCTTACCGGCGCTGCGATAATTTGCTGTCGAGTACTGGTTCTACCGTAGAGCAAGCTATGCATGCTCACCTCACGGGGCGGACGCGTCGCCCGAGGGGTCGCCTATAAGCGGTGAATTTACTTGAGGGCGATGCTAGCCGCAGGAGACTAACCTCCTGTCCGAAGGTGCGGGATTCGTACAAATCGGTCATATAGTATACGAGTTTACGGATCGGCCGCTGGGCGCAGGGCGGTGCCGCATGGACATCTCTAGTATTGTCGACGAGGTGAGCGGAAACCAGGTGGCCATCCCCGGTCTTGAGGCTGCCCCGCCGGTTGTCCAGAGTGCCGTCGGTGCGCGGGCATTCGGGGAGGAGAACCGAGCGAGGCTCCTCAGAGACTACTTCCCGCGCGGTGAGGATGTTGATCCGGCACTTGCCTGGCGTGACGTCTACCGCCTCCTGCTCTGGATAGATCGAACTACCGGGCTGGCGCACTGTTACGAAAGCGACAAGTGCCAGCCTGGCCGCCCCTGGTACGCCCGCAGCCTCGCGTTTCACGTATGGGTTGCAGGGGCGTTAGGCGTCGACCCGGGCGATCTGGACAAACACATCGACCTGCTTTTCCGAAATGCGACCGCAGACTTGGCCCTGGCGGCTGCGAAAAACCGAGGACGATTGCTTCCTGCTGTTGCCGAGCAACGCAAGCCGTACGAGGGAATGGGTCTACCTGAGCCGGGCGAAGACCCGGAACTAGAATCGATTATCACCGGATCACTGGAGCCGTTCCTGCTGCAGAAGCCGCCTTCCGAGCTGCTGCGGAACCTAACCGAGCGAATCCAGGCCCATGTTAGCTTTGAGAATAAACGAAAGAACCTTGTCGGCGAAGGCTTCGAGGACACTGTCGCTGCGCTTCTTCGCCGCATTCCCTCCATTGCTGAGCGACATTCTATTTTTGTCCGGCCGCCATTGCATCACCTGCCTGGTTTCAGAACTCCGCGAGCGAATAGTAAGACAAGGCAGGTAGACCTTGCCCTCGTTGATAACGTTTCAACGAGGCGAACCCTGGTATCGTGCAAGTGGAGCGTACGGAGTGACCGCGAGGAACAATTTGTCAGTGATTTTCGCGATTACGACCAACTTGAAGAAGCTGGTCAGGACTTCGAATATGTGTTGATCACTAACGAATTTGATCCAGCGCGGCTCGCTGCGGCATGCGAAGTACGCCGTCAGAACAGCCCTTTGTTCACTGCTGTCGTGCACGTCAACCCAGCAGGGCTGTATGCCGCATATAGAGGGCCGGTGCCGCAGCGCGGAAGGGGCATAGCCCGTGCCCTTACTCACATTGATTCTGGTCGTCTGTCGGGCCTCGACTCGTGGCTCACGGAGCTCGGCAATAGGTAAGCACAGACCCAAGTATGACTTATGGCTGTAGCCTTTCTTGGAGTATTTCTCGGGCCTCCACGTCCTCGCCGCGTGGTGCTCGGCCGCAGATCCACGGCGTTGAGCTGCCGGCAGCCACGTTACGAAGAGACCTGCCCCATGGGTGGACGTGTCCCTATCAGCGGTCCGCCGGCGCCACCCGACGTGGCCACAACACCCCGGACCATCCGAACGACAGAGGGCAGAATTTCATAGCGGGTCGAGCGACCGAGGTCTCCCCGGCTGGGGACGATCAAGAAGGTACCGGGGGAAGCAGTGCTCTTCAGCGCGTCGATGATGCCGTGAACGCGGGCCGCGCCCAAGCCATGGGTGGCGTGGGGTAGCGTCGACGAGGCCCAGGCAGCCGGCCGACCGCATCGGCGATGACCTGTAGGTTCACGCCGTGCCGTCTTGCCGGTGCCGGAGTAAGAGGGTTGCTGGTCGGCGCTGGTCGACCGGTATTAGCATGCCGTCGAGGATCGCGTATGCCAGCCTGCGTTGCGTCCCATGGCGGTGGCCAGGTCGACAGCTTCGCGGACGTACCGCCAGGCGACGCCGATGCCGAACCCGGCTTCGAGGCGGGTGTAGCTGGCGCCATTGCACAGGTGAGCGAGAGTGGGTAGAGCTTGCCAGGGCGGGTTGAGGTGCCGCCATTGCGATGGACGCAGATGGCTGTGAATGCGGACAGGATCGGCGAGGTGGTGCAAGTTCCTGGGCAGCGGGATCGTGGCGGAACGAGGCAACGCTTTGAGGCTCGCGGTCGGAGCTTCGGATCTTGCTCGACTTCCCGACTGTGGCGCGGTAGGCGTTGCGACGCCGTGCTGCTGTCAGAGGTCCACCTGCGAGAAGTATCCCAGATCGGGGTCGTTGAAGGTCCCGGTCACAAGACCGCGGTCCAAGAATCGATTGAACTCCTCACAGCTCGTCTCCGGCAGCAGCGCGCACCCGTGGCATGCGGCCAGGTTGCAGGAGTCGGGGCCTTGGCCTTTCTCGCCGACGTCCATGCAGACCGGGTCGGTGGAACACCAACGCGCGCCGCTGATGGCTGCAGCGAAGACCGAGCGCAGGTTGTCCGGCCTCGCCATGCGCACTAGCCCGCCCATTGTGCCTTCAGAGTCGCCGGCCGCCGTGTAGATCAGCAGGCCCGCCATCTCGCGGCCAGGGGTCGTCGACACGTAGAGGCGCTCGCGCAGGGATGCTGAGCTGTAGCCACACGTAAAGACCAACTCGTTGATCAGCAGGTGACCGAGCGTGTGTAGGAGAGCGAAACGCGGGGTGAGCGGCCGGTCCTGCAAGCCTCGCTGGTGAGCGGCGAGACCATAGTTGGCAGCGATCTTGTCGGCCCGCCGCTGCACCTCGGCGCGGGCCTCCCATGCTGCTAGGCGCCCAGGGTCAAGTTCGAAGTAGATCCCCTCGCCCTTGACGACGTATGCGGGCAGCCAGTCCTGGTCTGGGTGAAGCGGTGTGCGCCGCAGCAGCGCCTTCCCGACGCTGAGCCGTAGTACCTCGTCATAGACCCGCGTGAAGCCGCGCAACGCCCTTGTTTCACGCAGGATGTCAACCGATCGCACCCGCTCCAGGTATGGCTCCAAAGCGGTGTGTACTCCTGGGTCGGTCGCTGTCAAGTAGTCGTCCTTGGGAGTCTCGCGGATCTGCTTGAACTCGGGGTGGCGCCATTCCTCGTCACCCGTCAGCAGCTCTGCGTCACTGTCCCCGGCAGGCTGTGGCTGCTCGGCGCCGATACCGAAGAAGTCGCGGTACCCAGCCATGAGCTCGTCGTCTGAGATCGGCCTAAACAGTTCCGGTGGGACATTTTGCACGAGCTGCTTGCGCAGGAGACCAATATCGAGCTCTGGCCCAAAGATGCTGTGCAGGGTCCGCATGGTGGTGCTAACCGCCGGGTGACGCATCAGCTCGTGCATCTGCGCACTGACGGTGCCCTCCTGGCGCGGCAAGTAAATTGAGGACTCGACTTTCGGAAAGTAGACGTTGCCCGCAGCACGTAGGGCAGCCCGTACAGGTAGATCGCACGCACCCTCAAGCCGATGCAGCCACGGGCGCGCCCCGGTGCAGTAGTGGGGATCCTCTGGACCGGCCAGTCGGTCCGTGAGCCAGGTGTGCTCCTCACCAACGGAGGCGGGCAGCGTGGCCGTGATGTTCTGAAGGGAACGGTCCGCCCCACAACCCAGGCCCTGGACACGATCGCCCTTTGCGTCGTAGCCGCATGTGACAACCTGGCCTTCCAAGCCATTACCGCCGCGGGACACCAGCCGGAGCAGACCCGCGCATTGAGGGTTGTTGGACCGATGGACCCACTTGTCGAACGGGAAATCATCGATGTGGCCGTTGCGGCAGATCGCCACGAACGGCACCTGAGACATCCGGGGCTTGTACTGCCGGTCGCCGTGCTCCCGGTCGGGACACTGCTCCTGCTGTTGCATGCTAAGCGTGCTGAGCTTGAGCCGCTTGCAGTACATGCAGAAGGACCAACGGGGGAAGCGCAGCACTGGGACTGCCAGCCTAACGTTGCGCGTGTCGTTTCCTGTTCCCCGCTGGCGCCAGTCGGGTGGCAGCCGGAACTCGGAAACCCTCAGCCGGGCTTCCAACCGCCAGTCATGCTCCTGGTACTCCTCGAGCGCCAGGTTGTTCACGTCATCGACGTCATACCAGTGGTCGAGTCCGGCTGTGATGACCGATGTGCCATTGACAAGGACGCTCATGGCGCCGACGCCGAACGGAGTCACGAGCTGTGACCGCCTCATGTTCCCGGTGCTCATGGAATCTCCTCATATCCGGCGTCCGCCTGGGCGTATGCCGTCGAGATTCTCAGCCGGCACTCCGCGTCAACGTTGCGCATACTTGTCGGTACGTCCCAGATGGTCGCCCTGCTGCCCAGGTCGGGCAGCGTGCCCGCGTAGCGCATTAGTCCCTGTTTGGGATCGCTCTGCGCACCAATAGCGTTTGCCTCCCACTCGGTACGCTCCCACATGGACCACTCGCGTGCCCGCTGCCGGGCCATCCGCTCGAGGGCCTCAACTTCATCTGGATCCACGACCTGTGCCCGTTCGCGCAGAAGCTCGATGGCCTGCTCATAGGCTGGCTGCGGAAACGGGTGCGGTCCGATGCCAGCGGTTACCTGCCTGATGTGCGCGATCGTGGCTGCGTGCAGGGCGCGGCGCAGGACGGGTGCGGCGAAGGGGGTCACCGAGGTGGGCTCAACCTGCGCGTAGAGCTGCTGGTGGTAGGTGCAGAATCGCTCGTAGTGACTGCGATCCCGTGGCTTGGCCGCCCCGTAGATTGTGATGACAAGGCCGGGACTCACGTCGACGCGGCGACCCACTCGACCGCTGACCTGGATGTACTGCGCCGTCGTCTTCGGCTGGCCGACGATCGTCATGAGACCGAGCCGGTCGATGTCGACCCCGACCTCGATGATGTTCGAGGCTAGGCAGATGTCGACGCATCCCTGCTGGCCAAACTTCGTCTCCAACTGCTGGATGGCTTTCGGGATCTCATCGCTGCGTCGACGTGACGTGAGCTCCATCGTGACGCTCGGCCAGCGCGGGCTGATGCCGTCGCGTCGACGAAGGGCGGTTAGGTAGTCAGGGACGTCGGACTGGAGGAGCGAGACCGTGTTGCCGAGTTCTCGAAGGCTGTTGAGGAAATTTAGGTTGGTCCAGTAGCCGTCGCGGTCTGCCTCCGGGATGAGAGTGGCCGCCTGCAGTGTGGCTGCCGTTACCCGCACCTGGACGGTCTGTGTCGATCCTAATGACGCGCTCATGATCCCGAGATACCGCCGCCCTGGCTCTGGACTTCCATCCGGCAAGGTGGCCGGCTCGGCGAAGAAGGAGTGGCCTTCCTCCAGTCCATGGGGCGGGAACAAGGCCACCTGATGACGTCCGAAGAGTCCCCTGATTTGGTCCGCGAAGCGGCGGATCGTCGCCGTCGAGGCGATGATCTTTGGCGGTACTGGCTTCTCGCTCCGCCTGTCTGTGCAGAGATCGTCGATGACGGGTTCATACAGGCCCACCATCGAGCCCAGCGGCCCAGCGATCAGATGCAGCTCGTCCTGAATGATCAGGCCTGGCGGGGAGACATCCCGGTTGCCATCGTCATTCAGGCCAAACAGCCGGCGGGCCATCGGACGCCAGGCCAACATGGCGAACTTGTCAACCGTACCGATCACAATTGACGGCCGCACCTCGTAGATGTCCTCGTCGACGACGTGGACGGGCAGCCCGGTGCGTCCCGAGAACCTGCATGATTGGTCGATGCAGCGCATCATGACCCTTGAGCCAACCTGCTCGTAGCCGATGACGTCCTGGCCACCGCGGCTTCGGGGTTTCATGCCCATCTGCGTCCCACACCATGGGCAACGTAGGAGGAGGAACATGTTTTGCTCGTTCGCTCCACGCCGCATGCGGCGCAGACTCTCGACAGCCTGGTTCCAGGTGTTGGGTGTCGACGTGCCGCCGAGCCAGATTCCGATGCCGAACGCCGACTGGCCGAGCTCGGCCTGGTTTTTAGAGCGGATGTCCTCGAGAACGCAGATCAGCGAGGCCGCGCGCAGGAACTGCTGGGCGGTAAGCAGGCGCAACGTGTACCGCATGAGGGTGTCCGTGCCAGCGTCCTGGGGATTACGCAGGCGGCGCGCGAGAAGGCTTATCGCGGACGCCCCCAGATATGCCTCGGTCTTGCCGCCACCCGTCGGGAAGAAGATCAGGTCGACGAGCGACCGGCTTCCGCGGCTGGGTTCCACTAGCTCTGGAAGACTTGCAAGGATGAACGCGATCTGGAAGGGGCGCCAGTTGCCCTGCCCTGCCTGCGGCGTGGCTTCCGGGTGCGGCCCAGATGGACGGAGGATGTCATCGCGCCCGCGCTCAACATCGCGCAGAGGTAGCCGGGAACGAACCTGCTGAAAGAGCATCGCCTCGTTCGCCAGTCGGAACGCCCGCTCGGCGAGCGGGTTGGAGCCGACAAGCTTCCAGCCAGTTCGCATGCGCCCGAGTGCTTCCCTACACAAGCGCACATGCCGCCGCGCGGCATCCCGGAACCGTGGCAATAGGCCTGGGATCTCCGCCTCCTGGCGGTTGATCCAATCGCCGTAAAGAGCGAGCACTGTCTCGACCTGGCTTCGGCCAGTCGCGCTGCCCATGGCGAGTTCGGCCATGCTCACGCTGACCCGAACACGCTTGCCCGACTCGTCAGTCAAGTAGATGTCGGGCGTCAGGCTGACGACCTCATACGCGGGAAGCGGGTCAGCGCGCACCCATTGGATAGTCCCGCTCCCCTCGCCACCTCCCCAGCTGGCGGCGCAGCCATGGCCCACCGCGAATGTGCGCTTGTTCCGGTACAGCAGGTCGATCGACTGCTCCTCCTCACCCCGATCCGGGAGTTCGACCTCGGGATAAGCCTCAATTGTGAGCTCCTTTGCAGCTTCTACGCTAAGGCCCATCTGGAAAAGCGCGCTTGTTGGCCCAGTGCCAGCTGCCCGGTTTAGCATGGCGACCGTGACCAGGCGCAGCTCGGGGTCCGCCTCGCCGGGAACTGGGCGGCTGAAAACCTGAACCGCCGGCGTGACGCGCAGGGGCTCAGCGCCGCCTTGAGCCATCGGAACCTCCCAGAGCCTGTTGGTGCTTGAAAGCACCACGGCACCGGGGACCGACCCTGTGAGCTCGAATGGTCGCCGCAGCCACCACGTCCACGGGTTGGTCCTCCCAGAGACGTGGACATTGATCCGGTCGTAGTAGGCGCCGCTGACGCTCAGCTCGAGCGAGCCACCCATCCTGACGCGAACCTTAAAGGAGACCGCCATAGCAGAGGGCTTGAAGCGGTTGGCGTCGGTCAGGTCGAAGTCATCCGAGTCGGCGACGTCCTGGTGGAGCGTACCCGGGATCTCGATCGGAGGAACGTCAGGATTGTCCTCGCTTTCCCCTAGGCCCGAAACCCAGGTGACGTCCGCATCACCATCGACGCCATCGCTGAGCACGGTGGTTGCCTGCGACGAGGCACCGGGGTAAAGAACGCCTATGCCATAGCGGCGCAGTGGGTCGGCTTGAGTCAAGATCTCTTGGAACGTGGTGGCCTCGTGGAACTGGCCGCGGCTCGCTTCAACCGACTCGAAGTGAATTGTCCCAGTCGAGCAATCAACGGGAACGCCGGCCGGCGGCTCGCCGGGCTGCGGCCCGAACAACTCCCGGCGCACGGCATCCTCAATGACTTTCCGCGCTTGCAGGCCGGTCATAGCTTTCCTCCCACGATCATCCGGGCTGTTCCGGATTCAATCACGGCAAAGAGTCGGTCCGTAGCCCTTGTCATGCCGACATACATCAGCGACTCGAAGCCCGGCACCAGCCGGTGGTCCAGATCGGTAACCACGACAGCTGGCGCCTCAAGCCCCTTGAAGGCTTGGATGGTGGTATGCAGCAGCTGGCCTGGACGTCCGTGCCGGCCATCGGCCGAGTGCAGCACCTGGCGGAGCCAAGAATCGGGCGTTGTTTGGGCTGTAGACCCGTTCCGAAGCGGGCTGAGCACAACGATCTCGTTAAGCTCGTAGCCCTCATCTCTCAACGCCCGTACGGCCTGCACCAGCAGTGGCGACTGGTCGGCCCCGGCCCTGTACGGCACTAGGGTCGGGTCGACACCGTCGTCCTGCCGACGGAAATGCCTGTACCCTGGCCGTAGTTTGCTGAACAGGTTCACCTGGTAGCCGATGCGTGGCAGATTCCGGCAATTGGCGGTCAGTCGATGGGAGCTGAGGCGCGGGATGCGAACACCAAGCGAGGCACGGACATCACCGGACTCGAATATGGCCTGGCGCTCGAAGTCGCCGAAGAGGAGAACCCGACCATTTGCCAGCCCACCATGGACCATCAGATCCAGCACATCGAGATAAGGGTCCCTGACCATGTCCTGGATCTCGTCGACAATTAGGAAGTCACCCGCGAGATCCGGCCGGTCAAGCAGAACCTCCAACGCGGCTTCGGGAAGGTCTCGCTCCCAGAACGGAGCCCCGGCGCCGGGCGGGACCCTAGCTCCCGAGATCCTCAGCAACTCCTGATGCAGCGTGCCGACCGTCAGCCCCGCGGCGTCACCGAAATCCGAGGAGAGTTTCCGGCTGAGGAGCTTGTTAAAGCACAGCAGCCTGCCCGAACTACCTTGCGCGACCTCACGCTGGGCAGCCTCGACGGCAAGCAGGGTCTTACCCGAACCCGCCGGGCCCGCGAACAGGACCGCCTGGTTGTCGGCCATGGAGTCCAGAGCGAGATACTGCTCCTCGATAAAGGTGACGAGCTCCGCCTGGCGCACTCGGCGCATGTCGCCCGCAATGGTAGCGATCTCGAAGCGAGGTCTCAGCAACGAGGCGATCCGCGCGGACATTGCGCCATCCGGGCCGAGCCCGCCATACGAGAAGTATCTGATCTTGTCGTCGAGGTGCTTCGCCCCCTTGGCTAGGGTACGCAGCACGGCCGAGACGGGGCCGTTGCGCAGATCCTCGAGGTCGAGTACCTGCCAGTCGTGCCACTCAGGCGTCGAGGGAAGCATCGTGCGCGCCCGCACCTGCGTAAACCAGACGGCGCTGAGCATGGGGATCGAACGCAGATCGACTCCCCTCTTCTCGAGGAAGTGCTTGATGCTGTACATCGCCTCGCTTGCTTGCTGGAATGGCCCCCGAGCGGTCGGAGCATCATTGCCCAGCTTCCAGAGCCCATCCGCAAGCCGGTTGATGGTCCGGTGCGACTTCACTTCAATGACCAGCACACCCCTCCCGGGCACAATGACGACGAAGTCGGCCTCACCCTCAACGCCCCGGACGTGGTCGGCGATGCCCAAAGAGTGCAGCACAATCCAGTCGTCGGTGCCGTCACCTGACTGCAGCGCTGCGTAGAGGGCACGCTCCCCCGGCGGTGAGCCCCCGGGGCAGTAGGCGGGCATCATTCGAGCCATTGCCCGCTCCGATCCCGGAACGGCACTCGCGCATCGTGGCGGAGTACGATCTCAGTGTGTGGGGAGGTCGCCAGTACTCGCGTCGCAATTAGCCCCCGCACGCCCTCCCGGCCCATGTCCAGTCTCCAGTGACCGTCGCGTTCCATAGCGGAAAGGTCCGCCTCGGAGACGGCCTTTTCCAGCTGATCACGCAGGTTGGCACTGGCCTGATGGTGGGCCCGACGCAGCATAGTGGCCAGACCGAAGGTCGGCTGGATAGGGATGTCGAGCCAACTCAGTAGTGCATAGAAATCCTCGTCGCGGTTCGGGCGCATCAAAGCGGGATCAGTCCAGGCTCGCACCCGGTCTGCGGTCCTGACGCCACGGGCCCGGAGTTCCCTAACTGCCTCCGGATAGGAAATCAGCTCGAGACGGCGAGCGAGCGCATTCTTCCATGCCTTTTGGGCTGCGTCAACAGCGGAACCATTGGCAGGCAGGAGCGCTAGCGCGGTCCGGTAGAGAGCGCCACGCTCGGTCTCTCCCTGACGCAGCAGCAAGTAGGTGCCCGGGCGGACAGCGTTAACCTCGGTGTAGACAACGCGCTCGCCGGGCGGCTGCTCAGGATCGAGCGCCCGGATGCGGTCGCCGTCGTCCAAATAGATGGCGAGGTTGCCACTCAGTAGCACCTTGCGCGCCGCAACCTCGTCGGCTCTGGGCAGCCGGTCAGAGGACTTCCTGCCGCTCCAACTAGGCTGCGGAAGAAAGTCCTCTTCCACCTCGTCCGGCCCATCCGTGTCAACGGGCTCCCTAGTGTCACCCTCGATCGACACTGTGGCCTTGACGCGAATCGCGCCGTCGGCGTAGGCGGCGATCGGTGACCGCGGGATCGAGCGGTCACCAAACCAGGCGGGCAAAAAAAATTTCACCATGCTCGTTACAGGCGCTGTCACCAGTGACGACCGGTAGAACCGTGGTGGCCCCACGACAAGTGCCTGGCCTACGTCTGGCTGCTCTCGTTCCAGCTCGCCCGCAGTCAGCACCGGCGTGCCCAGATCGCAAAGCCACGTTGCCAGTGCGATCTGGGCTGGCTTGCTCGTCGCAACGACCACGCACTCTGATGGTCCGGCCTTTTCGATAAAGCGCACGAGCACGACGCCGAGCGGGGAAACTGCCTCGGTGACTGCCTGAGCAGCGGCGGTCAGTTCGTTCAGCAAAGCCTCATCACCCACGGCACCGCGAAGACGGTTGACCTGACGGCCGACCTGCTCACACATCTCTATGAGCACTGGGTTGTATCTGGCCGGCCGCGGCTGCGTAATCAGGCGCCACCGGAGCGCCTTGGTCGCACCTAAGAGATCCTCCCACAGGCCGGGGCCGTCGTCGCGCACGGCCAGTAGCAACCGGCGGACCACGGCGTTAAGGCGTGCTCCGGCCGGATCGCCGACCGCGATGATTTCAACGCCGTTGAGCGCAACCGACGCTGCGGCGGCGTAACGGCGGTTCAGGTCCGCGATCCGACTCATAGCGCCACCGTGAACGCCAGAGCCTCAATTCCAGCCGGTTGGCTCCACCCGAGATCCTCGCGGGTCGCGACCGGCTCACCACGGGTGTTGCGAAGCTGCACGATCAGCTCGGCGGCGACCTCATCGGCCACCGACCGGTCGAGAATACAGATGACAACCGGGGCTTCAATCTCGGCGAGGTGCTTGATGGCGCTGCTGCCATCGAGCACCACTGCTGTCAGGTCCTTGGGCAGCGGGAGCTGATCTTCCAGCCGAGAGGAGGGATAGAGCCTGGTGAACCAGGTCGACACCTTCGTGTCCTTCGGCAAGATCACATCTGCCAGCGAGCCATGCCCCACGTCCACCCTGTAGGGCTTGTGCTTGGCCGAGGCCTTGGCGAGGTCGTAGGCCAGTTTCGTAGTCCGGTCGGGATCTTCGCCTTCAGCGCATAGGAAGGCGCCGAGTTCCTCGCGAAGCCAGGCCAGCGTGCCCACGATCGCCAGGTCCGCCGCTGGCGATGCGAGCCGCGAGCTCCACGTCTGCTGCAGGTGTGCCATTCGACCGAGAGCACCGGCATGTGGACGCGCCGTCGTGACGGGCTCCTGCGGCCCGTTAAGTACGCGCAGTTCTCGAACGTGCGTAAGTTGCCACTGCGAGAAGTTGGCGAGGCAGAGACGATGTGGCGTCGTCGACTCGTTCAGAGCTACGAAACGGTCGACGATGACCTTGTGCTCGGTCACTACGCGGACTAACGCGCCGGGGACGGTCTCCCGAAGAATCTCCATCGGAGGCCGTAGCGGTTGCGCCGGGCGAGCCACCACCCATCCGCAACCAATGAGCACGGCAGCGAAGTCACGGCGGGGAACAGAGATGGCGACAATGAGTTGCCGGCCGAGATGTGCATCGGCATAGCGCGCAGCGCGAGTACCAAGCGCCAGCAGCGGGGCAATCCACGGGGCCGGTTCTGCTCGGCGAAGAGGTGAATCTGTCAGCCCGAATTGGGCTGGCACATGACTAAGCGCTGCTGCCACTTATGATCCCCTCCTCAGCCGGACAACAGAACGCTCGCGACGCTAGCCCTTCCCTCGGACAACCCCGGCCTCTGGATGGCGCGGCGATGGGCGACGAGTCGACGGTGAGCCCTTCGCCGCCGTCCAGCGAGCGGGGCGGCCAAGGCGGCGGCGAGGTAGCCGGGTGCGGTTCGTTCCCGGCAGGGTAGCTACTGCGGGGGCGCGCCGGGGTGCTGCTGGCCGTGTCGGGTCGGCTATCCGACATCCCTTCGGCCCAAGGCGGGTGATCACCGGCGGTTGCCCCAGGTGTACGACTGCGGCGTTATCGCGTGCTAGGTGTACTGCCCAGGGAGGTTGGTTGAGGTCGTGTGACGACACGACGTAGATAGACGTCGGGGACGACGTGGCCGACTGGTTCAACGGGCCGGCCGCGGCGGACAGCGCGGCAGGGCTGTTCGTGCCAACCCGGCCGACCCGATTGCGCGAAACACGGCCCCGGCCAAGGCTTGCGTGGTCCTCGTGGTCGTCAGGCCAGGGCGAGGTCGATGTATGCGGGGTCGTGGTCGGATCCGTCGCCGCTGATCTGGGTGCGGCGCATGACGTGTGCGGTGGTGACGGTCAGGTCGGGGCTGGTCCAGATCTGGTCGTAGAGGGCGAAGGTGGTGATGCCTTTGGCGCGGTGGCGGTGGGTCCAGATGGTGGGGGACAGGTCGGTGAAGGCGTCGTCGATGAGGTGGCCGTTGCGGTCGGGGCCGGCGGTGGTGGTGCCCTGGTGGATCTGTTCGGTGAGGTTCGCCTGGCGTAGGGGGGTGAGGGTGGCGGCGTGGGGTGTGTCGTTGAGGTCGCCGGTGATCACGATGCGGCGAGTGAGTCGCTGTCGGCGCAGGATCTGGGTGATGGCGGTGGCCTGCTCGGTGCGTCGTCGGTTGATCGCGTGGCGGGCGGCGGTGATCTCGGCGGGGGTGAGGGTGTGTTCGTCGGCGATGAAGTTGCTCTTGAGGTGGTTGACGAAGACGTGTAGTGCTGTGCCGTCCGGGGTGGTGATCTGTGCTTGGAGCAGGTCACGGCCGAACACGGGTTCGCCGGTGCGGTCGGGCCAGTACCGCCAGGAGCTGATGCGGGTGATCGGCAGCCGGGAGCAGATGGCGACATCGATGCGGCGGGGGTCGTTGCCTTCCACGACTACGCGGTAGCGGTAGTCGACACCAAGAGGGCGTAGGTCATCGCGGTGGAACGTGTCCAGGGCGTCCTGGTCTTCGACCTCCTGCAGGCACAACACATCGGCGTTCAGAGCGGCGATGCGTCGGGCGATCCATTCGCGGGCTTTCGGATCCTTGCCCTTGACGAGTTTGCCGCGGAAGGTGCGCAGGACTCCGCTCATGCGGGTGCCGTCAGGTAGGACCACCTCGACCACCGACGGTTGCCCACTGCCCTGAGCACTCACTGCATCGGGGGCTTCTGCGGCGATCTCGGCTCGGGGAAGATGCGCCACAGTTCGGGGAAGTTCGGCCTGGAACGACCAGCGAGAGAACAGGTTGTTGGCGTTGAAGGTCGCGATCCTCACTGCCACCACCCTGCCTCCTCACCTCGTCACGCCCTCGTTCACTCGACGATACGGTCCGTGTACTCCCGGCTGTCTCGACTATCAGCAAAAGGTCAAATCCTCGTGTGACGCGCGAAGGTACGACGAGCCGCAGCCCGGGTGACCTGCCATGCGAAATCCACGATCAGACGCGCGATGCGTTGTCATGTCGGACATCACTCGCAGGCGGTACCGTCGCCGTCGCGGTCCAGCTTGCGGGAGTAGCCGGGGTCGCCACGGTGCAGCGGCGCCGCCCCGGCCGCTCGCGCCTCCGAGCAGTTCGCGTAGTACACGTCGCTGGAGTCGCCGCCGGAAGAGTCATCGACGTAGTCCGGGTCGTCCTTGAGGTTGCAGGCGATGCCGTCGCCGTTGCGGTCCAAGGCCTTGCGGTACCCGGGCGAGCCCTTCGTGATTCTGTATAGGCCCGCATCGGCGACAGCGTCGCAGTCGGCGTAGTAGACGCTCGGCGACGGCTTCGGCGAGGCGGTGCGGGTGGGCGAGGGGGACGGCGCGAGCGAGGCGAGCTGCTGCGGGGCGGCGCTCGTCGAGGCCGGGGCGCTCGTCGATATGGCGGAGACTTTGTCCTTCTCGTCGTCGTCGCCGAACATGACGCCGCAGCACACGATGACGGCCACGACGCCGAGCATCAACCCGAGGAGGGCGGCCTTGGGGTTGAGGGGCTTCTGGGGCCGAGAGGCTTTCACCCCCGGCAGTGTGCACTATTCATGCGACAGTCCCGACCTGCGTGTCCGCACTCTGACAGCCAAGCGGGTGTCGCCGGCGGGACACCCGGTGGATGCGACACCAGAGCAGTACAGCTAGGGCAAGGCCTTAGCATTGCCCCCATGATCGAGGGCTTCGTGGATCGGCTCCTGTGCGATATGGCCGCCCTCGACCCCTGCACAGCGGTCGTCGACGCTGGCGAGCAGGATGTCGACGGGCTCACCGACTACAGCCCGGAGGGCCACCAGGCCCGCGCCGACCTCGCGGCCCGCGCCCTGCGCGAGCTCGAGATCTCGGGTGACGCGCTGCCGGCCGCGACCCCGCTGCACGCCCACCTCGCCGAACGGCTGCAAACCCGTATCGCCTTCCACGACGCCGGGGAGGACCTGCGCGAACTGCACGCGGCGGCCACCGGTCCGCTTCAGCTCATCCGCCAGGCCGTCGAGGCCGCGGTTCCCCGCCGCGACGCCGAGGATGCGGCCTTCGAGGAGGGCTGGGCTCGTGTCGGCGCACGAATGGCCGCGATCCCCACGGCCCTGGACGGGTACGCCCGCAGCCTCCTACTCGCCGCGGAGCGCGGACATGTGCCGGCGCGGCGTCAGGTAGAGCTCGTGACGCAGCGCTGCCGTAACTGGATCGACGACGATGTCGCCCTGGTGGACCGCTACGGCGAGGGGCGTCAGCGGGCGTCGTTGCAGGCTGCAGCGGCGGACGCGCGAGAGGCGTACCGGAAACTGGCCCAGATGCTGACCGCGGACCTGGCGCCGCGGGCCGTTGACGAGGAAGCGTTCGGCCAGCAGCGGTACGCCCTCTGGGTGCGCACCTTCCTCGCGGCCCAGCCTGACCTGCACGAGCTGTACGACTGGGGCTGGGACGAGTTCAGATCGACAGAGGCGGAGCTGATCGCGGAAGCGAAGGCCCTGGGCGGGAGTGTGCCCGAGGTGCTTGCCTGGCTCGCCGGCCCCGACGCACCCGGCACCCTGCACAGCAGGGAGGCGTTCGCCGCGTGGCTGCAGGAGCTGCTGGAGACCGCCATCGAGCGGCTGGACGCCGTGCACTTCGACATCCCCGCCCCGCTGCGGCACATCGAGTCGCGGTTGACCACGTCGTCCGGCACCGCCTATATCGGGCCGACGCGGGATCTGACGCGGCCGGGTCGGGTCTGGTGGTCCCTCCCGGAGGACGCAGCCAGCTTCCCCACCTGGTACGCCTACAGCACCGCCTACCACGAGGGCGTCCCCGGCCACCACCTCCACCTCGGCTCCGAGGTCTGCCGGGGAGGTCTCGGGCAGCGGCTGAACCTGCTCGGCGGCCTCTCCGGCAGCCAGGAGGGCTGGGCACTGTACGCGGAGCGGTTCATGGACGAACTCGGGCTCTACGAACAGCCGGGCGCGCGACTGGGACACCTCTACATGCAGCTCCTGCGGGCGGCCCGGATTGTGCTCGACATCGGCCTGCACCTACGACTGCCGATGCCCTCCGGTGACGGAGCAGTGTGGACGCCGGACGCTGCGCTGGAGCTGCTGCGGGGCCGCTGTCACCAAGGGCCGTACGCCTCCGCCGAACTCGGGCGCTACCTGGGCCGGCCAGGACAGGCGCTGGCCTACAAGGTGGGCGAGCGCGTGTGGCTGGCCGGCCGCTCGTCCTTCCCCGGCGACCGGCGCGCATTCCATCGCCGAGCGCTGGAACTGGGTTCGCTGGGCCTGGATCAGTTGGCGACCGCCCTCCAGCCTGACCACGCAGCACTCGCGCACCCCGGTGAAACAAGCCAGGGATCGGGCGTGTAGCTGCACGTCCCTGACGTCCGACCAGCCAACCGGGGCCAGAACCGACAGCGTGTACGACCTGGATCGGGCATTTAGCCGACACGGGGGACCCGGCCAGCCGCCGGTGAAGTAGACGCTTCTACATCTGGTCAAGCCGGTGCCCGGGCTCGCGGGTCGTAGTTTCGGCCCACCGCCGGAACTGATGTAGAGCCTCGCCGAGGTTCACTGGTCCGCACGCTGCCCGGAACTGGTCTTTCTCGACCCAGGTCATGACCCACTCGTGCTCGCTGCGATGGAGCTCCTGCCTCTCGTAGGGCATCCCCGACAGCGCCGTATCGCCAAGGTCGATGCGGACCGACCAGCCGGGGTTGTCGACCGTCTCAATCTGAATGCCGTATTCGTGTTCCCATTCGCCATCGCACTGAGTCGTGTACCAGGCTTGCAGCCAGGTCCAGACCCCCGGCGCCAGCTCATCGTGATCATGCACCCCGTAGTCCTTGATCTCGCGGTGGCCGTAACCGTCAGGTAAGGGTAGGTCCTGCGGCACACCCACTTCAGCTACGAGGAGGTAGGCATCCAGGTGCCGGGCGGCAGCGTCCACCCGGGTGAGGCCCGGCGGACGCGGCGCTGCGCGAGGCCAGCGAAGAAACCGGACTTACGGGCTTCGCCGTCGTGCGCAAGCTGGGGGGAGATCGAGTACGACATCAGCCCGCTCCGCTTCGAGATCCAGCGTCGCCACGTCTTCGAACGTTACTGAGCGCCAGTAACCGGATCGGGTGTGTCGTTCCGGCGGGCGTACACGAACGGCGCGCGGACGGTCGCCGCTACCGTGCGTTGATCGGACGGACACCCTTCGATATCGTGCCATCGATGACCTACCACGGGGGTGGCCCGCCGGGGGCGGACCGAGGTTCGTCGGCACGCTCCGCCGTTGCGGACGCCGTGCGACGTAGTGGTTCCACCCTGCGGCGAGCTTCGGCACCTGCGCTGGTCGGGCTGTTGGTCGCCGGTGCGGTGGTGCCAGTGGTGGCGGCCGGGACGGTGGCCGGACCGGTGCTGCTGGCCGGCGCCGGCGTGCTGGGCTCGGTCGGCGCCAACGTGCTGACCGACGTGCTGACCCGGCTGACTGAGCGACTGCGTGCCGACGGTGGGCAACCGGACCCAGTGCGGCTGCAGCGGGCCCTCGCGGAGCGTATCGAGGCCGCCTTCGCCAGCCAGGACGAGGAGTCCCGGAAGCTGCGTACCGAGGCCGCTGAGCTGCTGGGCCGGGTGGGCGCGATCGAGGTGGCGCTGCGCACCGCAGTGGAGCTGGGCGACCGTGAGCTCCAGCACGCGCTCGCTGAATCGTTGTCCCGGTTGAGCGGCGAGTTCGGCGAGTTCGGCTTCGTCCTCGCCGCCGTACGCGACTCGGTGTGGCAAATCGAGCAGGAGTTGCGGGGCATCCGGGAACATGGGCGGGTCGAGCAGGAACGCTCCCGTGAGCTGGCGCTGTCGGTGCGGCGAATCCTGGACACCGTCGAGCGGGTCGAGGCCCGGACCCGCCTTCCCGGGGCGACCGATGCCGGCCCTGCCGCCCGATGGAGCGGCAATCCGTACCTCGGACTGTCCCCGTTTGACGAACGGCACGCCGAGGTGTTCTACGGTCGCCGCGAGCTGGTGGCCAGGCTGCTGCAACGGCTGGCCGAGCAGCTGGAGGTGGGCGGCCCGCTGCTGGTCATCGGTGCCTCGGGGGCGGGTAAGTCGTCGCTGCTGCGGGCCGGGCTGCTCCCCCAGCTCGCCGTCGGGCGGCTGGCGGCCGGCTCGGCGGCCTGGCCGCGGCGGGTGTTCACCCCGACGGCGTCCCCGCTACGCGAACTCGCCCTGCACCTAGCCGACCTCGCCGGCCTTGACGCGGGGTCGGTGCTCCGGTCCCTGCACGACGATCCCGATCGGGCCGCGCTGATCGCCGCCCAGGCCCTGCGCGCCGTCGGGGCGGACCCGGCCCGCCTAGTGCTGGTGGTGGACCAGTTCGAGGAGTTGTTCACGCTCGCCGCAGCGGACCCGGCCGACGCGGAGCCCGATCGGCTGGCGTTCGTGCGGGCGCTGGAGGCGATGGCCCGGCCCTCGCTCGGCTCGACGGAGGTGCCGTCGGCGCTGGTGGTGCTGGCCGTTCGGGCCGACTTCCTCGACCCGCTGATGGCGGCTGCAGAGCTGCGCGAGGCGGTCCAGCAGGGCCCCTTCACGGTCGGCCCGATGAGCGAGTCTGAACTCGCCGCAGCGATCGCCGGCCCGGCCGCCGAGGCCGGCGTCACGGTGGCCCCGGAGCTGCTGGACGCGGTCCTTCACGACCTGCGCGGCGTCGGCGGCTTCGACGTCGGCGTCCTACCGCTGCTGTCCGAGGCGATGCGGGTCACCTGGGAGCATCGTGAGGGAGACCGCCTCACCGTGCTCGGCTACCGCCGCGCCGGTGGTGTCTCCGAGGCGGTGCAGACCAGCGCGGAGGCTGTGTACGGGCGCCTCGACGACGACCTGCGCACGACGGCCCAGCAGGTGTTCACCAGCCTGACCGTCCCCACCCGGGACGGCCGCCTCGCCCGCCGCCGGCTCGACCGGGCGGATCTGCACCGCCTCTGCGGCGAGACCGGTCGGGTCGATACAGTCGTTGACGCGTTCACTAGGGAACGGCTGCTCATGGCGGCCGACCACGGCATCGAGATCAGCCATGACGCCCTGCTGACCACCTGGTCGAGACTGCGCACCTGGCTCGATTCCGACCGCGCCGACCGTACCCGGCAGCACGAGCTCCTTACCGCGGCCGACACCTGGGAGCAGCACGACCGGAACGCGTCGTACCTCTATGTCGGGGACAATCTCGACGCCACCGTGCGCGCCGTTGCCCGGTGGCAAGCCGACCCCGAGCGCCATCCGGCGCTCACAGCCGCCGCGACGGATTTCCTCGACCGCAGCGTCCGCGCCCAGCGACGAAGCCAGCTCGCCCGCCGGGTCACCACCGGCGCGCTGGTGCTCCTCCTGCTCGCGTCGCTGATCGCGACGGGTTTGGCGGTGCTCGGCCAACGCGAGGCCCAGCAGCAGCAACGGGCCGCCACCGCCGGAGCCCTGCTCGACCAGGCAGAGAACCTGCGGGACAACGCGCCGCAGCTTGCGCTCATGCTCGCGCTCGCCGCCGACCGGCTGCACCATGACCGCTCCAGCACGGCGAGCCTTATCGCCTCCCTGCTCGCGCCGTACGCTGGCACCCTGGCCGGGCACCGGGGCGCGGTCACCGCGCTGGCGTTCCGTCCCGACGGCCAGATGCTGGCGACCAGCGGCGCGGACGGCCGGGTGCTGCTCTGGGATCCCGGCGCGATGCGAAAGACCGGTGAACTCGACGGCACGCCCCGGGTGGACGCGGTGGCGTTCAGCCCGGACGGGCGAACCCTGGCCGTCGGCGCTGCCAACGGCACGATCGCCCTCTGGGACGTCGGCGACTCCGCCCAGCCTCGCCGGATCGCGACGACGGCCACGAGCCAGCCGGCCGTGGTGTCCAGCATCGCGTTCAGCCCTGATGGGCGCCAGTTGGCCGTCGGCGACGGCGGCGGCGGGTTGACCCTCTGGGGCGTGACCGATCCGACCCGGCCACGGCGGGCCGCCGACCTGACCGGTCACTCCGGCTGGGTGAGCGCAGTCGCCTTCAGCCCGGACGGGCAGGTGCTGGTCAGCGGCGACCTCGGCGGCCGGGCGTTCGTCTGGGACGTCGTACGCGCCCGCCGGGTCGGGCAGTTGGCCGGTCATCATGACGGCGTCGGCGCGTTCGGCTTCGGTTCGGATGGCCGCCGGCTGGCCAGCGGCGGCGGGGACGGCATCCTGCTGTGGGAGCTGACCGACCCGGTCCGGCCGAGGCGGCTCGGTCACCTCACCGGGCCGACCGGCGGTGTACGCGCCCTGCGGCTCACCGGCCGCAACGACCAGTACGTGATCGGCGTCGGAGCGGACCGCTCGGTGCAGCGATGGGACGTCACCGACCCGGCCCGCCCGGTCCGGTCGACCCTGGTGCCGCTGACGCGGACGACCTGGGTGAACGCGGTCGCGGTCAGTCCCGACGGGCAATCCGTGGCCACCGCGAGCGCGGACAGCACGGTGGTCCTCTGGCGGGCCGGCGCCGGTGCCGGGCTGAGTGCCCGATACCGGCTGGGCGATCACGACGGGGAGGTCCGGGCGGTCCGGTTCCGGGGCGACGGTCGGTTGCTCGCCACGGGCGGCGCGGACGGCCGGACGAACCTGTGGGAGCTGGCCGACCGCGCCCAGCCACGCCGGCGCGGCCAGTTGGCTGCGCACCCTCGGGGTGTGTACGCGGTGGACTTCAGCCCGGATGGGCGGACGCTCGCCACCGGCGGCCAGGACGGCGCCGCCCTCTGGGACGTCGGCACCCCCACCGCTGCCCGGGAACTGGCCCGGCTGCCCGGCCACCCCGGGCCGGTGACCTCGCTGGCGTTCCGCCCGGACCGGGACGCCGGGCGGCTGCTCGCCGTCGGCGGCGGGGACGGCACGACGGCGCTCTGGGACGTCACCGACCCCGCGGCGGCCCGCCGGCTCAGCGCGCTCACTGGCCACCTGGCCGGGGTGTCCGCAGTGGCGTTCAGCCCGGACGGCGAAACCCTGGCGGTGGGCAGCTTCGACGGCACAGCGACGCTCTGGGCGGTGGGCGACCCCAGCCGGCCCCGCCAGCTGAGCCGGCTCACTGCCCACACCAGTCAGGTGACCACGCTCGCCTTCGCCCCGACCGGGAACACCCTCGCCACCGGTAGCCTCGACACCAGCGTGATGCTCTGGGACGTGCGCGACCCGGCCCAACCCACCGTGATCGGCGCGCCGCTGCCCAACCACAGCGGCTGGGTGCGCGCCGTCGCGTTCAGCCCGGACGGGCACCACCTAGCCACTGGTGGCAACGACAAGACGACCGCCCTGGTGGAGGTCAGTGACCCGGCCCGGCCGCAGGGGCTGATCGCCGCTCGCAGCCAGCGGGCGGTCATTCTCAGTGTCGCTTTCAGCCCGGACAGCCGCACCCTGGCCACGGGCGGCGCGGACAAGCTCGTCTACTTATGGACCCTCGCCGAGATCACTGACGCCCAGGTCAACCCGGTGGCGCAGGCCTGCGCCCGGGCCGGTCGAGGACTCGACCGCCAGGAGTGGGCGCGCCATGTGCCCAACCTGCCGTACGAGCAGACCTGCCCGTGATGGCCCGCCGGTAGCTTCTGAGCCGAAACTGACTGAGGCGGTTGCCGCAGCGGGTGGCGAAAAGCGGTCCATTGGCGCCCCGGGCCACGAGCTTTCGTGGGGTTGGTGCTCACCATGTAACGCCACCCATGCAGCTGCGCTACGCGGCGGCGGGACGCTCCCGGAGTGCAACCTGGGCCAGCGCGCGGACGACGTCAGCGGGTCGCACGGTGATCGGCTCGTCGCCGGCGGCGTCGAGCGCGGCGTAGTGCGCCTCCACGATCTCTCGCAGGATCGCCCCCGGCTTCACGCCGCGGGCCTCCGCGTCCGCCATGATCCGGCGGGCGATGTGGCTCGGGTACCGGGCGGACATGCTCACCTTCGTCGTCGGCGGCGTATCGTCGACCACCGCGTCGGACCAGTCTTGGCTGTTCAGCGGCTCCTGCGCCCTGATGTCCTCTGCTCGGCTCATCGCCCGCCCCCTTTCCATCAACTTGCGCAGCGGTTGCGCCTCGTCCTCGTTGAGCCATCGCGCCCCGACCACCAAGTACTTGTCGTCGGTCTCTTCGATGAGCGTCACCGCCAGCAGTCGCCCGTCCGGCACCGCGCCGACGGCGTGCATCACCACGCCGATGTGGCGCACGATCCGCGGCCGGGACGCGGTGAGCACGTGCAGGGCCCCTTCGCGGACAAGTCCGTCGATCGCTTCGATCATCGCGGTGATGCCTGGCCAGGATGTGATGACCAGGTCCGTCGACCAGAGGTAGCTTCCGCCGGCGGCTTCGCCCGTCTGTGTCCACTGGCGGAGTGCTGCATCGATCGCTTGGAGCGTCATGACGGTCGTGTCGTATTAGTAGGGCCTCCGGTGACGGTCACGTAGATGTCTTGGTCCTGAAGTTGCTCCAGGTCGCTGCTCGAGTCGACGAGAAAGCGTGCGAGGAACCTGCTGGACACCAGGCTGACCGGTAGGCAGGATGCCGATCCATGGCGAACGACGGGCCGAAAACACCGCCGGCGCTGGCAACCTGGGCGGAGGTCGACCCGGCCCGATTCCCGTTCGACCCGATCGAGGTGCCGGCGTTGGTTCGGACAGTGGTCCCCACGGCCGGGCAGTCCGACCTGTGGGCATGGACCGAAGCTATCAGCGCCGTGCTGTCGGACCGCTTCGGGCCATGGGCTTACCGCTGGTACTGGGGAGCCGACGAGTGGGAACAGTGGGATTGGATCACCAGCTTCCCGCCGCCTGCCGAGGCGCCGGCTCGTGCCGCCGACTCGCTACTGGCCTGGCGCCGGTGGCTGGAAGGGATCGCCGAGCGATTCGACCGGTTCCTGCCGCTGCTCGATCCGGCAGAAGCCGCCGGACCGGGCGACCTCACCGCCACCTGGGAGTCCGCTATCGCGGACCTGATCAGGACCACCGTCGCCCCCGTCGCCGACGACGACAGCTGGCAGGGCCGGTGCCGCATGGTTCTGCAATGGTTTCTCACTGCTACCGGCATGCCGATGGAGTCTGCGGAGGCGCTGGTCAACAACGCGGTCGATCACCGCTTCGACTACTGGATGGCACTTACCGCAACCGATGTAATTGATGTCGCCGAACGGCTCAGCCGCGATGTGCTCACCCTTGCCGGGATCGCGCCGGCCGCCATCACCGACAACTGGCCAGACAGCTGGCCGCAGAGCTGGCCAACGTGGCGCGCGACGAACACCAAGGGCAGGTAGATGTGATCGGGAGATCTGCAAGGGTGTCGGATCTGCCGTAACCAGCACGCTGAGATCAGTTGGCGGAGGCGTAGAGAAGCCAAGCATGGATAGGGTCGATGAGCCGGAATGATCAGTGTCCGTAGTCGCTCAGTCGAGCAGCCCCGGGACCAACTCCTGAAGCTCGGCCGTCACCCGCGACAGCCCGTCGTTCCTGTCGTCGCCGTCCCATCACACGAATTCCCCGCCCAGCGGGCTACCTGACACCAGGACCGTCCAGCGGCCCCGTTGGCGTTCGCCGTCCATCTTGACCATGGCGACCAGGCCGCGATCACCGAGCTGGACCAGCAACTCTGTCAGGCACTCATCCCACCCCATGGCTGGCTATCCGATCACAAACGCTGCGCGGCGAGGGGTCCGCATTTGGTCTGCAAGACGGCGGGGGAGCGATGAGAGCTATCAAGAGGCATCTCCGCTGGTACAGCCCCATTCGCGCAGCTCGCCGGATCGCTTATCCTGATTCGTAATGCACCGGTTACCGTCGGTTCCGCCTTGCGCGGCTACCACTTCCCTGGCCACCACATGGCTGGCAGCGCCACAACGCCTACGAGGGCGACGCAGCCAACCACGGCACAGACCATCATGGTGCCGGCGGCAATAGGTCCCAACTCTACGGCCCGACTCTAGGCGGCGAGCAAGCGAACAAGGCCACGCGAGAGCTCGTCGAACAGGTGCCGGAGGGCGCTTACAGCCGATCTGGTGCGATTCTTATGTTGGCAGTCCGGCGGGGCCCAGGACGCGGGAGGCTGTGATGCTGCCGGCGGCAACACCGGTCGACGCCAAGGACCGGTTACGAACGCTACGGATCAGCGCCCGACGTCAGAGACATGCGTGGACCCGCCTGGACGCAGCGCACGGATTCTGCACATCCTGGCCTGCTCGATGGGAGGTGCTGGCAAAGCTCGGGTGCGCCGGCCGCCGAGGGCAGTCGGAGGCGCCGAGCGGCGGTCAGCGTCTCCGCATGATCGCGTGAACGATCCTGCTGCTGGCGAACTCCGAGACGCTGACCAGCTGCCAGCCGAAGGTTTCGAGCAATTCTGCGGCGGCCAGTGCTTGGGTGACCTGGTCTCCGCCAATGCCGCGGTGGGACACGATGGAGATGAGCCGGTAGGGGTAGGGGCGTAGGTCGGCGCGGTTGGCGAGGATGGCGTCGGCGGTGACAGCGCGGGTGCGAATGATGTGGTCAGCGGTTTCCTGGGCGGCCATGACCGCACCCTAATCATCGGGTGCACGGACAGTGCTGCCCGATTACCGCGGGTATCGTCGTGCTCGTGTCCGCGCCGTACCGCAAGCCTCTCCTCGTTGTCACGCTGACTGCTGCGCTGGCCCTGGCAGGCTGCAGCAGCGGTGAATCCTCGGTTGCGGCACCAACGCCTGCGGCCACGACGCCGTCGGATGCTCCGCAGACATCGTCCTCGACCGGTGCTCCGTCCTACGACGCCGCCGGCTTGGATCTGTGTGCGCGTACGGATGTGGGTGCGCTTGCCGACCTGGGCTTGACAGTGCGCCGGACCGACGCGAGACCGCCCAACGGGCGGCCTGGGGCGGCGTGTCTGTTCGAGATGCGGACCAAGACTGAAGTGACCCCCTGAGACCGGACACCTCCTGACTTGGCATCCTGCCGAGGAGGAGGAAACCGCGTTGGCTCGACAGAGCAAGTACCCCGAGGAGTTCCGGCGTCAGGCCGCGGCGCTGGTGCTGGATTCCGGCCGCACGATCCGTGACGTGGGCAGGGAGTTGGGGGTCAACCACGAGACGCTGCGCAACTGGGTGGCCCAACTGCGCCAGGAACGCGACGGCGGCCAGTCGTCGTCGCTGCTCAGCGACGATGAGCGTGCCGAGCTGCTGCGGTTGCGGCGGCAGGTGGCCCAGTTGGAGCTGGAGAAGGAGATCTTGAAAAAAGCCGCGGTCTTCTTCGCACGCGAGACGGAGCGGTGAACCGGGCCGAGGTGTATCGGTTCATCGCCGCGGAGAAGACCACCTACCCGGTCCGTCTGCTCTGCCGGCTCCTCGGCGTCGGCCACAGCGCCTTCTACGACTGGGTTCGACAGGGACGCCAACGCGCCGCCGAGCGGGAACGCCACGACCAGCAGCGCGTCGAGGTCACCCGGCAGGCGTGGTCGGAGCACCGCGGCGTCTACGGCGCCCGACGGCTCACCGCCGAGCTACACGAACGCGGCCACCGATGGAACCGCAAGGCGGTTGCGAGGCTGATGCGGCTGGCTGGCATCGAGGGCGCCCACCGACGCCGGCGCGGCAAGCCCCGCCGCAAGGCCGCGTCCACGGCGACCGCGCCGGACCTGGTCCAGCGGCAGTTCACCGCGACCGCCCCGAATCGGCTCTGGGTCGCCGACATCTCCTACCTGCGCACATGGGAAGGATTCCTCTACCTCGCCGTCGTGGTCGACGCCTACTCCCGCCGCGTCGTGGGTTGGGCGATGGCCGATCACCTGCGCACCGAGCTGATCCTCGACGCCGTCGGCATGGCCATCCAGCACCGCCGACCCGCCCGCGACCAGGTCATCCACCACTCGGACCGCGGGACGCAGTACACGTCGTTCGAGTTCGGCCGCACCCTGCGCTCCTGCGGCGTGCTCGCCTCGATGGGCTCCGTGGCCGACTGCTACGACAACGCCCTGGCCGAGACGTTCTTCGCCACCTTGAAGACCGAGCTGGTCTACACCCGCGCCTGGCCCAGCCGACACGAGCTGGAGATGGAGGTCTTCTCCTACATCGAAGGCTTCTACAACCCTCGCCGCCGGCACAGCCGTCTGGGTAACGTCAGCCCCGACACCTACGAGAAGATCCACCACGAGTCCTTAACAGACATCGAGGTGTCCGGCCCATAGGGGTCACTTCAAGACAGGCCACGAGGCGAACCTGCGCGTGGAGGCGTCGACCCCAGCTACCGCGCAGGAGGCGGCGAGACTGTATCGGGGGACGCGGCAGGCGACCGGCATGGCGCCGGCGGGTCCTGTCACAGGCGTGGGGGAGGAGGCGGAGGCCTTCACCAAGCAGTCCACGCCGGGGTTCAAGTACGCCGAGTACATGGTGCACTCGCGCACCGGCAACCTGGTGGTGAAGGTGTGGCTGGCAGTGGGCGGGGACTCGTTCACCCCGACGGCGACCCTCGCCGCCAAAGCCGTAGCGATCCTGTCGGCGACCCGGTCCGCCGTTCCGGTCGCCTGATCCGTCCTGCTGCTCTGCAAAGGACCATCGTCGACAGGGCTGGCATCTCCGACAGGAGACGACACGCTCAACCTCATGGACCGCCCTGACCCCCAGCCGTCAGATGTCCAGCGACTCCTCGACGAACTCTGCAGCATGCTGGGCTTCTGCCTGCCGCCCGAGGAGAACCTACGGATCCGCAATTCCCCTCCACGCGAGCCGGACAGCTTCACCGAAGCCGTCCTCGAGGCGGAACGGATGAGCAACACGAGCAGCAGGGACCTCCGCCGCCAGGTACGAGTAATCGTCGATCAGCACATGAGGCGTGGGGCGAGAACGACCGGTCACGCAGCCAGCCCGTAGACCGGTGACTCTTGTGTGCTCCCGGTGCCATCCGCGCCCGGCTGTGGCAGGTCCGAGTCGCGTACCTGTAACTGCCGGCACCCGAACCTCGCGAGGTCAGCCGCGGACGGCCTCCGGCCACTTGCCACCGGGCAGCTTCGAGTAGTCACCGACCTGGGTGGCGATGTCCCGGACGTTCCCGACCGCGTCGACGAACCGCTGTCCGATGGTGAGCAGCGTGTCCAGACCTGCCTGGACGAGATCGCCGACGGAATCAGCGAGCGTCTCGACGGCCCAGGGCAGCGCGAAGACGGTCGCCGCTTCGCTCGCGGCCTGGGCCAGCTTGCCGGCCAGGGAAGTGACGATCTTGGCGAGTTGGACGGCGTAGTCGACGTTCGCCTTCGCGATCTTGAACAGCCACTGACTGATGAACTCCGCCTTGAGCACGGTCTCGTCCACCGCGGCCTTCTGCTTGCCTGCCTTCGCCTGGTAGGCGCTGGACGCGTCACCGGACCACTTGGCCAGGTTCTCATTCACCGGCTCAGTGGTGACGAATGACAGGTCAGACACGGGAGTCTTCACATCGTTGACCCACCGGAAGCTGATGTTGATCAACGACAGCACCGGAAGTTGATGCTCCAGGGCGTTGTCGACCCGGTCGAGCACCGCGTCGAGCGCCCCACGCACGGTGTCCAGGTTGCTCTTGATCCACCAGACGGTGACCGGTCCCAGCAGCCACCTCCAGTCGTTGAGGCGCTCCACGATCTGGTTGAACTCACCGACGGCCTCGTCGATGCCGGAGCGAATCTGATCGAAGGCCTTGTTGAACGGCTCGCCGTACTCGATATCGGTGGTTCCCGGTTGCACCCGCTCGTCCCCTCGTGCTCAGGCAGAGTAGATCTTGTTGAGATCCAGCGAAACCATCTCGTCGGCACGGTCGTACTCGTCGGCGACCCGACGCAGCGCGCCGCCCATCTGCTCAAACTCGGTCACCGCGCCCGAGAGGACCTCGACCATGAAGGACTGAAAGTTCCGGTACGCCGCCGCGTGGACATGGGTGTTGGCATCGCCGATGAAGAACGCCGAGCTGTCGAGAGTGAGCTGCTGCGCAGCGGCCCTCGGGACGGCAATCCGGTCCGACAACGTCAGCCACTTACCACCCTCGTCGCGCAGAGCGTCGGTGATGACCTGCAGTTCCTTCATCGGTCCCCCTCGTGATCGGCGCGTGAGCTGGCCAGGGCGTGGGCCTGAAACAGGGAGCGAGCTTCGAATCGCAGCTCACCGGCGTCGAGCCTGCCGATCCGTTCCACCGAGCCCGTGATGGCCGTGATGCCGGAACCGCGCAGATGCAGCGTCAGGCAGCCGTTCAGGCTGGTGATCGTCTTCTCCACTGGCATGTCCGGCTGGCGGGCCAACCGCTCCAGGTCGGCGTCGATCTCGTGCAGCGTGCGCCAGGTGCGGCGCAGCCAGAGGTGCTCGTCAAGCTCGTCGTCGTACCGCGTACCGGGTCTTGCCGCTGCGGGAGAGCCTTCCGTCGGGTCGTCCGTCAGCCGACGTATCGCCGCCAGTTCAACGACCGCCCGCATGGCGGCCGAATACGCCTCGAAGAGCGCGTCCGGTACCTCACCAGGGGTCAACCGTGCGCGCCAGTCACGCAGCACGGCCACATCCTTGACATGACCCTCACGGTCGGTGTGCACCGTAATCGAGCCGGTCTGGTCGTGGCCGGCCGGGGAGTCGGGTGCCGGCTGGGTCTCCGCCTCGCGGCGGACCTGTTCGGCTTGCGCGCGCAGCTCGGCGTCGGAACCGAGAGCATCCAGGCTGGCCAGAGACAGGCGCAGGTTCCGTCTCTCGTGCTGCTGCATGCCCGACTCCATCACCAACCGACTCGTCCCCGTGGCTCACCGTGAAGGCGAGCACGACTACCGTACGGGAAGGCAATCAACTCGTGGGTCCCACGCGGCACCAGCGCCAGGTGCAAACTTCTCCAGTCGGTCGGTGCCTCGACGTGCAGAACACGCGGTAGACGTTCTCAACGCGGGAACCAGCGCACCGGAGCTGACGACCGCTCGAGCCGGGCGGTTGGCGCTCGGCGGCGAGCTGATCGCCGGCGTCCGGCGCCGACGGGATACCATGGTGGGGGACGGAGGCGACCGCCCTGGCGGTGGCCGCCGTGGGTACCGCAAGGATGGTTGGGGCAACTGTTTGGCCGGCGGAAGGTCTGGCTGCGGGATGCCGACCCCGCCCCGGTCGTTGCGGAGGCCCAGCGGCGGGGTGTGACCTGGCTGGCCGACCTGGCGTACCGGCTGGGCGAGCGGCTACGCCGCAGCGAACCGTGAGCATGGGCTTCTACGTCCTCCTGGGGCTAGCAAACCTCACGGACGCCACGCCCAGCACTTGGCGCACTCCGAGCCGGGATCGGCACCGTGCTGCTACTGACCGCGTTGGGCCCAAATGTTCAACCCACGGGGTCGGTCCTTGAGTATCGCGCCAGACCTCGGAATGGTCGTGAGCAGCAAATTGGGCCGTGACGAGCGCCAGCGTGGCCGGCCGTCGTTGATGTCAGGGCTCTCGGCTGCCGCACCCTCCGCGGTTTGCCACCGGGTACCGGTCCAGGCGCGCGGAGAGCCGGCGACACGGCAAGCCGCCGCCCCGAACGGCCAGGGGCGGTGGGCCGTACGCCGCCGGACGGCCGCGAGCCCACCGCACAACCGTGCCGGCCGCGTGCCAGTAGTGGGCGTCTCAGGCGGTCATCAGCGGTCATGATCGGGCAACACGACCCGGTCGCTGACCAGGCACTCTGAACAAGTCACGATAGCCGAGAACGATCTTCCAAACTGGCGGTCTGGCGCTGCTATGGTGCGCCCGTGTCGGATCCCATGACCGTTGGTGCCCTACTTCGCCCGCTCCTGGGCCGACGCCTGCTTGCGGTAACCGAGGCGAGGCACTGGTTCGGCGAACAGCCGGTGACGGGAATTGACGCTCTGCTGCATCTCTGGCTGCATTTCGAGAAAGCGCCAGCCATCATGGCCCACGGCTGTGGTGAGCTGCTGAAGCTCACCGAGGAAGAGCCCTACTCGTCTTACGACATGCAGGAGGGCGGGCGGTGGTCGGACCGGTCCAACCCACAGACCTGCTCGGCGACGTGGTTGGGCAATGTCTCGTTGACATAGGACTCATCCAGGGGTACAGCACGATTCCGGCTGTCGGTGGGCTCCAGCTGCGCTTCGAGCGGACCGAGCTGCTCGTCGCGACCCTGGCGGACGAATGGGTCTGCCAGCAGGGGCCGATCCCGGACGGACTCCGGCAGTACCTGTCGTTCATCGGTTGGCTGAGCAGCCCCGCGCCTACTGCCGAAGGGCAGTGACGCCGGAAGCCTGCTGTAGGGCAGTGCCGATGGCTGGAACGCTGTACGGTCCGACCGTGTCAAGCCCAGCGCTGAGTGCCCCTACCGCGCCTTCACTGGCAGCCGCTTTCCCCGCCTACCTTCAGCGAGACGTACAGGCCGTCTTGAAGCTCCTACCCCCATCCAGCCTAGAACCGGCGATGCCGTTCCGTGTCACCGTTGACGGGCAGCCGGTCGTCATCCCGTACCGCATGTACCACGCCGAACCTGAAGCCAATGTGGAGGGTGATCTGTCACCGACCCAGTCGGCGATCCTCAACTGCCTCTATACGCGTCACCACGACGGTCGGGTGCGGCAGCGACGGCTTGAGCACGTTCTGAGGTTGAATGAGCCTTGGGTGGTCCCGTTTGTGGTCCGGCTAGTCGGAGAGTATGTCCTGGAGATCGTGCTCGACATCCACCGTGAGCTTGTCGAGATCCATGATCCCTGGACCCCACAGCACGCCGTCTACGGACAGGTCCTCGCCGCGAACCCGTCGTTCGTCGCCCTCACAGCTCAGCGCGTAGCAAGCTACTGGGCCTGCTACCGGCATCTGTACTCCGACCGCCGCTACTACCCCGGATCCACAGTCATTGAGTCCATGCGAGCCGCAGCCAGGTACTACAGCACCCCCACGAGGACGCAGCATCCTCATATCTAGACAACCCATCGATGTAGTCCACCTCCCACCCAACGTCCGCCACACCGTGACGATCGCGTAGGTGGACACCCGCCGCCGTGGGCAGGGCGATCGCTGCCGCTCGGCTGTGCGGCATGCCACCGGAGTACGTGGTTCAGGCGCGCGGTGAGCCGGCGGTACCTGGATCCGCCACCGGCCCTCTCGGGCCGGTGGCGGTGAGGCGTACGACGCGGACAGCCGCACGCGGATCGAGCTGATGACCTCGGAGGCCCTGAAGCCTGCTGCTCAGGCTTCTGACGTCTCAGCCGAGGCCAGTCTCTTGCTGGCGGTAGCGCTCATCTGCATCACCGGCCTCGGTCGGTCCGGCTGCCAGCCTTGCCGGAGCGCTGCCCGGATGGTGTCCGCAACTCCGGTCGGACGAACCGCCTTCCCCGAGGGCACGATCCAGTTGTCCGGTCGCGGGGAGTCGGTCGTGACGACAAGTACCGAGCCCGGAGCCTGCTCCAGCTCAACGGCGTAGGTCAACGTCGTCTCGGCCAGTCCCTGGCTGTACGTGGGCTTCGGGCGGATCCGCCAGCGATAGGTGATGCCGTCGACTGAGATGAGGCGGCTGCCCTTCTTCGGAATGGCCATTGAATTTCTCCGCTCGGGTGGTTTCCGGACGTTGCCGAAAGGGCGTAGAGGTCGACCAGGAAGGCGTCGTGCCCGTCATGGGACTCGAAGAGGTCATGCCGGGCAAGGTCGTCAACGGAGGTATTCGGCCGGACCCTGGCGGCGGGCTCGCTCATCGGCCGTACGCGCTTCCAGCCGGTACCTGGGGAGTACGCTCGGCGCACACCGTGGGTTACCTCCTTCGACAGTGGCTCTCATCCTCACTCGAGCGATCGCCCGAACGCCACGGACTATTCACGGACTGATCTCGTAAGCGAGCGGCTGAGCGGGAACCGTCGCGGCAGGTCAGAAGGCCGCACGCGGACTGAGCCGTACTCCATTCCTAAACCGCGTCCGTTCGGCTTGCAGCACGGCCGGCGCTGGTATCGGTGATGATGTCGGTCGCTCGCCCTACGGTGTGCGCCGTGAACGCCGTCCAGACGTACCGATACCTCCAGCCGTCAACCCTGCGCGCCGCTGGCCTGGCCCTGCAGACATGCGGTGGCCCGGCGGCCAACCCGCGCTTCTTCTCCGGGTTTCTCACGACTCCAGCAGCTGCGGCCGCCGGCCTGCTCGCCGTCGCCGAGGTGGCCCGAACCCACTACCACCAGCCGGTCAGCCCTGCCAGCCTGGACCCGGTGGTGACCGGTAGCCGCGACCGGCTGCGCTTCGAGTCGTTCTCCGGCTGCTGCGGGGTGTACGCCCGCATGGACGTGGTCCCGGCCGGTTTCGACGGTGAAATCGTCGGGCACGGCACCACAAACGTGGACGTCAACCCGCCACTGCGGGAGGCGCTCGCCCGGGTGGGGGGCATCGAACCGCTGCACATGGCCGTCGGCCCGGACGATCTCACCGTCTCCACCATCGACGGGGCGGTGGTGGAGCGCAAGGTTCCGCTGCCGGGGCGCTGGCTGCGCGGCTTCGCCGAAGTGCACGTGCTCACCGCCGGGTTCGAACCGCGCGCCGAGATCCCCGCCGCCGAGGCGGCGGCGTTCCTGCGCCGGCTACCCGGAGCCGGTGACCGCTCGGTGCTCTGGGCGGTACCGGCCGGGCGTACCCTCCGGCTGACCTCGCGGCCGGCGCCGGGGGCCGTCTGTCTGGCCGGAGCGGGGCGCCTCACGGCGCTGCGCGGGCTGCTCCGACACGCCCGCACGCTGCGGGTGTACGGGCCGACGGTGCGTGCGGGGTCGCCGGCCGTGGCGAGCACGTGGGAGCTGGACACCGGGGCGCTGCGGTTGTCGGTAACGCTGTCTCCCGAGCCGTACCGGGGGTTCTCCGGCGAGGGAGCCGCCCTGCTCGCGCTCGCCGGTGACGAGGTGATCGACGACGCGGAGCTGGTCGGTGCGCTGCTGTCCTGGGACCCGACGATCGACGTCGCCGCGCTGGCTGACGCGGCCGGCTTGCCCGACGACCGGGTCCGCGCCGCCCTGGCCCAGCTCGGCACTGCCGGGCGGGTCGGCTACGACGTCGCCGAGGGCGGCTACTTCCACCGGGTGATGCCCTATGACGCGGGCCGGGCCGAACGGGACAACCCCCGCCTGGTCGCCGCGCGGGCGCTGGTGCAGCAGGACGCGGTCCGCCCCGACGGTGAGCACGCCACCGTACGCAGCGGAGACGAGCAGTACCGGGTACGCCGGCAGCCCGACGGAAGTCTTACGTGCTCCTGTCGGTGGTGGGGGCGGCACCAGGGACAGCGGGGACCGTGCAAGCACGCCCTCGCGGTCGCCATGGTGCAGGCACCGGCGGAGGTGGGGCGGTGACGATCTTCTTCGAGTCCCTGGTCCGCGGCGACGTCGCCGCTGTCCGGTCGGTGCTGCACGGGCTGGACGAGGCGGCCCGGCGGGCGCTCGGCGACGAGCTGATCGCCCACGTCCGACGTCGGCGGGACAACTGGTGGTGGGGGACGGAGGCGACTGCCCTGGCGGTGGCCGCCGTGGGCACGCTGAGCACCGCGACGAAGGCCTCCACGCTGCTCGGCCGGCGGTCGGTCATGCTGCGCGACGTCGATCCCGAGCCGGTGGTCGCCGCCGCCCGGCAGCGGGGCGTGACCTGGCTGGCCGACCTGGCGTACCGGCTGGCCGAGCGGCTACGCCGCCGCGAACCGTGGGAGGGCTGGCACTTCACCGCCGGGCTGCTGCTGGCGGAGAAGGTTGCACCACCGACCGGAGACGCCTTCGTCGCCGGCTGGGCGTACGCGATGGGGTGGCAGCGACCCCACGACCCCCCACAGCCGCCCCTGCTCGACCGGCTGCGCGCCGACCCGTTCCTGGACGCGCTGCTGCCCCGGCTCTTCGAAGTCGACGGCCTCGGCGCCGACCTCACGGCCGGCGGCAACGGGCAGGCAGTGCCCCAGGCATTAGCCGCGCTGGCGACCGAGGGACGGCTCGACCGCGCGGCGCTGCTGGACGGCATCCTCGGCCGGCTGCTGCGCGGGGACCGACCCGCCGCACTGCGTCCGTTCCTCACCCTGCACGAGCAGCTGGCACCCACCCCCGACGAGGTGGCGGCGCGGGCGAGCGCCTACCTGCGGCTGCTCGCCGACGCACCCGGGCCGGTCGCCGCACACGCACAGCGCGCGCTGCGGGAGCTGGGCGACGCCGTGGAGCTGGAGTCACTGTCGGACGCGGCCCGCACGGTGCTGCCCCGGCCGGAGAAGGCGCTGGTGCGAGCGCAGCTGTCCTGGCTGGACCGGCTCGCCCGGCAGCACCCCGAGCGGGCGGCGCAAATCGCCGACATCCTCGCCGTGGGCGCCGAGCACCCGGCTGCCGACCTGCGGGACCGGGCGATGACGCTGGCGCAGCGACACGGTCACCAGCCAGTTACCACGGTCACTGTCACGGCGGCCGGTGACGACCTGCCGAAACCTCCGCAGCCGGCAGCCGCCCCGCCTCCGATCACCGACGTGGACGAGCTGGTCGAGGAAGTGTCCGGGCTGCTCGGCCGGCGCTGGCCCGCGCCGGCCGTGGAGCGGGTCCTGGACGGTCTGGTCCGGCTGGCCACCACCGAACGCGATCGGCTGGCGGCCGCCCTGCTACCCGTGCTGCGCCGCGAGCAGGTGGGCGCCTACGACCACATGTGGGCGGTGTTCAACCTGTCGGTCCAGATGCACGGCGTCCTGCTGGCCGCCGCCGCCCCCGCCGAGGCAGCCACCCGCCGCGACCAGTGGTCCGGCATCCTCAGCGAGTCGCTGACCCGGACGCTGCGCCCGTTCCGGAACCGGCCCACCGCCCCGCCGCCCCGCCGCTCCGCACTCACACTGATGTACTGCGCCCGGCTCGCAGAAGTCGGACAGCGGTTGGACGGGCGGGACGACCCCGGGCTGCTGGCCGCCCCCACGTCGGCCACCGGAGCCCTCGACCCGACCGCGCTCTACGAACGGCTGGCCGCCCTCGGCGACCGCCCGGTATGGCGATGGGACCTCACCCAGGCACTACTACGGCTCCCCGCTGGCGTTGACGAGGCGCTGGCGTCCCGCGCCGAAGCGCTCGGCACGGCGGCCGGCGGCGAGCTGGCCGGCTGGCTCCGCGGGGACGCCCTACCAGCGCCGGTCCACCGCATGGTGACGGTCGCCCGGCGAGAGCGGATGGGCAACTACGACTACGGCTACGACCGGCTACCTCCCCGGCGCACCGTCGTGGCGAGCAGCCCACCCGAAGGCGTGGCGGACCCGCTCGGGCTGCTCACCGTGCCGGCACAACTCATCGGGCGCAGGCAGGGCGGCTGGGGCGACCTGTGGCCGGCACTGATTCCAGGGCACCGGGGCCTGGTCGCCGCCCACCTGTTGCCCGACATCGCCAGCGTCGCCCAAGAAGACGCTCGGGATGCCACCATGGTCCTGCCAATGCTCGCCGAATGCACCGGCACAGGCGGTCCGGCCCTCAACCTGGCGCTGGCCTACGGGCTGTGCGCCCGGCACGAAATAGACCGCGTGGCGGCCCTCGACGCCCTGCTGATGCTGGCGGCAGCCAGTGAGCTCGACGCCCCAGGCGTCGGCGGGCATCTTGGCGCACTGGCGGCGGACAACCAGGTGACGCTGACCCGAGCGGCGACGCCGCTGCGCGACGCAGTCGCGGCCGGCGCCCGACTGAGCATCTGGCGGCTGCTCGCTGCCGCGCTGCCGCCGCTGCTGACCGCGCCGACCCCGCCGCGCGGCACACCCGACCTGCTCACCCTGGCGGCCGAGACGGCCGCCGCGACCGGCGTACGCACCCCGGTACCGGGGCTGGCCGACGTGGTGGCGCGCGGCGGCGCCAGCCGCCTGGTGACCGAGGCCCGCCGGCTCGCCACCACGCTGGCCCTCTGAGCTACTGGTCCACCCGCACTGTCAGTTGAGCCGGAAACCTTCGGCCGACTGCTGTCGAGCCGGCCGCCTGAGCCCACGGCTCGCGGCACCCACGATCAGCAGGGGTGCCGCGAGTTGGGCAAGCAGCGCTGCCGGCGCTTGCGTCGGAGGGAGCAGGGGAGTGCCGATGGTCGATGTGCTCTACGGTACTGACCGTGACACTACGCCGAGCGACCGTAGCGACACTCGTCACTTCGGGTATGGTCATCGTGACTTTGATGGTCGGTCTGATAACCAACGTCGCCTCGGAGCAGCAGCAGTGGCCCGGCTGGCTGGCGCTGATGCAGCGGTACCCGTGGCAATCCCTCGGTCTGTTCGCCGCCGTAGCTGTCGCTCTAGCGTCGTACCCGATCGCCTCCCCGCCCTGATGACTGTGCGCGGTCTGCGAGTCCAGCACCGCCGCCGACGGCTGCGGATCACGGCCCTCGGCCACACGCACCGCGTCGCGCAGCCGGTCATGCACCCGATCCCACGTTCCATCGGCGCTCCAGCAGCGAAACCACCGAAACGCCACGTCCCACGGCGCCAGATCATGGGGCACGTGCCGCCACGCGGCACCGGTACGCAGCATGTACAGGATCGTGTCAATGACCAGCCGGCGGGGATACCGCAACGGCCGACCACCACGCCGCGGATCCCGCTGCGGGAGCAACGGCTCGATCACCGCCCACTGCCCATCCGTCAGCGACGACTTGTACGCCGGTTTACAGACACAACGACACAGACGTGATCTTCGCTGACTCAGCGAAGATCACGTCCAGGTATCACAACACTCTGAGGTGCTGCCGCGCCGGCAAGCCGGCTTGCCCCGCCGAGTGTCGTGGCTGGGTACCGCGATGCCTGCCAGGAATCAGCCGTCGGCCGTCACCAACTCACCGCTCCCGGTACAGTTCCGCGAGAGCCGCGCGGATGGCCGGAACGGCTTCGGCCGGGTGATGGTCGCGAGACAGGTCCTTGATCGCCGCGTAGACCGCCTCATCGATGTCTTTCACGTCTAGATCGTCAGGTAGACGTTGGAACCAGCGGTAGCCGGTCGGCCGCTCTGGCAATCCCACATCGCGCAGATACGAGTTCGCAGCCTCGTCAATGATTGCTTGATCCTCCGAGGTGCGCGGAGTGCGAAACGTGTGCTCTCCGGTGCTGTCGCTGACGGTCACCTCGACCTGGTGTTCTCGCCTCTCCGCATACCGAGCCAAGGTGGCGGGGTCGGCGAGGTAGCCCAGCATGGCATCCCAGCCTGACTCACTCAGTTCCCAATACCGCCCATGCGGCGTGTCGATGACGCTGCGGCGGTCGAAGGAGTCCGGCGGTGAACCGGGAAATGGCCGAGCCGTTTCCCAAGCGTTCGGTACGGTGCTGCTGTCGCCCATGCTGCTCCTCCGGGGACGTAGCTACGGCACGGTCCCGACCTCACCGAAAGAGAGGCCGGGACCATGGTCACATATCCGTATTCACCTGTGATGGTAGTACGACTTCAGACCGAAACCGGATCAGAACTTGCAGGGGTCGGACCCGTAGCACTTGAAGCGCGCCGTCTCCAACGCGGGCGCAGTGCGGGCGGAGTAGCCGGCGGGGGTGAAGTCGGTGTTGAAAGCCGCGTAGTACGCGGCGGAGTTGACCAGGTTGTTGCCGTAAATGGTGGGGCTGTTCCAGCGCCACGAGCCGCTGCTGATGCGGCCCGGGTAGAGGGCGTGGTCGCCGCAGTCGGCGTCCGGCCACAGGTCGATGACTTCGTAGCAGTTGATCCAGGAGTCGCTGAAGGTCAGCGACGGGCCGAGGTCCCAGATCAGCGAGACGGTCCACCGGCCGCGTCGACCCTGGAGACTGTTGCGAATGATCACGTCGAAGCTGCCGATGACGCCGCTGCTGTTCCCGTAGACGGCGTTGCCCTTCGTCTCACCGATGTAGCGCGAGGCGTCGATGACGCGGTGACAGGTGCCGCTGCTCTCGCACCAAGTGTCGTAGTCGTCCGCGAGAACCGACACCGGGGCGGGTGCCAGCGCGGTGGTGGCGGCGACGGGCGTAAAGGTGGTGGTGGGAGTGCCGTGGGCGTCGAGGCGAGTGCTGGCCAGGCCGGCGCTCGTGCAGCTCCACTCGGATGCCTTCTGCTGCATGGCCAGCGCGATGCACGGTGCGAGCACCTTCTGAGCGCCGTCGTAGGTGCTCTTACCGCTTGGGCTCGCCGCCGCCTGACCTTCCATCGCCGTCATGCCGAGCACGACGACGAGAAGGCCCGCGACGATTGCGCCGCTCCTTCTGAGACTACGGATGTTCATACTTGCTCCTCTCACACAACTGCCGGTCAAATGCGGCTGCGAGAATCATTGCGACATGCAGAGCGGTCAATCAACGTTTTGTCGCCACACCGACATTCATCGATACGCATCAATATGCATGGTGAAACTGCCGCACGAGCGAAATCGAACCTCGGCGGCGAAATCACATTCAGGCTGGTTAGCTCGGTCTAACCCCTCTCTCCCCGCCGCAACTTCGGCCACCCCAAGAAGGGACAAATAATTCGTCGGCGCTCGGCACGTCGGCGCGCAGTTTGGCGAGGTCATCCGCCGCATCACCCAGCGCCCCGGCCAGGTACACGAACAGACTCACCCTGTTCCGCTCGTACTCACTGAAGAGCGCAAGCTCGCGTCCCCACACGGCCACGGATGGCCGCAGCCACGACACAGCCAGATCGGCCGAATCGGCATGTGTGGCCGGCGCGTCACGACGCCACCCCGCCGCCGCCAACAGCTGATGCAACTCCCGACAGACGCACCCAAGAGACGGCTGGGCAAGGAGCCGCCGAATCTGCGCCTCCTTTTCCTGCTCCCTCAGCCGACGCGCCCGAGCGTCCGTGTGGCCCCACGCGGCCAGCAACGCACCCTCGCGCCCCAACGCCACGTCGCAGGCCATCCAGAACTCACGTGGCGCGACCTGGCGCCCTACCTCGACATTGGTGATGCTGCTCCGTGACCGCCGCACCAGGAGCGCCAGCCGGTCCTGTGTCACCCGCGCCGACCGCCGCGACTCCGCGAGAGCGCGCCCCAACACCGGGCGCGAGTCCGCCACCACCTCCGGCGTAACCACCTCCAGGCGCTGAGGAGCGGCGAGCGCGGCCCCACCGAAAGGGTCACCGCCGCCCACGCCCTCATAAGACAGACCGCCCAGCGGCCGTGCGGACGCGTACCCCGCAGCGGTACGCGCCGGCACCGAACCGGGCGTCTGCCGCCTCCTGGCTCTCCATGCCCGCAGCGTCTCGCCAGCGCGACTGAGCCGAGCACAACTGCCGTCCTGCTGGCACCGAGAGCACGCGTTCTGGTGATGGATGTCAACGACGAAGCCAGCCATCATCACGGCAAACGGGGGCTCAGGCAGCGGCGTTCCCGCGTTCACCGCCGATCTCCACCTGATCTTCGGCCCGCCTGATCAGCGCGCCACATGCCACCCCGCGTCAACAAGGGGCGGATTTCCAGCAGCAGCGTGGGACCGTTCCAGGAAGGCGCTGAGTGGACTTTACCGACGTAGGCACCACCACGGTGCGCGCGCGTCGAGCACTCCACCACGTCTACGAGCTTCTGCTTGCGCCGAAGCCACTTCCACGGAGGCATCACCTTCTTGCCGCCTTCCATGCCAGGGCCGGGCGCGCCGCGCGAAGCGGGTCGGACGTGAGTCCCGCGGCACGCGGCGTGCCGACCGTCACCCGTCAGCACGGAGTCAGCAGTCACGTACCAACGGGGCGCTAGAGCGTTGTAACTGGACGATCGCTTATCGTTAGCGACACGATGCCGGAGCCCCAGCCATTGGGGACATGACGAAGGACGAATGTCGATATGCGTCCCATGCATGAACACAACCGGCGCTCGGATGGGATCTTGGAACGGTACTGCCTACCATCTAGCCCCGGCTGCCATACAAGGACGGCCCGATGACAGTGACCCACGAGGCGCGGTACTGCCGCTGCGGCACCCGGCTTGCGCGCGACAACATCACTGGACGCTGCTCGCCCTGCGCTTCCTACAGCCGGCAACAACCTCATGTCGCCCCAGACGTGCCAGCGGACTTCTGGGATGAGGTCGTTCTCAAGAAAGCACTACAGAGCCGCCACATGGGACGGGTGATTCGGGCCTGGCGAACACACCCGCATCACGGACAGCATCCCATATCGCAAGGTAGGGCCGCCTCGTGGGTCGGGATGAGTCAGGCGCAGCTCAGCCGAGTAGAAACCGGCCCGCCCATAGCTCACCTCGATCGTTTGGTGCAGTGGGCGACCGTGCTCCGAATACCGGCGGATCGACTGTGGTTCGCCATGCCTGCAACCGCCGGGGAGCTGAACGGAAATGAGAATGAGGTGAACCGGCGTCAACTTTTTGCAACCGCCGTTACCGCTGCTACATCCAGTGTCATAGGCGGGCGACCCGCACCCGAACTGTTAGTAGCAGACCGCGAAGCGGTTGAGTGGTTCGCATGGCATCTGTGGCAGCATCGAAAGGATGAGCTAGAACCGTCCCAGATCCCGGGCTCGATAGCCTCCCGTCTGAATAGTCATCCGCATGTCTTGCGGACGGTCGAGGGGTCGTACCGATTTACCGATCCTGCGCTGACGGACGTCCTAGTCGCCCACCGTGTCTTTGGGGACATCGCTCAAGGCAGCGGGCACCTTCTCGCCACCGCCCAAACAAGTCACGCGACGGATTTGACCATCAGCGCCCTGGCGGCCGACGACGAAGGAGCACGACGAGGATTGACCGCATGGATGCGCACAGGCGCAACAGCAGTCCTCAGGGTCAACTCTGCCGGAATACTCGCCAAGGTCGGAGTCCCCGAACTCGGCGACGCAGCTATATGCGCCATCCGCGCCGACCAAGACGCCCGCCATCTGTACCTCACCGCTGTCGCCAGTCGCGTTCTCGGCATTCCATGGGCGCATGCGGCCCAAGTGGCCAGTGAAGCCGTGGCACATGCAGGAAGGGGGGTGCACGTGGCAGATGGCGGGGCAACCGAGTCGATATGCACCCGTCTGGCGAGTGAGCTTGCAAACGGCCGCGATGCCGCTGCCCGCTGGTGTAGCGCTGTGCTACTCGCAAACTGCGGTGAGGCCGAAGCCTCAGGCGCTCGCGCCGCTCTCATGTCCGCCGTGCAACAAGAAACGTGCCGCGAGAACCTGCGGGCTTACGCGGCGGTGCTGGCTGGTATTACCCCCTAGTGATCGGATAGTCGAATGAAGTTGTTCAGTGTTAAGACCGGCGAAGAGCTGATTGAGACGCTTACCCGGCGGGCCGCAGAGGAGGGAATAGTCAACGGCGCGATCGTATCCCTCATTGGTGCTGTCGATAGTTGCGCGATTAGCAACATGCCTGCCGGTGATGCGAGCACGGACGTTATCAGCGAGTACTGGCAACCGTTCGAGCTGAGCGGCACAGGAGAGATCCGAGACGGCAAGGTTCACGTGCATGTGGTTCTCGGCAGGGAGGGTGACGTGGCACTCGCCGGTCACCTGCACTGGGCACGCGTGGAAAGCTTCTTCGTTCACGCGTACACCATCGGCCTGACCGAGGAGTAGCACAGGCACCCGGTTGGCCGGCTCACGTGAGCCCGATGTGAGCCCGGACGCCACCGGACCAACAATCACCGAGCCGGACACGCCATCATGTTGAGGGGTGTCTACCGGGACTGATAGGCACTGCGACGATCTCGCTCATCTCACCAAGCATGTAAGCGCCACGCTCCCGACGGACGGAAGGTGACATCCATGCAGCAGATCATCGTCCGCCACGCGGCACCGGGTGATGCCGAGACCGTCGCCAGCCTTATCGAAGAGATCGAACGCTACTACGGCGCCACTCACATCCAGCCCTTCGAGGAACGCCTGTCTCAGATCCGAACAGCGCTGTTCGCCACGCCACCGCTGGCCTTCCTCGTGCTCGCCATAAGCAACGATGAGGTCGTAGGGCTGGCGGCCTACTCCTACCTGTGGCCCGCTGCGGGTTCCACACACTCCCTCTTCCTCAAGGAGCTGTACGTTCGCCCGGATGGACGGCGGCAAGGCGTGGGCGCCCGCCTCATGGAGGAGATGAAGGCCATCGCCGCCCGAAGCCTAGGCTGCAGCCGCCTGGAGTGGATGACCGACCGAAGCAACGACGGTGCCCGAGCCTTCTACCGGCAGCTGGGCTTCGAGGAATTCGAAGGCAAAGTAAATTATCGTCTGGACGCCGACTTGCCACAATCCGCTCCGTCGCTGTGACGACCGGCTTTCCTTCACCTCCCGAGTGACTCCAGCGACTTGCCGTATCGCAGTGGTCCGACGCGTCTGCGCTGCCTGCAGCGGGTCAGGTAGGAAAGCTTGAAGTGGACACCCGACTCGCGACGCCGCCGGGTCGCCGGCTGCCGGGAGAGATTTCCTCTGCGTCTGTAGGGGAGTACCGGCGCCGCGTGGGCTGACTATCCAGCGGCATGAGCGGCGATCATCCCGGCAGCAAGACCGTGAGCCTCAGCTGACCGATGGACGACCGCTGGTCGCACACTCGGCGGTGGCATGGGGAAGCGACCATTGATCCCAAGATGAAGCCCGAGGGAGGAGCGCATGGACCAATGGACCCTTCAGCAAGCTGACCAGTGGCTTGACTGGGTGCACGACCACCACGACGAGTTCGGCTATCGGTACGTCTACTTTGCCTACCTCGCCGTCCGCGCGGGTGAGCCCCGCCACGGCGAGATCATCATGACGGTCGAGCCCGACGGCAGCGTCGTGCTACGGGCCGGCTCCCTCGATCGTGGACTGCGGTTGGCCACGGATGCCGAACGAACACAGTTCGCTGATCACCTGCGGCAGCGATACTGCGGTGACCGGTATCTGAGCATGAGCGAGTGGGAGGCCGCCCAGCACGCGGACTTCCTCGAGGAGGCCGAGTGGCGGTACGGCCCCTAACCCCGGCCCGCGCCCTCACATCCCACCGCACCGGCGCGCCGTTGCCAGCTCCCGATACCACGTGCAAAGCGAGTTGTCGGTGCCATCCGCTCCTCGCCGCCGCACGGATCGACCGATGCCGCGCCAGCCAGACATTCCCGTTAACGGCCGTGCAATTCACGCCAGTCCAGCGGCCCGAGGACCACAGGACAGGACAGCCTCCGACGCCGATCTCACCAGCAGTACAGCATTCACGGATGACGTGAATGTGAGCCTCATGTTTGACTGAGATCTATGCAGGCGGAGCAGGCGCGACTGGCGATTGACTGCGGTGGCGCCACTACGACCGCAGTCCTGGCGTGGCCGGACGGCACCTGGAGGCCGTTGCTGTTCGACGGCGAACCGGAGCTTCCCAGCGCGGTGCTACTCACGCCTGCGGGGGACACGCTGACCGGCCACCGGGCATGGCAGGCGGCTACCAGCACCCCGGACCGGTTCGTTCCGGCCCCGCGGCACTCGCCCGAACAGCAGCGCCTGAGCATCGCGGACACCGAGGTAGACGTCCTCGATCTGATCGCGGCGACGCTGCGCCGGGTCGCCGAGCAGGCGCAGATCACAGGCGGACTCCCGGTGGAGGATGTGCGGCTGGTGGTGCCCGCCGGGTGGGGACCGCGACGTCGTACCCGGCTGCGACACGCCGCGCACCGCGCGGGTCTTGCTCAGCCACGGCTGATCGAAGCCCCGATCGCGGTCGCTGGACACCTGTTGGCGACCGGGGCGCAGCTTCCCGTCGGATCGTTCATCGCCGTCTGCGATGTCGGTGCCGGCGCCGAGGTCAGCGTGCTGCGCCGTGGATCTGCCGGGTTCGAAGTCCTCGCCACCTTGGCCGACCCGGCAGCCGGCGGCACGACGATCGACGACGCGCTCACCGCCGCTCTCGCCACCCCCGGAAGCGCAAGCAGCGGAGACGGGGCCCGATGGGGGTTGCTGGCCAGCGTCCGGGCCGCGAAGCACGCCCTGGCCGACCGCGCCGCCGTCACGGTGCCGCTGCCGGACACGTCGGCTGTCGTGCTCACCACGGCGGTGCTGCACGAGGTCGCCCGTCCTGTCCTTGACCGCGTCGCCCACCTGGTGAAGGAGACGATCGCGGCGGCGGAGATCAGCGTGCACGACCTTGCCGGCGTGTACTGCGTCGGCGGCGTCGCTCGGCTACCGCTGCTGACCGAGGTCCTCACAGAGGCCCTCGGAGTCACCCCGATCGTGGTCGCAGATCCGGCTATGGCGGCGGTGCGAGGCGCCGCCGACGCGGGTGCCGCCGGGCCGGGGCCTGTGGCGGCGCCGCCCGAGGTGCCGGTGCCGCCGGTGCGGCGGGCAGCGGCCATCGCGGTACCCGGGTTCGTGTCCCTGGGCCTGATCTCCCAGTTCCTGCTTACCCCGGAGTGGCACGGCAGCCTGATGTACCAGGAGGCGCTGCTCAACTGGGGGGAGCTGGCCATGGCCGCGGTGTTCGCGTTGATCGCCGCCCTCGGCGCCGGCACCGTTCTCGCCTCCACCCTCGCCGCCCGCAACACCCCCGGCAACGCACCTATGGGCAGTGCGGGCTCGCAGACGGGCACCGGCATCCTGGCGTCCGCATCCTTGGGCGTGGCCGTTGCCGGCATGTACGCCGTGGTCGGCAGCCTCTACATCGGCTACCCCGCCAACGGTTTCCTTCGGTGGGCGCTGCTGCCGATCGCGCCGACCGTGGCCGTCGCCGCCGTCATGGCCCTGATCGCTGTCCGGCAGTGGCGTGTCCCTGTCGGCGGCTGGTCGCAGCTGCTCGCCTTCCCGACCGGAACGGTGATCACCGCCGGCGCCGGCATGGCGCTGATCCAGTACTCGCTGGTTGCCGACCGGTGGCCGCACCTGGTGCTGTGGATCGACCTCGCCGGACGCGTCGGCGGGCTGCTCCTCGGCGTCGGCACAGTACTGGCCGTGGTGCGCCAGCCGATCCTGCGGCTGATCCTCGGCGCGCCACTGACGGTCATCACCGCCGCCCTGGTCAGCTGGCAGGCCACCGGCATCCTCGGAGTGATCTACGCGATCGCCGTCGCCGTGTGGTGGCTGCGCCAACTGTGGTCTGAGCTCCTGCGCCCCGACATCCCCGCACGCCCGCTCCGATGAACAGCCCGGCCGCTTCTTGCACGCAGGCCACGGTGGGGGAGGGGTGGCGGTGAACTGGCCGCGCCGGGTGATGAGCGCCGTCATCGTGCTGGCGGTGCTGACGGTACCGCCGTGGCTGCTGGCCACCCTCGCCGGACCCCCGCTACCCGGGTGGCCGAGCAGCGCACAGCTGCGCGACTGGATCGCCGACCCGCTGACCCGCCGCACCCTCACGGCAGGACTGACCACCGCAGCCTGGATCCTCTGGTTCACTCTGGCCTACACCGTCGCGGTGTCCACCGCCCGCAAACTGCAAGCCGGTGCCCGCTGGCTGAGCCGCGTGCCGCTGCCGACGCCATGGCAGGCCGCCGCCACCGGTATGGCCGGCGCCGCCGCCCTCACCGCCGCCCACACTCCCACCGCAGAGCCTCCCGCCCCTGCCACCCCCGTCTCCACCGGCGACCAGCACCGGCACATCCCCGACACGACACGGACCCACTCCGGTGAGGGCGTCACCGTCGAAGGCGGCTGGCTACCCGACGAGACCGCCCAGCAGATCACCGCCGCAGCGGCGCTGCTGTGGCTACGCCGCCGCCGCACCTACCAACCAGGCCACCCCGCTGATTCGTCACCACCGACACCGCTGCCCGCCACGGTCACCGCCGTGCAAGCCGCCACCGCCCACCCTCCGGAATCCACCCCCACCGGCACGGCCGTGCCGCACCTACCAGCCGCAGGGGTGGCCCTTACCGGCGACGGCGCCACCGACGCCGCCCGCGGTGTCCTCATCACCCGACTCCTCGCCGCGCTGCACCACCCACCCGACACCACCAGCATGCTCATCACCCGCGCCGCCCTCACCACCCTCGTCGGCGCCATCGAGGCGGACAACATTCCAGGGCTGCGCGTCGTCGACACCGTCGAGCAGGCCACCACGCTGCTCTCCTCTCACGCACACCTGCCAGCCGCACCCGACGGCGACGCCGAGCCGCCGGAGCTCGTGCTGCTCATCGACCCGGCAACCGCCGCGACGGCAGGCCGGCTGATCGCCTCGACCGTGAGCCAGGCCCGCGTCGTCACCTTCGCGGCTACCGAGTTCGGTCACACCTGGCACGTCGACCGGCACGGTCACACCCGCGACCAGCAAGCCGGCCAGCCCGGGCCTCGTCTGTGCGTCCTCGACCGCACCGCCGCCACGGACCTGCTCACCGTCCTCACCCGCCCCACCACCGAGACACCGCACGACAGCTCTGACCCTGAGCTGTCCCTGCCACGCACCGCCAACAGCCTGCGCATTCCCCGCCAACCCGCCAGGAGCGCTTCACGCCCACCGGCACCGCCGGCGCCCGCACCACCCGTCGCCCGGCTCCAGGTCCTCGGCCGCCCCGCCCTGATCATCGACGGGCAACCCGTCACGATCCGCCGCAGCGCCGCCCTCCAGGTACTGGTTCTGCTCGCGGTGCACCCCGAAGGCGCCACCACCACGCACCTGGTCCACGCCATCTGGCCCGGCCTGCCCGCCCACACCGTCACCGGCCGCCTCTACACCACCCTCAGCGACCTCCGCACCGCCATCCGCGCCGCGACCCCCACCGCGCTCGTCGATCACACCGACGACCGCTACCACCTGAACCCCCACGCCGTGGACGTCGACCTGTGGCGACTGCACACCGCCGTCCACCACGCCGCCACCACCCTCACCGACCCGACACCCGCCTGGCAGACAGTCATCGACACCTACACCGGTGACCTCGCCGCCGGCCACAGCTGGACGTGGATCGACCCGCCCCGCGAAGCCACCCGCCGCCTCGTCCTCGACGCCTACACCCACCTCGCCTCCACGCAATCCGACCCCGAGCACCGACTGCGGCTCCTGCAAGACGCGATCCGCGTCGACCCCTACAACGAGCCCATGCACCGCCTCGCCGCCGAGCACCTACGCGCACAGGGCGAACCCGACGCCGCTACCCGACTGCTGCACAGCCTGCAGCAGCGGCTGCACGCCGCCGGTATCGCCGACGGACAACCGGCACCCACCCCACGCTGACCGGCCCCGCGCACGCCACCGACGCTGCCTCCCGACCCTGCCCGCCGCCTGCAAGCCCAGGCGTAGCGCTGACCTGCCGGTGTGAGGTCGGGTAAGGCCGTGTGAGCCCCTGTCAGCCGCCATCCCGGACTCGCGCTGCCGCGCCGGCCATAGCGTCACGGCATCCTCATCACCCCGATGGCAGCCCCGTCGCTGCGGTCGGGCATCGCGAGATCGGAGGCCAGGTGACACCCCGAACAGCACGCACCGCCGCGATCACCACCACCCTCCTGCTCACCACAGCGGTGCCGGTACTGCTCGCTGCCACCGACACCTGGGCCCCGCAGGTGCCCTCACCTCACGCCGTGCGGCAGTGGATCGCCCGACCACTCGACGCCCGTTTCGTCGTCGCCCTCACGGCAACCGCAGCCGCGACGTTGTCGTTGCTGCTGATCACCGTCGTGCTCACCCACGCCTACACCACTCTCGGCCGCCGGCTGCACTGGGCCGGCCACATCCGCGCTCCCGGTCCGCTGCAAGGCATCACCGCAGCCGTGCTCGGCGCCACAGCCGTCACCACCGCCACGACGGGCACCGCCCACGCCGATGCGGCTACCACCTCCAGCACCCCCGACCTGCCCTCCGCCGCGCCGAACACCGCCGCACCCGCCGCACAGGACCGAGGCCCCGCCCCTTCCAAGGAAGCAACCCCCGCCACCTACAGGGTGCAGCGCGGCGACAGCCTCGCCCGCATCGCCGCACGCACCCTCGGCGACGCCGGCCGGTGGCCGGAAATCTTCGCCCTCAACCGCGGCACGCACTTCCCGCATGTCGGCGGCACCCTGCGCGACCCCAACCTCATCTACCCGGGCTGGACCCTCACCCTGCCCACCAACACCACCCCAACGCCTGCGCCCGAGCGCTCCACCGACACCACGCCACCGCAGCACCCGGATCCTGACGAGCCACCCGCACCGGCCATCCCCGACGCGACACCCTCCTCCGCCGCGCCGACGCACACCCCGGCGCCTAGCGTCAGCCCGTCCTCCCACACCAGCGCACCGTCTGACACGGCACAACCCACGACCCAACCCGAGACAGGCGACTCCGACGGCAGAACTCAGCGGCCCGCCCGCGGTGTGTCACTGCCCAGCGGCAGCTGGGTCAACCTCGGCCTGGCCCTCGCCATCACCGCCGCCGTAGCGCTGCTCTGGGCCCACCGCCAACACCGCTACGTCCCCCGCACGCCCTCCACCCGAGCACACCCCACGGACGCCGATCCGGCACCGATGCCCCGAGTGGTCGACCACATCCGCCGCGGCCTCCACCACGTCACCGCCCAGACCGATACACCCCACATTGGCGAAGGTCAGTCTGCCGACCCGGACACCAACCAGCGTCCGCCCCACGCCGCCGACGCCCCGCACGATCACCAACCGGAGCATCGCGACAACGACCTCGACCACCCCGACAGCGTCACCACGTCGACGGCTTTCACCCGCGACGACCCGCAGTCACCGCCATGGCCGACGGCAGGACTCGGACTGACCGGCCCCGGCGCCGCACCCGCCGGCCGCGGGTTCCTCACCGCAGCCTTCGCCACTGCCAACACCGATCACCCGGACGCACCAACCCACGTGATCATCCCGGCGGCCACCGCAGCGTCCCTGCTCGACACCGACCCCACAGACCTGCCCCGCACACCACGGCTGACCATCACCGCCACCCTCGACGACGCCCTGACAATCCTCGAAGCCCAGGCGCTGCACCGCACCCGACTCCTGCAGCACCACGACATCGACACCATCACCCAACTACGCGCCACCGACGCACACGACGAGCCCCTCCCACCCGTGCTGCTAATCGCCAACCCCACCAGCAGAGATACCGCCCGCACCGCCGCCCTGCTCAGCCAAGGCCACCACCTCGACATCCACGGCCTACTGCTCGGCACCTGGCCCACCGGCGACACCGTCACCGTCGCCACCGACGGCACCACCACCCCCGCCGACAACCCCACCCGGCACGGCCCTCACCCCGCCGACATCGGCCGCTTCGCCGTACTCAACCCCGCCGAGACCGTCGCGCTCCTCACAACCCTGACCGAAACCCACGCCAGCGCACCACAGGCGCCCGCTCCCACCGACGCTGCACCCCAACCGGATGCCAGCAGCACCGCACACGCAGCGACCAGCACCCCACACGGCGTCGGCCTCGACGACAACAGCCCTCTCCTGCCAGTCACCACGCCTGAGCCGGACGAGCCCACCACCGGCAGCACCGAACCCGAGCGCCGTGCCGACCGAGTGACGGTGACAGTGCTCGGCAAGCCCGCCATCATCGATGCCGACCCCCAGCGCCACCTCCGCGCCAAATCCATGGAACTACTGGTCTATCTGGCCGTACGCGACGGCAACGCCTCCACCGAAGCGATCCTCGACGACCTGCTGCCCGACGCCCCCGCCAGCAAAGCCCTGCACCGCCTGCACACCTACATCTCCGACCTCCGCGCCGCGCTACGCCACCACGCCGGCCCCGGCACCTACCTCACCCGAAACCAGCACCGCTACCAACTCCACCCCGACCGCCTCGACATCGACCTGTGGCGCATGCGCGCAGCGATCCGCACCGCCGACACCGCCGGCACACACCACGAACGCGTCAAAGCCCTACGCCGCGCCGTCGAGACCTACCAACCTCTCGCCGACGGCTGCGACTACGAATGGCTCGAACCGTATCGCCACACAGTGCAACGCGAAGCCCTCGACGCCGTCGCCGCACTACTCGAAGAACTCACTGAGCACCCCGACCAACAGGCCACCGTCTGCGACACCGCCCTACCGCACCACCCCTACACCGAAGCGCTCTACCAACACGCGATGCGCGCCCACGCTCGCCTCGGCCACCCCGACACCATCCGCGCGCTCCGCCGCACCCTGACCCGACGCCTCGCCGAGATCGACACCGAACCCACCGACGACACCCTCACCCTCGCCGACCAACTCATCGCCGACATCCGCCAACCCCGGCGAACCCCGCAGTCCTCCAACAGCGAGGCGCCGGCATGAAACCCGCAGCGAACACCCCCGACCCGAGCCCCACCGCTGTTGGCGACATCGCCGCCCAGGGCAAGCATCTGCGGCGCCTGCGGTGGGCAGTTCGCGCCACCCTGGCCCTCGGCGTGGCCGCATCGGTCGCCGCGAACGTCCTCCACGCCCACCCCAACCCGATCAGCCAAATCATCGCCGCATGGCCGCCCCTGGCGCTGATGCTCACCGTCGAGCTGATCTCCCGCGTCCCCCACCACCGGCGGCTCCTCGGCGCCATCCGTATCACCGCAGCCGCCACCATCGCCATCATCGCCGCCTGGGTGTCGTACTGGCATCTGGTCGGCGTCGCCTCCCGCTACGGCGAGAATGACAACGGCGCCGCATACCTGCTACCCATCTCCGTCGACGGACTCGTCATCGTCGCCAGCGTCAGCCTCGTCGAAATCACCGCCCGCATCCGCGCCGCCCCAACCACCAGCGTGGCGCCCACCGCCCCTGCCGCATTCCGACCAACCGCCGCGTCGCCTGCACGCCGACGGCCCTCCGCCGCCGTGCCCGTTCCAGGCCCGTCTGCCGTACGTGGCAAGCACTCAGCCCTCACCAGCGGGAAGGGCACAGGCAGCGGTGCGGGGATGACGCCGAAGGCACAGAATCTTGGCCCTCCACCAGCGGACACCGACTCAGATGAGCAGGCCGGCCGACAGGACGACACGCAGGCGCAGAACGTGCCGACCACGACCGCCGCGGCGGTGGCCTACTGGCGACAGCGTGACCCCGCCCTACACCCGGCGGAGGTCGCGGCGCGGATCGGCAAGTCCGAACGAACCGTGCGCCGCCACTGGCCGCCACGAACCACAACACGCCGGACCAGCGGACATCCGCGCCATCAACCTGCGCAATGACACCCCGACTTCACAGCCTGGCCTCCGAGAATCGGCCGTTGGAGTGCCATGATCGGCGGCGATGAGCAGCGATGACGATTCCAAGTTTGTTCTCAGTGAGGCACGTCGACATCATCTGGCGCAAGTGAACGGTGTGCTCCGTCGCCCCGGCATGTACGGCAGGGACGAGATGGCCGAACGGCTTCTGCTGGAGGCAATGGCTGCCGTGGATGGAAGCCTGGATCGCTGGTGGGCGGAGTGCGAGGGACTACGCGAACGCGAGGCGTTCGCCGCGACGGGTGTCATGGGTGCCTACAGCAACATCCTGCCGGCTGATGCCCTGCGTGATGCCACGGCCTCCGTCTACGCCGAGATCGCCCATCGCCTCCGCTGGCTTGAGCTGGATCGGGCGTTGTCGGAGGCGGAGTCTCACCAATTGAGCACCGGCGTCGGCGGGTGGGTGAGGCAGGACCGGACGCTGTCCGAGGTCGTCGAGACGTTCGGGCCCCCGTCGCTGTGGATCGGCGGAACTAACCCCTTCTACCCCAAGACGCTTGCCTACACCGCGGCCGATCCCGACCACAACCTGATCTGCTTCCACCTGTGGAATACCTTCTCGGACACCGCAACCGAGACGGAGCTACGCGGCGTGCACCCCGAACCCGTGGTTCTCGGCGTGCGTCATCGACCAGGCACCTTTCCCGACTCGTTCTCGTTCACGCCCGAGGGCTTGCACCGCAGGCCCAATGGTGACCAGCGGAGCCCGCTCAGGTCGACCGCCTGGATCTTCCACGGTGACCGCGCCCGATACGCCTCCGGCCTGTTCGACACCTTGGACGCCGGCCTCGTCTGGGCGGCCGAGCACCAGGTGACCGGAATCCTGGCCGAGTACGCCCACGGGGGCGCCTACGACGTCGCGGTCAGCGAGGGCCGCTTCACGCCATCGAGAGCGCACCACGGCACCGCCGACCACGTCGCCGCCTTTGGTCCGGGGTTGCGTCACATCCACCTGACCGAAGGCCGTCGGGATTGACAAGCGTCCGCTCCTGCCGCTGCCCGCGTTGCGCAGCGTGACGGATAGCTCCGTGCCTGAGGCTGCCGGTACTACCGATGAAGTGCCGCGAGCCGGTTGCGGCCGCAGTGTCGACGGATCGACTAACCTCGGGCGGGTCACGGCTGCCGTGGCGTGATAGTCCAGCGCCACGTGCCCACATCGCCGAACCGTCCGGTGTGCCGCAGCAGAACGCCCGTGGGATGTCGCCCCGTCGGCGCGTCCGGGACCAGTCTTGCCAGGACTGCCGCACTCAGGTCCGCGGGCGGCCGCCACTTCACTCGCAGACCCTGGGTGATGTCGTAGGTGTGGATGAGGATCTCGGCGACTCCAAGTGCTGCGAATCCGCTGGCGTCGCACGGGCCGAAGTGCCAGGCCCGCGTGTCCGGCCCGGTGGCCCGTAGTGCCGCAGCAAGCAGCCCGCCGCAGGCGTCAACGGCCGCGAGTACCTCCGACGGCATGGCGTCATCGCGGATCACCAAATCCAGCGGCAAGTAAGCATCCTGTGCCCGGCCTGCCAGCTGAGCCGCGTAGGCGAGCAGGTCATGACCAATGTGGGCCAGCGTCTCCCGGCAAGTCCAGTCAAGGTTACCGGCGAGGACGGACCAATCGAGGGCCACCAGCGGCCCAAGAGTCTCGATCATCACCTGTACGGCCTGCTCTAGGTCATCTGCGTCCACGTCGAGCATCGTGGCACTGCCGGAATGCGTGCGCACCGCCGCGCGAACGGTAGCGATTTCGAACATCCGCATCTGCCCCTGGTCGCGCACTACCGGCCGTCGTGGGTGCTGTCTCGGTCCACGGCTGTCATCATGGTCCGTCAGCCTCTCGGCGATCCGGCGATGTGGTCCCGACGCGGCAGTACCGACGGGCTGGGCGAGGTCGGGTCCAGCCGGAGAGGCCTCCTTCGAGGCTGCATCGGATGGTGGGCACCCACAGCAGCCGGAAAGCGGGGCCGACAGACCTGCGGCGGCGGCTTGTTCAGCGAGTCCTCGGGAAGTCGCCGGAAGCCCTAGGCTTCGCGATGTGATCCGCCACTACCACCCGGGCGTCTTCCACGTGGCTCGTGAGCTCTTTGACGAGCTGCGCCAGTACTCCGGCAGCGCCGCCTTCCGCGACGTGCTGGTGCCGTGGACCGAGAAGCGCGGACAGATGATCGTCGAACTGCTGGCGCCGCTGGCTCGGTACGGCGACTGGCGACGCGAGGAATACCGCTGGGCCGACCCACTGGAGCAGGCATACGCCCTGAGTCGGGTCAACGATGTGCTGCTGCTGGGTTTCCAGCCGGCACTGCCAGTAGGCGCAGAGCTGCCATGGGCCCACGACCTGCACATGGGTATTCAGTGGCCCACAGTGACGCTCGGCGAATACCGATCCTTCTTCACCGATCTTGCGATGACCCTCGTTGACGAGCCGGACTTCGATCCGTTCCTGCACGAGATCGTCGCGGTCGAGCCGGCCGACGATCCCGGTCACCCAGTCGAGATCGTCGAAAGCTTGTGGCCGGCGGTCATGCACGGCGAGTTGCTGTTCTCGCGGTCCGGTGTACGGGTGCGCGGCGGCGCGCAGCATGTCGTCGCCGGAATCGCCGACCGTGCCCCCCTCGACGACGTATTTCTCCGGCGGTATCGCGATACGTATGACGCTTCGCTCGGATGGGGGCACAACTCTCAGTGGAAGACCGACTTCCGCAGGGACTACCGCACGCCGACGGCCGATCATCTGAATGTCGACGGAGAGCTCGACATCGATAAAGAGTCCGGTCTTGATCCTGAGTTGAAGTCCGCGATTCGCGACGTCATCCGCGATCGATACGCATGCCCCCAGGCTGAGACACGAATCGGCGAACGAAACGACGTTCTTGCCTCGGATTACCGAGTGACGCTTCCGCGCAATCGCTCTTCAGCAGACACAGGACGAAAGACCACCAGCGCGGTAACAACCGGCCCGCCCACGCGTCGATCAGCCTGAGCATCATCCAGCAGATGTTGGCCGCGATCGGCACCGCCATGCTCTCGGTGATCCTGTTCCACGAGGTGAACACCCGCCCGCCGGCGGCCTTGGCCGACGCCTACGGCCGACGATCCGGCGGGCGCTCGTGCTGCGTACGCTGCCCCTGATCCCGGCGCTGCTGCGGCCCGGCCCGTCCGGAACACGCTGATGCCTCAGTGCGGGCGCCGCAGCGCTCGCCCCGGCCGCTCACGTTCCCGGCCGACCGGCCCGGTCAGCGGCCGGGTGGTGGCTCGTCGAACAGGACGGACCACTGCCGCTCGAAGTACTGCCTGATCGAGTGCCGGTAGGCGTTGATGTACTGCTGCGTGGCCGCGCGGCCGCCGCCCCGCTCGGGCAGGTCGGGCATGACGTGCGGGCCCGAACTGCGCAGATCCTGCAGGGTCTGGCCGAGGGCCTTGCGGTACCGCCGGATCAGGTCGCGCAGGCTTGTCACCTCGGCGCTCTCCCAGGGGGGCGGCGTTCCGCCCTCGTAGCGATCCGAACTCACGCCGGACCGGATTAGCGGTCAGCTCCTCTAGCCCGTCTGCCATACGCGCCAAGCCTTCAACCCTCACCAGCGGGAAGGGCACAGGCAGCGGTGCGGGGATGACGCCGAAGGCACAGAATCTTGGCCCTCCACCAGCGGACACCGACTCAGATGAGCAGGCCGGCCGACAGGACGACACGCAGGCGCAGAACGTGCCGACCACGACCGCCGCGGCGGTGGCCTACTGGCGACAGCGTGACCCCGCCCTACACCCGGCGGAGGTCGCGGCGCGGATCGGCAAGTCCGAACGAACCGTGCGCCGCCACTGGCCGCCACGAACCACAACACGCCGGACCAGCGGACATCCGCGCCATCAACCTGCGCAATGACACCCCAACTTCACAGCCTGGCCTCCGAGAATCGGCAACATCAGCGCCAGCGCGACGAGGCGCAAACAAAAGAAGGGACGATTTTGGCTCTCGACTGGGCCGGTGCGTTGGTGCAGGGGGAGCGTCCCGAGTCAGGCACAGCCGGTCGTGCACCGCGTCGTGCCAATGCTCGACGGGATGAGTGCAGGCACCTGCGCGCCCTGGATCGCCGTGAGCCGGACGACGGACTTAGCGAGATTCACAGGAACGGCCCATCAACCTGGACGTTCCGATCCCGATGAGCCGGCATCCGCTTCTAGCCGATGAGCGGACGTTGTGGTCCGGAGCCTTTTGAGGTGTCACATACCATCGTGGTGTGCGATCTGTCGAGCCGGCCTGTGTCGGTTTGCCTGCTTGGGATATCGCGGTCCCCTCACGACCGGGCCGGCTGGCAGGGGCCACTATGGCGGGGTTCAGCGATCGGGCGGACACTCTGGTCGAGGTTGAAGTTGTGCCGCACCCCGCGCTCATGGTGATCTTCGACCTCGGTGACCAGCCGCTTGTCGTCGACGACGGCAGGGGCCGGCAACAGCGAGGTTGCGTCACCGCCGGACTCGCGCCTGCCCATGGTGCTCGGGGACGGGGCCAGGCCGGAAGCTTCGCGTGCCTTCAGGTGCGGTTGTCGCCTGTGATTGCGCACGCGGTCCTGGGCGCGGCGTCGGAGCTGAGCGGGGCCGTGACAGCCCTCGACGACCTCTGGGGGAGCGAGGCCGCACGGATCCAGGAGCGGCTGCGCGCCGCCCGATCCTGGGACGATCGGTTCGCGATTGCCGAGGTAGCGCTGGCCCGACGTCATGACGCGGGCCGTGCGGTCGATGCGGAAGTCGCCTTTTGCTGGAGGCGGATGGTGGCCGGCCGTGGGCAGGTGCGGGTCGAGCGGCTGGCGGCCGAGGTCGGATGGAGCCGTAAGCGGCTGTGGTCCCGGTTCCGGTCCCAGATCGGTCTCACTCCCAAGCGCGCCGCCCGACTCATCCGGTTCGATCATGCGGCTCATCGCCTCGCCGCGGGCCACAGTGCGGCAGAGGTGGCGGCGGACAGCGGCTACGCCGACCAGTCCCACCTGCATCGCGACGTCATGACCTTCACCGGGGCGACGCCCGCGACCGTGGCAAACGCGCCGTTCCTCGCCGTTGACGATGTCGCTTGGCCTGCCCGGCCCTGACGCCAGTCCGTTGAAGTCTGTGCCTGACATTCGTCCAATCCACCGGCAAGCACCGCCTGTGACAGTGAGCTCATAGCGTCTGCATCCCGGAGGACACCATGAGAGGCAAGGCTCCACTGGGCACCCGGATCCTAAGGGACACCCAGGACTGGGAGGTTATGACCGACGATCAGGTGATCGCCGCGCGAACGAAGGCCAACCGCGCGGCATCGTCTCGTGCCGCACGGATCATCACCGGGCTGCCGGATCGCCGCGCGCGAATCGAGGAAACATCGGTCGATCTTCCAGGTCGCTGCCTGATGCTGCGGGTACACCGTCCGAAGGACACGGGCCGGAGCCTGCCGCTGGTCGTCTCGTTCCACGGCGGTGGCTTCTTCGCGGGCACCGCCGCGCAGAACGACTGGCTCAACAGCCACCTCGCGGCCCGGTGCCCGGCGGTGGTCGTCTCGGTGGAGTATCGCCTCGCCCCGGAGCACCAGCTGCCCGAGCCGATCAACGACGGCTACGACACCGTCGTCCGGCTCGTCGACGACGCTGCCCATTGGGGCATCGATCCCGCAGCCGTCGCCGTCATGGGCGAGAGCGCCGGTGGCACGATCGCCGCACTTGTCGCCTTGCGTGCCCGTCAGGACGGCCCGCCGCTGCGCGCACAGGCGCTGATCTACCCGGGCACGGACTGGACCGAGAGCATGACCCAGTACTCCTCCATCACGGAGAACGCCGACAACCCCACCCTGTCGGTCTCCCGGCTACGTGCAGCCCGCAAGTTGAGCGTGCCACCCACCCTCGACCCCCGCAGTGTGTCACCCGTCAAGTTCGAGAGCCTCGCCGGACTACCACCGACACTGGTCATCACAGCCGCGCTGGATCCGCTGGCCGACCAGGGACGCCACTACGCCGATCGACTTCGCGAGGACGGCACCGCCGCCCGCCTGACTTGCTACCCGAGGGCCACCCACACATTCCTGAGCACTCCAGGCCTGGTACCGGCCGCCCGGCCAGCGCGCCGCGAGATAGTCGCCTTCCTGCGCAGCCACCTCCATCCGGCTCCGGGAGGCTAACCGACGAGCAGAACGAGTCCGCTCACGCCACAGACCGAGCGGTTGAGGTACGCGGCTGGATCGCCGGGCGTCGCCGGCTCGGACGGCGTCCGGCCGCCACGTGGATGGCGCTGACGCTTGTTGGAGGTCCGTGGTCGTGCACGACGCTCGCGGCAGGCGGCACGTCGGAGACGCACGGCGTCCGCGCTCGATAACCTCGACTCGTGCAGACGCAGCTCGGCCGAGGCGATGACTCCACCGGAACCGTCCGGACCGAACCTGTATCGGTGGCCCGGCTGACAATCGCGACCGTAGTTGAAGCTGGCCACTGGGCAGTCGAGCTTCCGCGTCCCCTCATCCTGCACGCTGGCGAGCACGTATGGCTCGAGGGCGCGACAGTCTTCGTCCGACAGCCGGATGGAAACGTGACCCGCCACGACGGCGACGGATTCTGGCTCTGCCGCTAGCATCCGCCGCGCGACGGCATCGAAGCTCGATCGGCATCCACACCTCCCGAGTGTCTTGCGCAGCACCCACGGGATGCCCATGCCCCTGTGGGCAGCGCGGCATGACGCCGCCCTCGGACGGGACTATCGCAAATTCTGCGCGTCACGCCGGTGCTCGGCTGCCACAGCTCGAGGGCATCCGGGCGTGCTGGAGAAGAGAGCGGCGCGGTGTAGGTCGTTACGCTGCCGAGGTGAGCTACGACCTGTACTTCTGGCCGTCCGGGGTGACCACGAACCCTCACCGGTTGGCTGCTCGCCTCGCAGACGAGGATGCTGACGGTCTTGTGCCGGATGAACAGGTCCTGACCTTTCGTGCTGAACTGCTACGACGCTGGCCAGATCTCGCCGACGTGATCGCTCCATGGCATCACGACCTCGGCTGGCGGCGGCCGTGGGGACCTACCGATCTTGCCGACCGGTTCGTCGCAGTGAGCCTCTCCTACGGCTGGAACGACACCAACGCGCTGGCCGCTCTGGCCAGCGCGTATGGGCTCGACTCCTACGACCCTCAATCGGAGCAGTTGGCACCGCCCCGGTCGCTGCCCCAAACGGTAGGGCCGGACAGGGACGACATGGACGAGGTGGTACGGATCGAAGGGTGGGTGGCCGAGCATCACGTCGTGCAGTTGCTTCGACAGATCAGCGTCTACATCGGCTACGGGTATGACGATCTGGACGAGGCGGCACTGACGGGCGTGCTGGATGACACCAACGATGAGTCAGCCGACGGGTGGTTCGAGTATCCGCTGGCGGGAACGCCCACGCTCACCATCCGCTTCGCGCAGGCGCCGGGTAGCACGGTGGTCAGCGTCCGCGTGGAAGGCGCCATGAATCTGATCTTGGCGACCCGCGTAGAGACGCTGCTGGACCTGCTGTAGAGGCTGGCGGAGCGGCAAGGCATGCCGCCGTCCCGATCTACCGACTGCGGCAGAGGACGGGACCGGCCAGCACTTTGAAGGACCTGCGGTACAGCACTGTCGAAGGCTTGAGCATCTGCGGTCGCGCCAAGACAGGGGTGAAGCTGGCATGCCACGCTTGGGTGCGGCTATGTTCGCCGGTGATGCCCCGCCTTACCCATCCCGCCTTGATCTTCCTCGATGTGGACGGCCCGCTGATCCCCTTCAAGGCCCGGCCAGAGAGCCGCGAGGGATCCTCGGGCAGTTTCGGCAGGCAGCCATCGTCCCGTGGTGGCAACCCTCTGCTCGATCGGCTTGACCCAGATGATGGACCCAGGCTGGTGGCGCTGGGTTGCCAGCTGGCGTGGGCAACGACATGGATGGCAGAGGCGAACGAGGTCATCTCGCCACGGCTCGGACTTCCGAACCTGCCTGTCGTCGACTGGCCAGACGACGACGAGGACCCGCCGCGCGGTCTGCACTGGAAGACCGTGCCCCTGATCCGGTGGGCGGCCGGGCGCCCGTTCGCCTGGCTCGATGACGAGCTGACCGGCGCTGACCGGCGGTGGGTGGCGGCGCATCATCCGGGGCGAGCGCTGTTGCAGCGCGTTGACCCATATGTGGGCCTGACCGAGGAGGACTTGATGATGGTCCGTCGCTGGCTCGAGCAGGGCCAGGCGATCACTTGATCACCTGGACGCTCACGACGACGGGGCGGCGGCCCGGTGCCAGCACAGTTGCTCAGACCCGCACCACCACGAACGCCTCGGACACAGTGCGGCGGTGATCCGAGCGCTGACCGACAGCCCGCGACGGCAGGCTGCTGCGGTTGGTTCAGGTGTGGGCGTAAAAGTCCTCGCTCACGTGTCGGCTTCTTCGTCGGGTGTGATGCGCGGTGGTGGCGGCGGGTCAACCTCGGCGAACCCCCAGAGACGTTCGATCAGCTGTAGTGCTGGGGTGCGGTAGCGGTCGGCGAAGCCTCGGCAGATCGCGGGCTTGACGTCGGGATGCCGGTAGTGCGGCAGGGTGTCGTGGCAGATGACGAAGGACTCCCGGTCGCGGGCTTCGTGGACCAGTTCCCGCAGCCGTCCGGGTGTCAGGTGCATCAGGTTGCCAGGGGCGAAGATGCAGGTGTCGCACTGTCGCGACAGCAGCCGGGACTTGCCGGCGACCGGGTCACCGACGCTCAGGCCGAATCCGCTGTCGCCTCGATGAGGGTCGGACACAGGTTCCATGCTTGCTCCTTCAGATGATCGGCACGGGTTGCCGCCGCCACGGCGGCATCCCCTGGTGTAGACGCCGCCGCAGGACACGGCCAGCAGCGGATAGATAGACCGGCTCCGACCGCTGGTGGCTTCGATGCCGCCGCCCTGCAGCAGGTGGGGACGGCACGGGAAGAGGCCAGGGGGAGCGGTCAGGCCGCCTCGGGTCGAGGCGAGCACCAGGTGACGGTGAGGCGGTCGGTGGCTGGCCAACCGGCGGTGTCGGGTTGCCATGCATGCGCTTCGGCCGGGGTGGGGAACGGGCCCACAACGGCCAGCTAGGCGCGGTCGCGGTCGAGCAGCACAAGCCCGACGCTCGGCGTGTCGATAGCTGCGGTGTGGGCGGCAGCGGCGATGTCGGGCGGGATGGTCAACCATGCGTCCGCTCTGATAGTCGATGTGGCGGGGTCGTGCAGGGCGGCTGGTGTGGTGGCGGCAACGTCGGCGTCGCGCATGGCCAGGTGGTGGGCGTAGTCGGCGGCTGAGGCGCGTCCGGCGATGGGGCCGTGTAGGGACAGGACGGCGTCGGTGGTGACGGCGAGAAGTGCGTGGGGTTGGCGGTCTTCGGCGCTGTCGAGCAGGGCGAGGCTGAACGCGTCGCGGCTGCCGATGTCGATCAGGGTGAGCATGGTGGGTCGGCCGGTGGTGGCGTTGTCCCAGCCGACGATCTCGAAGTGTTCCCCGGCGAGGGTGAGGAACCGCTGGTAGGCGCGGTTGTTCGTGTCGAAGGGGTAGCCAGCAGCGTGCAGCATGATGTTGTCTTTTCTGCTCTCGTCGGTCGGCCCGCCGACCGGGATTGCTCGACGGCCAGGTGCGCGGTGATGTCGGTGGGCCCCGGGAGGGTCGGGGATCAGCGGGCGAGGACGGAGACGGTGTCGCCGAGGAGCAGGGGCGCGCCGTCGGGGCCTTTGATGTGGGAGTGGATCCAGATGCGGTAGGGCTGCCCGTCGGCGTTGACCAGGCGCCGCCAGTGCCCGCGCACGATGAACCGGACGCGGTAGTGCCATTTCGTCTCGCCGGTGGGTTCGGCGGCGGGTTTGGTGCGCCGGAGCATGACCACGCGGGTGTCGTGGCGGAGGCTGGCGCGCAGCGCTCGCCGGCGGGCGGGCCGGTCCAGGGGTGGGCGGGCGACGGTGGCGATGGGTTGTTCCTGGATGCGCCAGAACGCGTACAGCACCGCCGCGACGGCCCTCATCCGCAGCGCGGACTCGTCGATGCAGAACCGGCCGTCCGGCGCGCTCTCCCAGTCCCCGTCGACTGCTTCGGGCAGGCTGTCGGGGGCGGGGATCGGAACGCCGATGGGGATCTCGGCGAAGGTGTTGAGCACGTAGGGGCCGAACTGTGCGGCGAGTTCGGGAACCTCGGCGACTTGTTCGCGGCGGCGGGCGGCGGCGGGGTCGAGGGGGTCGTCGCGGTCGGCCCAGCCGGTGATCCACCAGCCGGTGCGCCCACTGTCACGGTTGTGGACCTTGGCCCAGGTGATCGCGCCGATGGAGGTGACCTCACCGCCGATGCCGCGTTCGTAGATCGGTTCGGGCAGGAACAGCACACCGGCGTCGCTGGGCGCGACGTCGTTGCCGACGGTGTCGCCGGTCAGGTCGAGGGCTTGGGCGGCGGCGGCGATGATCGCGGTCATGGCCGGGGCGAGGACGTAGGGTTCGCCGTCGCGCCACGGCTGATGCGCGATGCGACTGAACGCCTCGACAACAGTGCCGTTGCCGGCGACAGCGTCGTCGTCGAAGCGGGATTGCAGCCAGGCCCGTAGGTACTGCTGGGCGAACCGGCCACGGCTGTATTCGCTCATGCGCAGGCGTAGGTCGACCGCCGCGCGGGCGTAGCCGGCGAGGGTCTTCTCGGTACGGAAACTCAAGGTTCCTCCATTAGCGGTAGGGGCCGGCGACGCGATCGGCCGCCGGGCAGGGCGGGGCGGTAGGCCGCACGAGCTGGTGGTTACGCGGCATGCAGTGACGGCGTCGACATCTGTGGTGGTGCCGGTCGGGATGTCGTGGAGTGGAACCAGCCGGCGAACCGGGCGACAGCGGCAGCGGGCGCGGCCACCCGCGCGCGGCCGCGCGCCTGCAGCACGGGCCGGTCGGCGGTTTGGCGGGCCCGTTGGGCGTCGCGGGCTGGTGGGCACGGGTATGCCTCGCCGGCGCAGCGCAGGTTCGCGCAGCGGCCCGGCTGGTCCGGGTGGGGTTGGTGAGCGGCGGTGACGTCGGCGGCGAGCAGCCACAGCAGGACGTCGCTGACGGTGCGCGGTACGGCGCGGCGGTGCGGCATGGGAGCTTGCCCTCTCAAGGGGTGGTGTCGGTCCGGAGTGGCCGCCGTCCCGGCCAGCGGCGTGGGGATGCTGCTGTCGGGTCCGCCGGGACGGCGACCGGGAGCAGTGACGCTCGACTTTCCGGATTGATCAAGTCGCCGCTCATGGCCTGGACGTCCAGGCCATGAGCGGCAGGCCGGGGGCCGCACCGCGATCTGTCCCAAGGGGCGTCATCGTGTGCGGGAGGACGCCCTTCGCGGAGGGCCGGGTGGCGGGCGTAGCCAGTGCTCACACCCGGCCTCGCGGGCAGAGCGTGGTGGGTCAGTCCCTGTGCTGGATGAGGAAGCAGTCCGGGGCGGTGGGAGTGTCGTGGTGGTAGTCGGCGAGGCGGGCGCCGTAGTGGGCGGGCTGCCGCAGTGCCGGCACCGCATCGGCTCGGCGTGGCACGGTTCTTGGCCGTCGGGGTCGTAGGCGGTGCTGTGGTCGTGCGCGGGGAATGCGCACGTGCCGTGGGTGCCAAACGGACTGCCGCCGTGGCGCAGTCGGGCAACGACCACGCTCTTGACGGTGGCGGTGAGGTGGATGCTGGCCGAGGTTCCGTCGTCGGGCGCACCTGCGGCGCTGAGGTGGTCGCCTGCGTCGAGCTAGCGGTGCAGGTCGACGAACGAGCCGATGCCGGCGGGTAGGAAGCCAGCGCGCATGTCGTCGTCGATCGCGGCGAGGATGGAATCGCCGTAGCGGCGCACCTGCTCGACGTGGCTTACGACAGGTGTGGTCGGGGTGCGCTGGTGGCGGATCTGGGTGGCGCGCTGGGTGGCCAGGGCGTCCAAGGGGTCTAGGGGGTCCAGGCCTGGACCCACGGCCTGCAGCACACCGGCCGACTGGAGGGTAGGGACCGGCTCGCCGGGGCCAGCGGCCACAGCGCGACCTCGCCGAGGTTGCCGGTGATGGCGGCGGCGATCACCGCCGCAGCGCCACCGTGCTTTCGGGCAGCGGCGTCTCCTCATCGCTGATGCTGTGATCGGTGTACCCCCAGACTGGCGGCCACCTCCACCACACATCCGACCCGGCCAGCACCGCGTGAACCGCGTCCAACCGCTGCTCGACAACCGAGCACTGTCGCAGATCACCTGGCGGACGCGTGTCGCACATCAGCCGACGGAGGACACAAGCACAGCGAGCTGTCTAGTCCCACCACATGCTTGACGAATCCGTCCCAGGACATGCACGACAGCCGGCCGTGATGGCTCGACCAGCCCGGTGACGATGGGTGACGGCCGAGCTTGGCATGATCGCTGCCAGCTCCGTGGGGTGTGCTGCTAGCGCTGGAGGATGTAATGCCATACCTGCCTGACCTGACCACGGTGTTGGTCGACGGTGCTCGGATTACACAAGGCGGCGTCGAGTACGTGATCAAGGCGCGTGGGGTTGGCATGGTGACGCTGCCGAGCGGCCAGGTTGTCGGTTGCGATCCCTTGATTGCCCCCGACACAGCGGCGCCGTTCACGGTCACGGTCGAGCCCGGCCGGTACCGGCTGGACGCGTGGGTCGCGGCGGTCCACCAGAGCGGAAGCGAACCGCAGGACCGCACCGCCGCTCTCCAGCTCGTTATCAGTGATCAGCCGACGATGCGTTGGGAGCTGGCACTGACGAACGGCCAAGATCCCACCGAGCTGGGAGCGGACGGGTTCTTCGGCTACCCAGTTGACGCGGGCGTGGGCACACTGGCAGACGCGGTCGCTGTGGGAGCGCTGGCCCACTGGGAGTTCGACCAGGTGGACGAGGTCTTCATCCCGGCGCAGGTGCCGCCCGCTCCTGCCGCTGTCGATGCAATCACGGATGAGGCGTCCGGAGCGAACGTGATCATCGTTAGCTCCGGGTGGGGCGACGGCATCTACCCGACCTTCATCGGTTATGCCGCGGACGGCGAGGTAACCAGCTACGTCACCGACTTTCTGGTCATTCCGAACCAGACGGCATAGGTCTGATCCGCTGCCGCTGCACGTAGCCCTCCGCGGTGTCGCTTCATAGCCCGATCAAGCGCACACTCCGCGTCTCTGTCGCGGACCGTGAGAGGCTCCGTGATGTGTCTTGCGCCCGCACGCCTGCGGCTTGCCCTGCGGGCGGCCTTCGGTCGTCCCCGGTCGCCGCAGCGCGTTGGCTACCAGTCACGCCACTGATCAGTGATCTGCCATCGCTGCAGGCCGTGCCTGGCGGCCAGTGCTGGTACATCGACGCCAACGCTTGTGAGCGCCTCATCGATATACGTGCAGAGATCCTCACGCCCATCGGTGTCATAGGTGGGGCTTGCCAGGTCCTCGCTGACGGCGTTCAGAGCGAGGACGACTTGCTGCACCGCTGCCAGGACGGCGGCGTCAGACTCCGGATTGATCTGAATTAGTCGCTGTTCGAAGTCGGACAACGCTGCATCCGTCGCCCTGATGAGCGGAATCGGGAAGTCGGACAAGGCCCAGGCATCCTCTGGCTCCTGCAAAGTCCCCGCTTGGAGCTGGGCAGTCTGCTCCTCGACATAGCGCAGCCATCGGGCTGTCGGTCGCTCAGGCATGACGAGAGCCTGACAGAGCCATGCGACCGAGTCCCGGCCGTATCGGTTGCGAGGGCACTCCGGCTCCGTGGTGGTTCGGGCAATCGCTGCCGCGCCGCTTCGCGACGTGCCCCCGGGTACTGGGGTCCAGGCGCGCGGTGAGCAAACGAAACGGTAACCGCCCGGCTCGGTGCCGGAGCGGTGAGCCGTAAGCCGCCGGATAGCCGCGCGCTGCGCAGCCCGTGCCACACACCGTCGATCTTGAAGGCGGTCCGGATCAGCGGAAGTGCCTTGTAGCCGGTGTCCCAAGACGGTCAGCAGCGGTCATGGTTGGCAGCATGACGCTGCCGGCCGACCAGGGGGCTGGACAGAGAAGATCAGCCGAAAACGATCGCACAAACCTGGCGCTCCGGGTCCAGCGCCAGCTACGCCGACAACTGTCGGTACGCCGCGAGAATCAGCAGAGCGATGCCGACCACCATGGTTGCCCAGCCGGTGCGCAAAGTTGCCGTTGGATGGCGAGGCCACCAGCCACCCGGAGCCCAGGCAGGAAGGAGCGGTTCCTTGCCGCGGGATCGACGCCGCCGGTACACATAGCCTTGCCCAATGCAGATGAGGCCGAGGGCGATGACCAGCAGCGCGGCGAGCGCCAGTTCGAACGGCCGGGCTTCGGCCCCCGCTGCAACAACCATGGCCGCGACGGTAGGTAGAGCTGTCCATGCCCGCCACCCCTGCGGGCCAGCCATGCAGCCATTCGTACAGCCATGCCTGCCGGTGAGCGTCGACGCTGCCCGACCAGGACGGACGGGCTGACCAGGAGCGCGACCACCTGACCAGGCATCCGCGATCGTCTTCTAGTCCCCAGGCCCGGCCATGTCCGCCTCGTCCTGACGGGAGGGCATGAGGGTGGGGCGTCGGTACAGTCACGGCGACTCTGGGAGGTTACCGACATGGCAGAGGTCGACAAGGCGGTCGAGCGGATCCGGGTGACGTGGGCATACCGGCTGCTGGTCGTCGGTTACCGCTGCTTGCTCCTCGGGCCGCTCATGATGGGTCTGACCATCGGCGCGATAGCGCTCTGGTCCCTGAAGCCACCGCTGGTCTGGGTGCCGATCGCCATTACGTTCGGGACAGTGTTCGCCGGGGTGGCAGCGGGATGGGTCGGGCTAGCGACTTTGTACGTCCGCCGACTCATGCCACGGGGTGGCACCAACCGGCATGCAGCCCTGATGAAGACCCTGCGACGGGACGTGATGCCGCGAGCGAGGCGTGGCACGTGACATCCGCATCTTGTCCGCAAGAGGTCGGTGGACAGCGGGGAGCGGTTGTGAGGTGTTTCCGTTGCGAGGTCGTGATTCAGATGTCAGCGTCGGCATGAGCAGCGGGCTTCGCCCCTGCGGCCAGGAGTAGGCCGGCCGCCTGTGAATGATCGCCGCGTAGCGCCCAATCCAGTGGTGAGTAGCCGGTTCCTTGGCCTTCGCGCAGATTCGGGTCTGCACCGTGGGCGAGGAGTAGGTGTACGACGGTGTGGTATCCCCAGGCCGCGGCAGCGCATAGGGGCGTTCCCTCCATGTCCCCTCCGCTCTCGGTGTCGGGTACCGCGCCGGCTGCCAGGAGTACCCGCACGAGTTCAACCGAGCCGTTGACGGATGCCTGATACAGCGGAGTCGTGCGGTCACGGTCGGGAACGTTGGGGTCCGCACCGGCGCGAAGGAGAGCGCTCACGGCTGCAGCGTCTTCGCGTCGCACTGCCTCCATCAGTCGCTTCGTGCGCTTCTTCCTCTGTCGCAGGTTCACGTTGCCAGCGTAGGTAGTGCGCCCAGGCCACCGCGATCAACGAGTGGCCCTGAACCGGCTTATGAAACGCACGCTAGACCGCCATGTGGCCAGGTCGCTCGGACGGATGCTTTGATATTGAGGACGAGGCATGCCAGCACCGACGGATTCTTCGCACAGTGGTGGAGTCGACGTGTGGGGTGCTCATCGCAGCTCCGCGGGCGGGCCGGCGGTGGTGTCGAGGTCGCCGGGGGTGGTGTCCTGGCGGTCGGCGCGGTTCCAGTTGAGGTAGGTGTCGGTGCCGTCGAGGGCGGTGTCGATGACGTCTTCGGCGGCGTCGACCGCTTCATCGCGGCTGGTGGCGGTGACGGTGATGGTCAGCGGCACGGTGACGTGGACCTGCCAGCGGCGCGGCAGGCCGGGCAGGTCCAGGGAGTGCAGGATCCGGTCGGCGGCGTCCGGGTCGATGTCGTGTTCGGCGGTGACGTCGTGCAGCGTCTGCCATACCTGTCGCCGCAGCCGCGCCACCTCATCCCCGGCGGGCGTAGGTGGCGCGGACGGTACCGGTGCGGTGTGTTGGGCGTGCAGGTGGTCGTGGATGCGGGCGGTGGTGTGGGTGAGCCAGCCCAGCGGGGTGGGCTGGCCGGGGTGAAACGCCTCCCATGCGGCGCGAAGCACGGACTCCACGGTCTCTGGTTGCGGGGCGAGGTTGTCAGGACTGGACATGCGGCTTCTCCAAGGGCAGGAACACCCGCTGGCCCCGCCCGCCATGAAGTGGGGTGGGGCCAGCGGGTGGATGGGTCAGTTGTGAAGTGACCCCCTGAGACCGGACACCTCCTGACTTGGCATCCTGCCGAGGAGGAGGAAACCGCGTTGGCTCGACAGAGCAAGTACCCCGAGGAGTTCCGGCGTCAGGCCGCGGCGCTGGTGCTGGATTCCGGCCGCACGATCCGTGACGTGGGCAGGGAGTTGGGGGTCAACCACGAGACGCTGCGCAACTGGGTGGCCCAACTGCGCCAGGAACGCGACGGCGGCCAGTCGTCGTCGCTGCTCAGCGACGATGAGCGTGCCGAGCTGCTGCGGTTGCGGCGGCAGGTGGCCCAGTTGGAGCTGGAGAAGGAGATCTTGAAAAAAGCCGCGGTCTTCTTCGCACGCGAGACGGAGCGGTGAACCGGGCCGAGGTGTATCGGTTCATCGCCGCGGAGAAGACCACCTACCCGGTCCGTCTGCTCTGCCGGCTCCTCGGCGTCGGCCACAGCGCCTTCTACGACTGGGTTCGACAGGGACGCCAACGCGCCGCCGAGCGGGAACGCCACGACCAGCAGCGCGTCGAGGTCACCCGGCAGGCGTGGTCGGAGCACCGCGGCGTCTACGGCGCCCGACGGCTCACCGCCGAGCTACACGAACGCGGCCACCGATGGAACCGCAAGGCGGTTGCGAGGCTGATGCGGCTGGCTGGCATCGAGGGCGCCCACCGACGCCGGCGCGGCAAGCCCCGCCGCAAGGCCGCGTCCACGGCGACCGCGCCGGACCTGGTCCAGCGGCAGTTCACCGCGACCGCCCCGAATCGGCTCTGGGTCGCCGACATCTCCTACCTGCGCACATGGGAAGGATTCCTCTACCTCGCCGTCGTGGTCGACGCCTACTCCCGCCGCGTCGTGGGTTGGGCGATGGCCGATCACCTGCGCACCGAGCTGATCCTCGACGCCGTCGGCATGGCCATCCAGCACCGCCGACCCGCCCGCGACCAGGTCATCCACCACTCGGACCGCGGGACGCAGTACACGTCGTTCGAGTTCGGCCGCACCCTGCGCTCCTGCGGCGTGCTCGCCTCGATGGGCTCCGTGGCCGACTGCTACGACAACGCCCTGGCCGAGACGTTCTTCGCCACCTTGAAGACCGAGCTGGTCTACACCCGCGCCTGGCCCAGCCGACACGAGCTGGAGATGGAGGTCTTCTCCTACATCGAAGGCTTCTACAACCCTCGCCGCCGGCACAGCCGTCTGGGTAACGTCAGCCCCGACACCTACGAGAAGATCCACCACGAGTCCTTAACAGACATCGAGGTGTCCGGCCCATAGGGGTCACTTCAGTCGACCTCACCGACGACCACGCCCTCGCCGCCGTCTGCCACGCAGGCCGGCGCCGGCACCACCCGGGCTGGTTCACCGACGACTCCCACCCCATCATCGGCGCAGCCACCGCACCAACCCCACACCACCCGGACGCGCCATCAGATGACGCGGACCTGCTGAACCTGGCCATATGGTTCGGCGACGACCTCACCGACCCCGACCTGCCCCCGTCCACCGACCCGAGCACCCCGGTCCATTACGGCACGTCACTACAGGAGGCGACCAGCCTGGTCGTGGCCTGTTGGCCCCTCGACCCCGCCGACGTCACCAACCGGATCCGGCTGGCATGGCTCCTGACCGCCTGCGCGCGACTGCTGCACCCCGGCGGCTGCCTCGTCCTCGTCGTCACCGTCCCCACCGCCACAACCGGCCCAGAGGATTTCAGTCCGGTGACCGCCGCCGCCGCGACCGTGGGGCTGGGATACCTGCAGCACATCGTCGCCGTTGCCGCCGACACCGACGGCGACGCGTTCGTCTACCACGTCACCGACGAGGAACTCCTCACCCTCGCCCAACAGACCCGCCCCGAGCGGTGGGCGGTGGCACACCTGAAGGTCCACGCGGACCTCCTCGTGTTCAGCCCCGTACCCGCACCGGCTCCCGCACCGGCGAGCAGGCGACGGCACGAGAGTGGTGACCACCGTGACTGAACACCTCCCCATCCCAGGCGAGCAGCACCCGCCAGCCGGCACCGAGAACAGCGACCGCCAGCGCGACACCCACGATGGCCGCCACCGCGACAGCGGCGAACATCACCAGGCACCGGACCGGCCGCAGCGCCTGTCGGTATGGACCACCGCGCAGCAGACCGGGCCCGTACAGCGCCGCGGCCGCTACCTTCCCGAGTCGGTCAAGCACCCCGCCCGGATGCTCCCCGCGATCGCCGCCCACGCCATCGCCGCCTACACCCAACCCGGCGACCTCGTCCTCGACCCCATGTGCGGCATCGGCACCACCCTCGTCGAAGCCATCCACGCCGACCGCGACGCCATCGGCGTCGAATACGAGCCACGCTGGTCCATCATCGCCGACGCCAACATCACCCACGCCCACCAGCACGGCGCCACCGGCCGCGCCTCCGTCCTCCGCGGCGACGCCACCCGCCTGACATCACTCCTGCCCGCCGCACTCGCCGGGCAGGTCACCCTCGTGGTCACCTCACCCCCGTACGGGCCCACCGTGCACGGCCTCGTCCGGCCCGGAGCCGACGGGGTAGCAAAATTCGACAACGCCTACAACGACGGCACCGACCGCGGAAACCTCGCCTACCGCGACCTCACCGGCCTCACCGACGGCTTCGAACAAATCCTGACCGGCTGCGCCACCCTGCTACGCCCCGGCGGCACCGTCGTGGTCACCGCCCGACCCTGGCGCAAGCACGGCCAACTGGTCGACCTGCCCTCCGCCGTCATCGCCGCCGGCCAGCGCGCCGGCCTCATCCCCACCGAACGATGCGTCGCCCTGCTCGCCGCGGTCCGCGACGGGCACCTCGTCGCCCGACCGTCGTTCTTTCAACTCCAAGCCGTACGCAAAGCCCGCACCAGCGGCACCCCGCTGCACCTGATCACCCACGAGGACGTGCTGATCTTCCGCCAGCCGCACACCCAGCCACCTCCCGAAAACCTCCCAGGCACCGGCGGAGGTGGCGCGCCTCGATGACCACCGCCCGCCGCCAGCAGCTACCCCAGATCCATCAACCAATCCCCGGGCAACGCCCGCCGCACCGCGTCGACACCGGCCGCGTCTGCCGCGCACCCACAACCACGCCCCGCCTTACGCAGAACCGCTCCACGCCGATCGAACCACCTCCTCGGACTGCCGCTGAGCCCCGCCCAAAACGGGTAATCAGGCATCGGTAGCCGACGGAACCCCTCCTCCAACACCGCGATGGCCTCATCGTCCAGTTCCCGGTTGTCGGCGAACAGCTCACCGGCGAACATCCACTCCGACAGCACCATCTCCACGCACGCCAACGATCGAGGAACGGCTGCCAGGCCCGCTCGGACTCCCGAACCGACTCCACCCGGAACACCACGGGCGGGTCGGGCTCGGTCACCCCGACAGCGCAACCCCCCACTGCGTAACGTTCCGGCTCTCCACCCGAAAGACCAGCACCCGGCCCGTGTCGTCGACGCTGACCTGGCCCGGAGCAAGCAGACGACCTTCATTCCGGATCAAGTCATAGCGTCTGCCGAACAGCGCATACGCCTCCCGCAGCGATGTCGGCAGGGCAAACCCAACCGAGCTTCCACCGCCCGCAACTCGCTGTCGTCGCAGCCGTCGCCAGCCACAAATGGGCGCGTGTCGTGCGTGGCAAAGAGCCGGATGAACCGCCACGTACCAGCGGCGTCCCGAACGCCCCTGGCAAGTTCGCCGCGGAGATCACAACTGCCGATCACCGGAAAGACGATAGCGGCAGCCGAAGACGGCATCCCCGAGATCGCCCAAGCCTGCCGCCGCGGACACCGCCTCGCCGGCGTCCGCAGCATCTACAGCCACTCACCGAAGCGATGACCACCAACCTCATCGACGCCCCGCAGCGCCGCTGGGAACCATCCAGCCCGACCAACCCGACGGCCTCGTCTGGCGCCCGCTGCCGGCCGCCCGGAACCGCGCTGAGAAAGGATGCAAACATGCCGCAAGCGCTCGTAGCCAACCCTCCCTGCACGGTGTGCGGGCGACCCTCATCGCACGTCGAACTCGTCGCACCCGGTGCGAAGCCCGCCGACTGGCAGCGCTGGCCACCGCAGCGACGCAACGCCTACGACAACGCCCGCCACCGTCACGGCGACCAACAGTGGTGGCTGATCTTCTCCGGCGTGGTGGCCGGCAACGGCCACGGCCAACCGATCGACCTGGCACAAGCGACGAGAATCGCCAGCGCCTTCGCCGAGCCGTACCGATACACCGTGATGAGAACAGCCGGCTTCCATGACGACGCCGGATTCTGCGGGCCGTGCGACGCACCCTACTGCCAACAGCACTGGAACGTCTCCAACAGCGGATACAGCACCTGCCCCCGCGGCCACGGCAAGAGCCTCGACGCCCTCTCCTGGCCTGACGACCTATAACCACCGGCGGCTGGTCCGTCGCTGGGGCCGCTCGTGACCACGACCCGACATGCCCGCTGCGCAAGCAAGACCTACCTAATCGCGGTCATCACCTCGGGCGACAACATGGGTCACCGCCTTGGCGTGCGAGCGGCGCGTTGCCGCAGACGCGGTTATCCGATCGGTATTGCCAGGACGGGACGCACGGGAGTTTCTCCGGTAAGGCCGCCGTCGTGTACCGACTCTGCCAGGTCGGGGTTGCGGTATGCGGCGGCGTAGGTGAGCTAGGTGAGAAACGTGCCGTGGCCAACGCAGATCGCCGAGCCGCCGTCGCCGCCGCACAGGACTGACACGTCGGTGGTGAACTCGGCCCGGTAGAGATTTAGCGGCCCACCGGCCCGGACGCAAGGGGTGGAGCCGGACGCGATCCACATCCCGCCCTTACCGTCGTCGAACATTGCCGCACTAGCGTCGGTGCACATGACGGAGCGCGAAGCGGTGGCGCACCTGCTGCGCCGGGCGACGTTCGGGCCCACCGCCGAGGAGGTGGACCGGGCGCAGCGCGACGGCGTGGCCGGTACCCTCGACCGGCTGCTCGACCCGGACGGCCCGGACCGTGGCGCGGCCGCCACCCCGATCCCGGACCTGGGCCCCGACCCCGCCGCGCGGCTCGGCAGGGGCGCCGGCCGGGAGCAGCGACAGCAGGCCAACAAGGAACGCCGTGAACAGGTGAGCACGCTGACCGGGTGGTGGCTGTCCCGGATGGTCGCCGCCGAGCACCAGCTCGACGAGAAGTTGCTCTTCTTCTGGCACGGCCACTGGGCGACCAGCGTGCAGAAGGTCCGGTCGGCCCCGCTGATGGCGCGGCAGTTGCAGACACTGCGCCGCCACGGGCGGGGCCCGCTGCCACCGCTGGTGGACGCCATGGTCCGGGACCCGGCCCTGATCCTCTGGCTCGACGGCCAGAAGAACACCCGCGCCGCCCCGAACGAGAACCTGGCCCGCGAGCTGATGGAGCTGTTCACCCTGGGCGTCGGTGGCGGCTACAGCGAGGCCGACGTCAAGGAGGGCGCCCGGGCCCTCACCGGCTGGGTGGTCGACCGGCGCACCGGCACGGCCCGCGTCCAACCGGGACGGCACGACCCCGGCCCGAAGACGATCCTCGGCCGCCGGGCCGCGTTCGACGCCGGCTCGTACGCCCGGCTGCTGGCCGAACGACCGGAGGCCGCCCGGTTCGTCGCCGGCCGGCTCTGGTTCCGCTTCGCCGGGACGCACCTGCCCGCGCCGGAGGACCTCGCCGGCCCCGACACGACGGCCACGCTGCGCCGCATCTTCACCGCGCCGGCCTTCGCGCAGACCCGCGACACCCTGGTCAAGCAGCCCGTCGAGTGGCTCGTCGGCGCGGCGCGGCAGCTCGGCGTACGGCCGGCGGCGCTGCCCGACAAGGACCGGCGGCGGCTGCTGGCCGGGCTGAACGCCCTCGACCAGGTGCCGCTGCGCCCACCGAGCGTCGGCGGCTGGCCGGCCGGCACCGCCTGGCTGACCACCTCGTCGTTGCAGGCCCGGCTGCGCACCGCCGACGTGCTCGCCGCCGCGACCGCGCCCACCGTGCTGGCCCGGCTGACCGCCGCGCCGCCGGCCGGCCGGCCCGACGCGCTGGCCCGGCTGCTCGTGGTCGACCGGTGGAGCGAGCGGACCAGGGCCGCCCTGACCCCGCTGGCCCGCGAGCCGCGCCGGCTGATCGTGGCCGGCCTGGTCAGTCCCGAGTACGCGGTCAGCTGAGGAGGAGAGATCCGTGGACATCCTGACCCGACGGCGGTTCCTGGTGGCCAGCGGCGTGGTCGGCGCGACCGCGCTCGCCGCCGGCGCGGCGGCGTACCGCCTGGACGACCTGCTCGCCACCGCGGGCGATCGCGACCCGCAGGCCCGCACCCTGGTCCTGGTCACGCTCTACGGCGGCAACGACGGCCTGAACACCGTCATCCCGTACGCCGACCCGGCCTACCACGACGCCCGACCCGACCTCGCGTACCCGGCCGAGGAGGTGAAACGGCTCGACGACGAGGTCGGCCTCAACCCCGCCCTGAGCGGCCTGCACCGGCTGCACGGCGAGGGACGGCTGGCGGTGGTGCGCGGCGTCGGCTACCCCCGGCCGGACCGCAGCCACTTCCGCTCGATGGACATCTGGCAGACCGCCCAGCCGGAGCGTCCCGGCTCGACGGGGTGGCTGGGCCGCTGGCTCGACCGGGCCGGCGGCGACCCCCGCCTCGCGGTGTCCTTCGAACCCGCGCTGCCACCGCTGCTGGCCGGTGAGCGGGGCGCGGGCGCCTCGGTGCCGGTGACCGGCCGGACGTCCGCGAAGGGCCTGCCCGAGTCGGCGCTGACCGCCTTCGCCACCGCCGCGCCGGACGAGTCGCCGGCCCGGGCCCGCGCCGCGGCCTGCTTCGCCGACCTGCGCTCCGTCGACACGATGATCCGTCAGGTCCGCGACGCGGCCGCCGCCGAGGAGCCGGAGGACGACGCGGAGACGCCGGCCGCCACCGCGACCGGTGGGGCGAGCACCCCGCTCGACGCGCAGCTCGACCTGGTCGCGCAGTGCGTCGAGGCCGGGGTCGCGACCCGGGTCTTCTCGGTCTCGCTGGGCGGCTTCGACACGCACGCCGACGAGAAGCAGTTGCAGCAGGTGCTGCTCGGTCAGGTCGACCGGGCGCTGACCCGGTTCGCCGACCGGATGGCGCGCACCGACGCGGGTCGCCGGGTGGTGGTGGCCGTCCACTCGGAGTTCGGCCGCCGGGTCCGCGCCAACGCCTCCGACGGCACCGACCACGGCACCGCCTCCGACATGCTGCTGCTCGGCACGGCGGTCCGCGGCGGACAGTACGGTGAGCCGCCGAGCCTGACCGACCTCGACGACGGTGACCTGAAGTTCACCACCGACTTCCGCGACGTCTACGCGACCCTGCTGGAGCGGGTGCTGGACACCGATCCGGGGGAGGTGCTCGCCGGCTGGCGGGGCCGGCTCACCGGCGTCCTCTGAGCGGCGGCGTCCCAGGTCGCCGTCGGCGGTCGCGCGGTTGACGGCTCGCGGCGGTCGCCCGCCCGCCCGGACACCGGTACGGCCCGGCGGAGCACTCCGCCGGGCCGTACGTGTCGTGTCGTGTCGGTCAGTTCAGCGTGCAGGTGGCGAGGCTGTCCAGGTTCGGACGCGGCGCGCCGATCCGGTTGAAGGCGATCTCGATCCGGTCGAGTGCCGCACCACGCTTGCTCTTCAGCGGGTTGAGGATCGCATTGTCGACGAAGTTGGGCCCGCCCTGGGGGTCGGCGGCCTGCCGGGCGAGGCGGGCGTTGGCCTCGTCGATCTGCTTGTCCAGGGTGGCCAGTTCGGCCTGCACCTGAGCGGCGGCCGCAGCCGGGATCTCCGGCAGCTGCACGTCCGGGCAGTTGACCGTCTGCGCCTGGCCCGGAGCGGCCACGTCACCCTCGGCGCCGCCCGCACCGGCCTCGCCGTTGCCGGCGCTCGGCGCGCCGGGCGAGTTGAGGGTGCACTCGGCCAGGTTGACCAGGTCGTCGGGGCGGTTGCCGTTGACCCGGCCGATGTTGGTGGCGATCCGGTTGAGCACGGCGACACGCTTGTTCTTCAGCGGGCCGAGGATGGCGTTCTGGATGAAGTTCGGCCCGCCCTCCGGCTTGACCGCGAGCTTCGCCAGCCGCTCGTTCTGCCGGGCGATCTCCTCGTCCAGGTTGGCCAGTTCCTTCTCCACGCCGGCGACCGCGGCGGCCGGCACCTCCGGCAGCTTGTCGCGTACGGTCGGGCAGTTCACGGTCTGAACGTCGGCCGGCGGGGCGACCACACCACCACCCTCGGCGCCCCCGCCCTCGGCCCCGCCGCCGCCCGCGCCGGCCAGCGCGCAGGTCGCCAGGCCCTGGAGCCCGGCCGGCGCGGTGCCGCCGACCCGGGTGATGTTCTGGCTGATCCGGTCGAGGACCGCGCGGCGCTTGCCGGCGATGTCGTTGAGCTGGTTCTGCGCGGCCTTCGGCTCGCGCGCCAGTCGCTCGTTGACGTTGGCGATCTGCTTCTGCAGGTTCTGCAGCTCGCGGTCCACCCCCTCCTGCGCGGCTGCCGGCACCGCACCGAGCTTGTCGTCGACGGTCGGGCAGACCACCGACACCGGGGTCGTGCTGCCGCTCTCGTCGGCCGATGCCAGCTGCAGTCCCGCGCCGAGCAGCAGCGCCGCGAGGGCGCCCACCCCGCCGAGCTTGAGGACGGCAGTGTTCCGCGTACCCCTGGCCATGCACCTCTCCTTTGGTCGACCGCCGGCCGTGCGACGAACGCGTCGCGCGCAGCCTTCGTGGCGTGCGGTGAGGACCCCAAGTTCGTCGTGCCGCTCCGGCACAGGCGGCCCGGCGAGGTCCTCGATCAGTGAGGGATACGGGGTCGGCAGGGCAACGGTTCACCTATTTGCGAGAAATGCCAGTAAATGCACTGTAAGTGATGATGTGGTAGCCCAACGGAACGTCGAGGCGCTCCCCGGGTCGCCGCGATCTCTCCGCTGCCCTCGGAGGAGGCGCTTCCGCCGCAGCCGGGGCGAGGCGAGGGCTGTGGAGGAACACTCCGCAGGGGGCCTGCGGGTTTCACCGGAACTCGGTCTGTTCGGCATGGGCGAGAAGGGCCGGGGCGGCCGCAGGTCGAGGCCGTCAGGCTGAACGGTGTGGTCCTGCGACTGAGGCAGAACGAGGCTCGCCGGAGGACGGCGGAAAGGCCCGGTCGGAGCGTGACTGTCCGGGAGTGCAGAAACCTTTTTGTCGTCCGTTCATTGTCGGAATGACTCTCACTAACGTGGCGTCCCAAGACAGCACACTGGCGTCTTTGCCGAAAGAAAGGCCTGACAGATGAGTTCCTTTGACCGGATGCAAATCGGGCGGCGGTCCTTCTTGGCCGGTGCCGCGGGTCTTGTAGGTGTGGCTGCGCTGCCGGCGTCCGCTGCGCAGGCGGCGCTCTTGTCGGAGGCGACCCTGCCCGCTTCCGGGGAGGGCGCGTCGATGCGGCGGTATCCGTCGAACTGGCCGGATCCACAGCCGTACGGTCTTGCGGATGCCCGGTGGGATCTGTGGCCGCGGGAGGACAACTCGTTCATCCTGCCGCTGGAGTTGCGGCCCCGCGACGAGGAGTTGGGTCGGGTCTGGATCCGGGACACCTATGTCAACTGCTTCGTGGTCGATGGTCGGCCGGTCTACGTCGCCACGGGCACCAGTCGGGTGCCCGGGCTGGACAAGGCCGCGCCGTGGAACGACGGGATCTTCGTGTGGGTGGCCCCGAGCCTGAAGGGACCGTGGAGGTTGGCGGACACCACGGGCATCCGGCCGGAGGCGGAGAAGGGCAAGGTCTGGTCACCGGAGTTCGTCGGCGAGAACCGGCCGGGACGCACGGTCGTCGCGCCGTGGCAGGAGCACTGGTACGACGGGCAGGCCCGCAGACGCGGCCAGACCTGGGCTCCGGAGGTGCACTACTTCCGCGGTACGTGGTACGTCGTCGCCTGCACGGGTGGTGACGCGTTGAAGTCGGGTTCGTTCCTGCTCATCAGTGAGGGCGGGGTCGAGGGCCCGTACCGGCTCGCCGAGGGCAACCTCGACAAGCCCTTCGGCGATCCCGTCAAGAAGGAACCGAAGTACCACATCGACGGCAGCCTGTACACCGAGGGCGACGACGCGTGGCTCGTGCTGCACAACGACCTGTACGCCAAGTTCCGCGACGACATGGAGGACATCGTCCCGACGACGAACCTCCCGACGTTCCAGCAGACGCCCTATACGCCGGAGCCGTACCTCGAAGGCGCGTACGTGTTCAAGTACCAGGGGCGGTATCACCTGCTGCACGCCGCGTGGAGCAAGACGTCGACCGATCCCGACGGGAGCACCGGGTACACCTACCTGCCCGGCTCCGCCCAGGAGCGGTTCCAGTACGACGTGATCGTCGCCGTCTCGGACAACTTCGAGGGGCCGTACTCCGAGCGGTACACCGCGGGTGTGGGCATCGGGCACAACAACTTCTTCATGGATCGCAGCGGCCACCTGTGGGCGACGTTCTTCCGTAATCCCGCCGGCGGCTACTGGGCCGACCCGGCGCGCGTCGACGACTCCGCGGTGGCCGGTGTGGTGCGGCTGGAATGGACCGGCCCGGAGGGCAACCGCCTGTACGTCGAGCGCCGCAACCGCGGTCACCTGCTCGGCGGTTGACGGGCGACATGGCTCCCATGACCCGGAAGGCAATCGACCGGCGCGGCCGGCAACCACGAAGGAGGAACACATGCTGAGACGACTGCTACCCATCACCGCCGTGACGGTCGGGCTCGCGTTGGGCGTGGCGCCACCGGTCGTGCACGGCGCTCCCCGCGGCACTGTGCCCAGCGGTTCCATGACCCGGCCACACGCCGCCGACGGTGTTCTCGGTGCGAACTTCAATCAGGACCTCGGCAGCCTCAACTACCGGGAGCTGCAAGCCGCTCGGGCGACCTGGATCCGGGCGTTCTTCACGATGCCGGACGCGGACGGCGTCGATCCCGCGAGCACCCCCACGCTCCGTGGGGTGCTGGACGCCTCGCGGCGAGGATACGGCACGACCCTCGGCTTGAAGTTCCCCCTCTCCGCGGCGGAGATGCCGGCGGTCGGCAGTGCCGCGATGGCCACCGAACTGGCCCGCCTGGACCGGGTCCTGCCGGTCGTCATGGGCCGGGTGGACATACTGGTGATCGGTAACGAGCCGTTCATCGAGAGCCGCCCGCAGGACCGTACCGATGTCCTGAACGAGTTCTACGAAGCCGTCGCCGAGCGGATCATCGCCTACCGCCGGGCGCACTGCGGGCCGGACTGCAAGACACGGCTCTACATGGGCGCGCTCAACCGTCTCGATCTGCCGGCGCGTCGTACGCCAGCGGTGGAGCGCTGGATGCGGTTCGTCCGGGAGACGCCCGACCTCCAGGGCGTCGACATCCACCCGCACGTGCCGGACCGGGCGGCCGTCCAGCCCTTCCTCGACTACGTGCTTCCCCGGCTGCGACCCGATCAGAAGTTCCTGGCCACGGAGTTCTCCCTCGTCTGGTATTGGAAGGAGCACCTGAGCGACCCCGTTTCGCCGCAATTCGCCGAGCGCTACGGGTTCCCCGCCGGAACGGTGGTGTGGCAGGTGATCCGGGAAGCCATCGCACAGCCTTTTTCCCAGCAGCAATGGAATGACTTCCTGGCCAGCAGCCCGTGGTTCGAGAGTCAGCGGCACTACATTCGCGACCAGATGCAGGCGTTCCGGGCCACCGGTCGGTTGGCGATGGCCGGCTACGGTTTCCGGCAGGACATCCCGATGGTGCAGGACTTCGGCCCCGACAAGACGCCGTGGCTGCTCAACAGCATCTTCGCGCCGTACACGGTGCAGCCCGCGCCGAACGGACTGGCCGGGCTCGGTTATGCGTGGATCGACGACTTCCGCGATGTGCAGTTGGCTCCTGACTGCAGGTGAGCCCAGGGTGACGCGGCAGGGCGGTGGAGTCCGCCGCCCTGCCGCGACAACGCATGATCGCGCCCTGGTGGCGTTCGGTGACCGATCCGTCGTTCCCGTCCGAACTTTTCTGTCGGCTGTTCAATGTCGGAATGAGTCCCCCTATTGTCTGCCGCAGGCATGGATCATGCTCTGCGCAACGATGAAGGGTGTGCACGATGACCGGATTCGGCAACAAGTCGCATATCGATCGACGATCTCTGTTGGCCGGTGTCGCGGGGGTTCTCAGTGTGGCGGCGCTGCCGGCGACCGCGGCGGGAGCGGTTGCGCCGCCGTCGCCGGAGGGAGGCTCGATGCGTCCGTATCCGTCGAACTGGCCGGATCCGCAGCCGTATGGTCTTGCGGACGTCCGGTGGGATCTGTGGCCGCGGGAGGACAACTCGTTCATCCTGCCGCTGGAGTTGCGTCCGCGGGACGAGGAGTTGGGGCGGGTCTGGATCCGCGACACCTATGTCAACTGCTTCCGGGTCAAGGGTCGGCCGGTGTACGTCGCCACGGGGACGACCCGGGCGGTCGGGTTGGACAAGGCCGCGCCGTGGAACGACGGGATCTTCGTGTGGGTGGCCCCGAGCCTGAAGGGTCCGTGGAAGCTGGTCGACACCACCGGTATCCGGCCGGGGGTGGAGAAGGGCAAGGTGTGGTCGCCGGAGTTCGTCGGGGAGAACCGTCCGGGACGCACGGTCGTCGCACCGTGGCAGCAGTACTGGTACGACGAGGAGTTCGGCAAGCGCGGTGAGGCGTGGGCCCCGGAGGTGCACTACTTCCGTGGTCGGTGGTACATCGCCGCCTGCATGGGCGACCACTCGCAGAAGGTCGGCTCCTTCCTGCTCGTCAGCGAAGGTGGGGTCGAGGGACCGTACCGGCTCGTCCAGGGCAACCTGGACAAGCCCTTCGGTGAGTCGTTCAAGGGCGGGCCCAAGTTCATCAAGCCCGGCGCCTACCACCACATCGACGGCAGCCTCTACACCGAGGGTGACGACGCGTGGCTCGTGTTGCACAACGACCTGTACGCGAAGTTCCGCGACGACATGGAGGACATCGTCCCGACGACGAACCTCCCGACCTTCCAGCAGACGCCCTACACCCCCGAGCCGTACCTTGAGGGCGCGTACGTGTACAAGTTCCAGGGGAGGTACTACCTCCTGCACGCCGCCTGGGACCGTACGTCGACCCAGCCCGACGGCACCACGCGCTACGCGTACGACCCGCCGGGTCCCGGCCGGGTGCAGTACCAGTACGACGCGATCGTCGCGGTCGCGGACCGGTTGGAGGGACCGTACTCCGAGCGCTGGACGGCGGGGGTCGGTGCCGGGCACAACAACTTCTTCACCGATGCCGGTGGACGGCCGTGGGCGACGTTCTTCCGCAATCCCAACTTCGGCTACTGGTCCGATCCGTCGCGGATCGCGGACGCCGCCGTGCCGGGCATCGTGCGACTGGAGTGGACCGGCCCGCAGGGCAACCGGCTGTACGTCCAGCGCCGCAGGCCGGGCCACCAGGCAGGCGACTGAACACCTCCGGCACGACGAGCCCCACGGTTGCCCGGACGCCCTGCGCCGACGTCAGGTGACCGCCGGCTTTCGGTGGTCACCTGATGGCCGTCGCGCGCGGCGCCCCTGCCTCCGTTGGTCATGACTCCACCCCTTCGGCCTGTTCATCGGGCCCGTACCCGGTTGTTGGGCGGCAGATGTCGACGCACGGTTCGAACGGACAGGAGCTGCCCGTCCCGTCGGATCGGCGGCGGCCCCGGTGGGTGTACCGCACCGGCTCGGAGCCCGACCCGCGTTTCACCTTCGCCAACGAGCGCACGTTCCTGGCCTGGATCCGGACCTCGTTGGCCCTGATCGTGGCCGGTGTGGCGATACGCGCCCTCGACGATGGCGCGGCAGGACGGGCCGTGGCGGCCCTCTTCGTGGTCCTCGGACTGGTCGCGTCGGTGCAGGCGCTCGGACGGTGGGCGTACAGCGAGCGGGCGTTGCGACGGGGGCGCCCGCTACCCGCCCTTCCGGCGCTGCCGGTGGTGGCCGGCGTGGTGGTCACCGGAGTGGTGATCGTCGTGGCGATGGTGTGGTGACCGCGCGTCAGCTGTGGGATGCCGGCGCCCAGCCCGAGCGCACGGCGCTGGCCTGGTCGCGGACCTCGTTGTCGACCTGCGGGCTGCTGGCTGTGCTGATACGCGTGCTGGCGGAACGTCACCTCCTCCTCGCTGTGGGGATGGCTGTCGCCGGCGCGGTGTCGACGACGGCCGTGGCCGTCGCTGCGGCCCGCCGTTACCGATCGGCCGGTCGCCGGGCGGCCGCCGGCGTGCCGCTGCCCGGGCCGGCGCTACCCGTCGCAGGCACGGTCCTGACGGTGCTCACCGGGGGCGGCGCGTTGTTCTACGTCCTGCTGGGCTGAGGGCGCACGTCCCGCCGTCGGGGTGCCGTCCGCTCCCGGCCGGCAGGCGTCCCCGCCCCCTCGTCGCCCGTCCGGTGCTCTTCGGTGCCGTTCGTCGACGCGTCCTCACGGCGCGGCGCCTCGCCGGTCGCGGGCTGAGCCGGTCTGCTCCGGCGCCAGTATCGCCACTGGTCAGAGCCGGTGAGCCACCCGGTCGAATCGACTTCTGCAGTGACGCGACAGAAATCGCGCTCTTTTCTGTCGGGGCGTTGACGGAAAAAATCTGGAAACCTAGCGTTCGCATCGTGTCAACAACCAGCGGAGCTCACACACTGGTCCGCCGCTCGCACGAGGAACGCGTCCTGCGGATTCTTCAACGCTTCGGCGCGCTCAGCCGTGGGGAGATCGCCAGGCGTGTCGGACTGTCCCGCACGACGGTCTCGGAGATCACCACCGACCTGCTCGGTCGCGGCGCGATCACGGTCGTCGACACGGACGCGAACGAGCGCGCGGGCAGCGGCCGTCCCGCCGAGCGCCTCGCCATCGATCCCGGCTCGGGTCAGTACATGGGGGTGGACTTCGGCCACCGGCGGGTGAACGTGGCGGTCGCCGACGCCGCCCACGAGATCATCGCCACCGGCACCGCGCGATACCCCGAGTCGGCGCAGTGGCCCGAACGACTGTCGGCCGCTTTCGCTCTGGTCGAACGCCTGCAGGTGGACCGCCGGGTGCACTACGGGGCGCTGCAGGCCGTCGGGGTCGGGGTGCCCGGATGGGGCGACCGTTCCTGGGCGGACGGGGTGGCCGAGTCGTTCGCCGACCGCTTCCACGCATCGGTCATCGTGGACAACAACGTCCGGTTCGCCGGACTCGCCGAGGCGCTGCACTCCCACCCCGACACCGTGAACAACCTGATCTATCTCCGGCTGTCCGACGGCGTCGGCGGAAGCCTCGTCGTCGACGGCCGCCTGGTACGCGGCGCCACGAGTTTCGCGGGGGAACTCGGGCACGTCACGGTGGCCGAGGCCGGCACGGCGGCATGCCGATGCGGCAAGCGGGGCTGTGTCGAGACCTTCGCGTCGGCCCCGGCCATCCTCGCGCGTTGTCGTGCCGAGGGCGCCCAGGTCCAGACGATCGACGAGCTGCGGACCGCGGTGGCGATCGCGCATCCCGGGGTCGAGCGGGTGCTGCGCGACACCGGCGCGGTGATCGGGCGTGTCCTGGGCGCCGCGGCCATGACGCTCAACCCGAGCGAGGTCGTGGTCAGTGGCGAGATCGTCGATGTCTCACCGGCGCTCGTGCAGCAGGTGGCGGCGACCATCACGTACGAACTGTCCTGGCAGCCGGAGATGGCTCCGGTCGTCCGTGCCGCCGTGCTCCGCGACGAGGGCGGCGCCCTCGGCGCCGTGGCGGCGCTGTTCCACGAGTCACCCCTTCTGAAGAGCTATCCAGAGGCCGTCCGCGCCCCGTCAGGTGGCCGGACGTCGACCACGAAGGAGCACAACATGGCTGGTCCCGTCGTCAGGGTGGGAGGTGCGCGGTGCCGGTCATGAACACCGACACTCTGCCGGTCGCCGAGCAAGGGACGCCGGCGACCCCCGAGAGCCCCTCCCGGAAGACGTCCAGGCGAGTCGGTCGGTCCGGTCGCAGTCGTACCATGCTGGCGCTCAACGTGGTGTCGATTCTGCTCGGCATCGGTGTCTGGTGGTCGCTGGCACTGGCGGGCTTCCAGTTCCCGACCCCGCCGGAGGTCGTGTCCGCCGCGGTGAAGCTGCTCGCCGACGGCACCCTGCAGACCGACGTGCTGGCCAGCCTCGGCCGGGTGCTGGCCGGCTTCCTGATCGGGTCCGTCGCGGCGATCCTGGTGGGCTTCCTGATGGGCTGGTACGCCACAGCCCGAGCGTTGTTCGAACCGTGGGTGCAGTTCTTCCGGACGATTCCCCCGCTGGCCATCCTGCCGTTGGTACTGGTGCTCATGGGCATCGGAGAGACCCCGAAGATCTTCGTGATCATCCTGGCGGCCTTCCTGGCGTGCGTGATCTCGACCTTCCAGGGCGTGGTCAGCGTCGACCGGACGTTGATCAACGCGGCGCAGGTTCTCGGCGCCCGGGACGGTGCGATCTTCCTGCGAGTGGTCGTGCCCGCGTCCACCCCGTTCATCCTCGTCGGCATGCGGGTCGGTCTCGGCTCGGCGTGGGCGACTCTCGTCGCGGCCGAGTTGCTCGCTGCTCAGGAAGGGCTCGGGCATCGGATGCAGACCGCGCAGTTGTACTACGACCTGCCGACCATCTTCGTCGGCATCGTCTGCATCGGGGTGCTCGGCCTCATCATGGACCGGCTGCTGCTGCTGGCCGGAAACAAACTCACCGGTTGGCAGGAGCGGCGATGACAGACACGGCAGTCTCCAGCAAGATCTCCGTCCGTGACGTCCGCCGGACCTACCAGGTGGGCCGGGAGGAGTTCGTGGCCCTCGGTGGTGTCTCGCTCGACATCGACGACAACGAGTTCGTCACCCTCGTCGGACCGTCCGGGTGCGGCAAGAGCACCCTGATGAACATCCTCGCCGGGCTCGACGAGCCCTCTGCCGGTACGGCGCTCGTCGACGGCGTTGCGGTTCGTGGCCCCGGCCCGGAGCGCGGCGTCATCTTCCAGCAGTACGCGCTGTTCCCGTGGCTGACGGTACGCCAGAACGTGGAGTTCGGGCTCAAGACGGCGCGGGTGCCCAAGGCGGAACGACGGGCTCGGGCCGAGCACTTCATCCAGATGGTCGGGCTCGACCACTTCGCCGACTCGCTGCCCAAGACGCTCTCCGGCGGCATGAAGCAGCGCTGCGCCATCGCCCGGGCGTACGCGGTCAATCCCTCGATCCTGCTGATGGACGAGCCGTTCGGTGCGCTCGACGCGCTGACCCGGGTGAAGCTCCAGGAACAGCTGCTGGCCACGTGGAGCCAGGACCGGCGGACGGTCGTGTTCATCACGCACGACGTCGACGAGGCGGTGTTCCTCGCGAACCGGGTGGTCGTGATGGCCGCCCGACCCGGCCGGATCTTCGACGTCATCGACGTGGATCTTCCGTACCCCCGCACCGAGGAGGTCCGGTTCAGCCCGGAGTTCGCCGCCCTGCGCAACCGGGTCTGGCAGGCCGTCTACCACCAGGACCCGGGCCAGCCGGCCGGCGCCGACCTCACCAACACCCCCTGACCTCGAAGAGGAGCACATCATGAAGCTCACCAGGAGATCTTTCGGCATCGCCGCCGTCACAGCCGTCGCGCTCGCCGCGACCGGATGCTCGGGCGCGGAGTCCGGCGACGACGCGAACGGTACGACGAACGTCCGGTTCGGCTACATCGGCGACTACAACGGCGCCAGCCTGCTCGCCGTCGCCGAACAGGAAGGGATCTGGAAGAAGCACGGCCTCAAGGTCGAGACGCCGGTGTTCACCAACGGGCCGCTGCAGATCCAGGCCCTGGGCGCCGGCGACCTGGACTTCGGCTACATCGGTCCCGGCGCGATGTGGCTGCCCGCCTCCGGCAAGGCGAAGGTCGTCGCGATCAACACCCTCGGCAACGCCGACCGGGTCATCGCGCAGCCCGGGATCACCTCCGTCGAGGCCCTGCGCGGCAAGAAGGTCGGCGTGCCGGAAGGCACCTCCGGGGACATGATCCTCACCCTCGCGCTGAAGCAGGCGGGCATGACCAAGCAGGACGTCGAGGTGGTCCCGATGGACCCGTCGACCATCGTGTCGGCGTTCGTGTCGAAGAAGATCGACGCGGCCGGATTCTGGTACCCCGCCACCGCCACCATCAAGCAGCAGGTTCCGAACCTCGTGGAGCTCGCGAAGAACACCGACTTCGCCGACACGGTCTCCTTCCCCACCGCCTTCGTGGCCGGCAACGACGTGGTGGACAAGGACCGTGGCAAGGCCGAGAAGGTGATCGCCGCGCTGCGCGACGCGATCGAGTTCCGCAGCCAGAACCCCGACAAGACGATCGAGTACACCGCCAAGATGCTGAAGATCGATGTGGCGAAGGTGCAGGCCGACGCCGCGAACTCCCAGGTGCTGTCCCTGGCGGAACTGGACCAGAAGACCACCGACGGCACCATCGGCAAGTGGCTGACCGGCATGAACGACTACTTCGTCCAGGCCGGCAAGCTGACCTCGCCGGTCGACCCCGGCACGTACTACACCGGCGACCTCTTCACGGCGGCCAGCAAGTGACCGATCCTCGCAACATCCTCTTCCTGATGACCGACCAGCACCGGGTGGACACGCTCGGCGCGTACGGCAACCAGCTCGCGGCGACCCCGGCCCTCGACGCACTGGCGCGATCCGGCACCCGCTTCGACCGCTGGTACACCCCGACCGCGATCTGCACGCCCGCTCGGGCGAGCCTGCTCACCGGCCAGGCGCCCTTCCGGCACCGGCTGTTGGCGAACCACGAACGCAACGTCGGCTACATCGAGGACCTGCCGGACGGGCAGTTCACCTTCTCGCAGGCGTTGCGGGAGAAGGGCTACAACTGCGGGCTGATCGGCAAGTGGCATGTCGGGCATCGCAAGCGCGCCGCCGACTTCGGGTTCGACGGCCCGGACCTGCCCGGCTGGCACAACCCCGTCGAGCACCAGGACTACCTCGCCTATCTCGACAAGCACGACCTGCCGCCGTACGAGATCAGCGACCGGGTCCGGGGCGTGCTGCCCAACGGCGGGCCGGGCAACCTGCTCGCCGCGCGCCTGCACCAGCCCGTGGAAGCGACGTTCGAGTACTACCTCGCCACGCGGGCGATCGAGATGCTGGAGCGCTACGCCGCGGACGCCCGGGAGAGCGGGAGGCCGTTCTTCCTGGAGCTGAACTTCTTCGGTCCGCACCTGCCCTACATCATCCCGGACGCCTACTTCGACATGTTCGACCCGCAACTGGTGGAGCTGCCGAAGTCGATCGCGGAGACCTTCCACGGCAAGCCGCCCGTACAGCGCAACTACAGCGCGCACTGGACGTTCGACACCATGCCGATCGAGGTGACCCGGAAGCTGATCGCGGTCTACTGGGGGTATGTCGCACTGATCGACGAGCAGGTCGGTCGGGTGATGGACGCCATGGACCGGCTCGGCCTCACCGACGACACCGCCGTCTTCTTCACCTGCGACCACGGCGAGTTCACCGGCGCGCACCGGCTGCACGACAAGGGCCCGGCGATGTACGAGGACATCTACCGGACCCCGGGCCTGCTCCGCGTCCCAGGGCAGCCGGCCGGCGTCGTGCGGGACGAGTTCGTCAGCCTGCTGGACTGTACGGCGACCATCCTCGAACTCGCCGGCGTCGATCCGGCGCCGGCGGTGGACTCGCGTAGTCTGCTTCCGCTCACCAGCGGTGAGCCGGTGACGTGGGACGACGACATCGTCTGCGAGTTCCACGGGCACCACTTCCCCTATCCGCAGCGGATGTTGCGGGAGGACCGGTACAAGCTGGTGGTCAACCCGGACTCGACGAACGAGCTGTACGACCTCATCACCGACCCGGACGAGTTGAACAACATCTACGGCCACCCCGAGATGACGCCGGTCCGCAGTCGAATGATGCGTCGCCTCTACGATGTGCTGCGGGATCGTGGCGACAACTTCTACCACTGGATGACCTCGATGTACGACGTCGGCGACGTCGCCTACGACCCCACCCTGAGCGGACTGGACGAGGCCAGCTATGCAGGAGCGATGGCGATGAGCGTGGCCGCTGGTGGCCGACGGGAGGATCACCGTCATACCCTCGATCGGACCGGCCGGCATGCGGTGGCGGGTCCGGCCCACCTGGTCGACGGCGATCGCGGCGGGCAGGCGTCGGTATGACCGCCGACCGTCAGCGCCCGGAGGCCGGGGCGTCCCCCGGTAGCTGCTGCTCGCCGCAGCGGTCGCCGGGTGCGACGACGGACCGGCTGCGGATGTCCCTGGAACCCACCGTGCCGGGGCCGGTCCGGACCGGCCCCGGTCGGCATGCGGTCAGCCAGGTCGCACTCGCCGGTGGCGAGTTCCTGATGGGCGACGCGCGGGGGGACGGCAACCGGGGCGACGGCGAAGAGCCCGTTCACCGGGTACGCGTCGGGCCCTTCACCATCGACGCCACCCCGGTGACGAATACCGACTTCGCGGGATTCGTGGAGGCGACCGGGTACCGGACCGAAGCGGAGGCCTTCGGCTTCAGCGCGGTCTTCCATCTCGCGGTGGCGGCCCGCGACGAGGACGTCCTCGGTCGTGCGGCGGGGACGCCCTGGTGGCTCACCGTGCGTGGGGCGGACTGGCGTCGTCCCGGCGGCCCGCTCAGTGCGCTCGACGGTCTCGGTGATCATCCAGTGGTCCATGTGAGCTGGAACGACGCGGTCGCCTACTGTGCGTGGGCCGGCCGTCGCCTGCCCACCGAGGCCGAGTGGGAGTACGCGTCGCGGGGGCTGCTCTCCGGTGCCCGCTATCCGTGGGGTGACGACCTGCTCGACCCCGCCGGTCAGTGGCAGACCAACATCTGGCAGGGGCAGTTCCCCCACCGCAACGACCTGGACGACGGCTATCTGACGACCGCGCCGGTGCGGTCCTTCGCCGCCAACTCCTTCGGCCTGTGGCAGACCGTCGGCAACGTCTGGGAGTGGTGTGCCGACTGGTACGCCGCCGACTACTACTCGTACTCGCCGCCGCTCGATCCGCGAGGGCCCGAGCACGGCTCTACCCGGGTGTTGCGTGGTGGCTCGTACCTCTGCCACGACTCGTACTGCAACAGGTACCGCAACTCCGCACGGTCGTCGAACACTCCTGACTCGTCCATGGGCAACGCCGGGTTCCGTACCGTCGGTCAGGAGTGACGCTCGGCCGCGGCCCGTTGCCACTCGCGTACCCGGCCACGTGCCGGCCGCGGCGGCGGCGCCGACCGCGGACCGCACGGTGGTCGCGGCCCGGCGGCCGTGCGTGCCCGGGCAGCCCGCCCGGGCACGCACGGCCGAGAGGTCAGTCGGGTGATGGTCGGACCGATCCGGTCGTGCCGGTCGCCTCGATGTCCCAGCGGCGGCCGAGGGCCAGGATTCGGGACACGTGCAGCCGTCCGACCTCCGCCGGTACCTCGGGATCGACGACCAGGCGCCCGTCGACGGCGTCCAGACCGAGCATCGCCCGGACCAGGGTCACGGGTACGGCCGCTGCCCACGCCTGCGGGCTGCACGCCGTCGGGTACGGGACGGCGACCCGGGTCCGCTGCCGGTCGAAGCCACTGAGTGCCTCGGGCAGGCGGAAGTCGAATTCCGCCGCGGCGTCGAGCAACGCCAGGGTCACCCGGTTCGCCTCGTCCCGGAAGCCGTAGCGGACGAGGCCGAGCACCGCGAGCGCGTTGTCGTGCGGCCAGACGGTGCCGAGGTGGTACCCGATGGGGTTGAACGGCACGTCGTCGTGGGACATCGTGCGGATGCCCCAGCCCGAGAACATCGCCGGGGAGGTCAGTTGGCGGGCGACCTGCCCGGCCCGATCGGGTGTGACGATGCCGCTCCACAGCAGATGCCCGAGGTTGGAGGTGAGCGAGTCGATCCGGTGCTTGTCGCCGTCGAGGCCCACCGCGTAGTAGCCGCCCCTCCCGTCGATCCAGAAGTCCCGGTTGAAGCGCTCGTACAGGTCGTGGGCCTGGGCGCGGAGCCGTGCGGCCAGCTCCGGGTCGCCGAGCGGGCCGTCGGCCAGATCGGCGATTCGGCGTTTGGCGTCGTACGTGTAGCCCTGCACTTCGCAGGTCGCGATGGGCAGGACAGGCATGCGGCCGTCGGCGAAGCGGATACCGTCCGACGAGTCGCGCCAGCACTGGTTGCCCAGTCCCTCCGGTGAGCGGGTCGCGTACTCGACGTAGCCGTCCCCGTCGCGGTCCCCGTAGTGGTCGATCCAGTGCAGGGCGGCGGTGATGTTGTCGCGCAGCGCTCGGACGAAGTCGTCGTCCATGGTCCAGCGCCAGTACTCCGACAGCAGGATCAGCCAGAGTTGGGTCGCGTCGGCCGCGCCGTAGTAGGGCCGGTAGGGCATGGCTCCCCGCCGGGTCAGTTCGCCGTGGCGTACCTCGTGCAGGATCCGGCCGGGCTCCTCGTCGGTGAAGTCGTCACAGGTACGGCCCTGTGACTGGGCCAGTGCCAGCAGGGCGCCCTTGGCCAGGCGGGGGTTTCCGGCGATGGTCTGGAAGGCGGTGAGCAGCGTGTCGCGTCCGAAGAGGGCGAGGAACCACGGCATGCCCGCAGCCGGCAGGGCGAGCCGCTTGCCGTCGCCGTCGAACTCCAGGCGCAGCGCGGTGAGGTCCCACCGGGAGCGCATCGCCACCCGATTCAACGTCGTGTTGTCGCTGTGCAGCGACGGGCCGCCGGCGAGCCAGTTCCGCGCCGGGTGCTCGACCCGGTTGTGGAACACGTCGTCGATGTCGGCGCGGACCGACGGGGCGGCGTGGACGCTGCGCGGTAGGAGCAACTCCGCGTCCAGGGTCCATGGCCGGCGACATGCCAGCGTCAGGTCCCACACCAGCTCGTCGCCCTCGATCCGGTCCGCCGGCGGATCGACGCGCAGCCGACTCTCGGCATGAAATCCCTCCCGCTCGTAGCGGAAGCACAGCCCGCTCCCGTCCAGCTCGTGGTCCCGCCGGATCCAGGACGAACGGTCGGTCACGGCCGACTTGATCTCGAACAGGTCGGCGAAGTCCGTCCCCACGGCCAGGCGCAGCTCGCACCGGACCGGATCGCCGAGGAAGCTTTCGATCTCGACCCGTTCGTGCATCGCGTCCCCGATGTGGCGCAGCCGCCGGATGGACAGGGAGTCCGCGGGTATACCCGGCATCGCGGGATGGGTCAGGATGAACTGCCCCAGGTAGTACTCCAACACGGTGGAGCGCAGGGTCATCAGTCGAGCGCCGTTGAGCGTCAGTTCCCAGCGGTTGAGCAGCCGGGTGTCCGCGTGGACGAGACCGCCGATGGTCGTGGTCGGTACGTCGCCGGTCTGGTCGGAGTACATGAAGGTGGCCCCGTTGACCAGCGCGATCGCGTTCGGCCCCAGCTCCGGGGGTAGCGCGCGCGCCTGAGCCTGTCGCAGTTCGGTGTTCGCCAGGTGCGGCAGTGGCTCCACGGGAGTGGGACGCGGACTCGCCATGCCCCCGAAGCTAACGGCGTACCCGCTCGGTGCCGTCACCCGGAGCGGGTGAATTCCGCAGGGAGCGGGGCACGACGCCACCCGGACCGGGTGACCGCGAGGTCACCCGGCCCGGGTGCCGGTGCGAGCGTGGAGATCCGGTTGCGGTGCTGGTGGATCAGTTGAAGGTGAGGTTGGGGCTGCCGGTGATGTCGAAGCCGCCCGTGCTCGTGGCGTTGCCGGCGGTGATCGTGGTGCCGCCGATCTTGAGGTTCGTGATGGTCAGTTCGAGGGGGGCCTTCGACTGCCGGACGAGGTTGCGGGGGAGGTCCTTGGCCCCGTTGCCCCTGAGCTGGTTGATCTCGGCGACGGTGTAGAGCTTGTCGACGGTGGTGTCGGTGAGCTTGACGCCCCTGAAGGCCTGGCTGGCCGAGGTGTTGGAGAGGGCGACGACACGAGTGGTGGGGCCCATGATGCGGGTGCCGTCGATGGTGAGGTTGGAGATGGTGCCGGAGCCGCCGGCCTCCTGGTAGTTGAGCAGGCCCCAGTTGGAGTTGGTGCCGGTCCATTCGGCGTGCAGCAGCGTGTTGTTCGTGGCGGTGATGTTGGAGATGGTCTTGGCGAACCAGCCGAGCTGGAAGACCGCGCCGTTGTCCATCTGCCACAGGGTGTTGTTCTTGATGGTGGCGTTGGAGCTGTACAGCTTGAAGGCGTCGTCGAAGGCGGAGACGAAGGAGTCGCTGATGGTGGTGCCGGTCATGGCGGGGATGCCGTCGCCGTTCCAGCCCCAGTTGCCGAGCACCTTGACGTCGCTGACGGTGCCGGTGAACCGCGACTCGTCGTCGCCGGGCTTGGCGGTGATCTCGTTGTCCCGGTGGCCGGTGACGACCCAGTGCGGAGCGTTGACCACGGTCACGTCGTGGAAGCGGAACTTGTTGGTGCCGAGCTGCACCATCTTGACGGTGTGCTCCCAGCAGTCGTAGCTGCACGAGGTGGCGCCGCCGGTGCGCTTGTCGGCGCGCCAGTTGAACTGTTCGCCGGAGAGGACGCCACGGCCGGTGAGGGTGAAGCCCTCCTGGGTCGACTTGCTCACCGTGGCGGAGTCGACCGCGCCACGGACGTAGGCGCCGTTGGCGAGGTGGACTCGCTGCACCGAGTCGGGCACCGCCCAGTAGCCGAGGTCGTGCACGCCGCGGGTGAAGAAGACGGTCGTCGCGGCAGCGGCCTTCGTGCGGTCGAACGATTGACCCGGCTTGACCACGTAGGTGTTCGGTGCCGTCCGGGACGGTGCGGGGACGGCGGTCTCGGTGTCGTCGGCGAACAGCAGCATGCCGTCCAGCGGTAGCTGCCGGAGCGTGTCGTAGCGGTTGTCGATGAACTCGACCGACAGCTTCGCCTTCGGCTTGTTGACCCGAATCTCGATCTTGCGCTGGGCGAGGTTGCGGCTCACCACGGTGAAGTCGCCGGTGCCGCGGACCTTGATGTCGGTCACCGGTCCGGCGGCGGCGGTGCGGGTCACCGTGACCACGGGCCTGGTGCCGTCGGCGAACCAGAACGACGACCAGCTGAACGACCGGTTCTCCGCCCGGGCGTGGTCACCGCCGTCACAGTTGGTCGACGGGCACGTCCGCGGCTTCGGCGCCGACCGGTACACCGACGGCGTCTTGCCGCCGACCTGCACGGCGTAGATGGACGACTTCGCTGACGCCGGCAGGGCCGGTGTGTTCGCGACGCCGACCTGACCGGCTGCGGCGGCTGCGGCGGCCGGCACCGGCAGGGCCTCCTGCTGCTCCGCATTGGCGGTGGTGACGCCGGCGACGGCCAACCCGCCGACGACGGCGACGCCCAGGGTCAGGGCCCCGAGTCGTCTGGTCATTGCAGCCATAACCTTGCTCCTTCGGTGGTGGGGGCGGTTGCCCGTCGGGTCCGGATGCGAGTGACCGTGACCGCATCGTCGAGGAACACTCGGGAGACGACAGGGAGGTTTCAGGACGACCGCTGTATTCGTCGCGGATGTGGATGAACTACTTCTCGGCGCCGGCGATCATGCCCTTGATGAAGTGCCGTTGCAGGACCAGGTACGCCAGCAGGATCGGAGCCATTGCCATCAGTGCCGCGGCGGCGGCTGCCCCGAGGTTGCTGCTCTGCTGGGAGAAGAAGGCTCCGATGGCGGGCGCGATGGTCCGGACCTCGTCGGTGGTCAGCATGTAGACCGACATCTGGTAGTCGTTCCAGATGAAGACCCCGGTCAGGATCGCCACCGTGGCGGTGACGGGCTTGAGCAGCGGCAGGACGATACGGAAGAAGACCCGGAAGGTGTCGGCGCCGTCGACCCGGGCGGCCTCCTCCAGCGCGGTCGGCACGGTCCGGATGAACGCCGTGTAGAGGAAGACACTCAGCGGCAGTTGCCCGGTGACCAGGATCAGGATGATTCCCCAGTAGGTGTTGACCCCACCGAGCTGGTTCATCATCGAGTAGAGCGGCACGAGCACACTCAACGGTGGCACCATGATCGATCCGATCATCAGCACCATCACCGCCCGGTTGACCCAGGTGCCACGCCGGGCCAGTGGATAGGCGGCCAGTGCGCCGAGCAGGCACACCAGCACGGTGGAGACCGAGGTGACGGCGATGCTGTTGCCGATGGCCCGCAGGATCCCGCCCTGCTCCAGGGCCGTACGGAAGTTGTCCAGGTAGATCTGCCCGGTGGGCGGCATCCACTGCGAGGAGAGGTCGCTCTTGGGTTTCAGTGCCGTGGTGAGAGCGACATAGAAGGGGACGAGCTGGATGACCGCGAACGACATCAGGAAGATGCCTGCGGCTGTCCGGAACAGTCGGTGTCGGGTCAGCATTGCTCAGGCCTCCACTCGACGCCGGTTCAGCGCGCTGTTGAGCACCAGGGTCAGCGCCATGATCAAGGCGAACAGGGTGACGCCCATCGCGGCGGCGTAGCCGGCGCTCTGTGCGTTGAAGTACGTCAGGCCGATGAAGGTGGACACCGAGTTGGTGGAGTAACCCGGGCCGCCGCCGGTCAGCACCTTGATGACGTCGAAGAGCTTCAGCCCGCCGATCAGGTTGATCACGATGCTGGTGGCGAAGGCGGGTTGCAGCAGCGGCAGGGTGATCCGGCGGAACAGCGCCCAGCCGGCGGCGCCGTCGAGTCTGGCGGCCTCGTAGTACATGCCGGGGATCGACTGGAGTCCCGCCAGATAGATGATCATCGAGAGGCCGACGAACTGGATCGTGTTGACCACGACGATGATGGCGATGGCGCCGTTGGTGCTGCTCAACCACGCCTGCTGCGTTCCGCCCAGGGACACCACGATGTCGTTGAGCGCCCCGTTGTCGTACTGCAGGAGCAGGTAGTAGATGGTGCCCATGATGACGGGGGAGACCAGCACCGGCAGGTAGATGATCGCCCGGAGCAGCCCTCGGGCCCGCATGGGCCGGTCCAGCGCGAGGGCCAGCCCGAGACCGAGGATCTGCTGCAGCACCGTGCTGCCGACGGCGTAGATGAGGGTGTTCCAGAACACCGTTCGGAAGGTGTCGTCCGAGAACAGCCGCTGGTAGTTCTCCACTCCGACCACGTTGTGGTCGGGGCTGTAGCCGTCCCAGTCGGTGAACGAGAGCCCGATACCGTTGAACAGCGGATACACCGTGAACACGAGCAGGAGCGCCACCGCGGGCAGATAGAGGACGTTCACCGTCCCGCGTTGCCGGCGCCGAGTCCTGCTGGTCGGGCGGTGCGTCGCGTCCGTCCTGCGACGCACCGCCGAATCGATCGTCCCGTTCACCATGTCGTCACTTGGCCTGCGCGGTGAGGTTGGCGAAGTCGCTCTTGACCTTGCCGACGCTGTCGGCGACGCTCGACTGCTTGGTCACCACGGCGTCGGTGGTCTTGACGATCGTGTCCCAGGCGCCGTTGGGCATGTACACGCGGTCGAAGTACGGCACGGTCGGTACGGTGCCCGGCTTGACGTAGGTGTCGTAGCTGGCCTGCAGGCCACCCAGGTCGGACGTCGCGTTGGTCAGGCCGGGTGCGGAGCCGGACGCCTTGGCCAGCTTGGTCAGGTTCTCCGGCTGGGCGAGGAAGGCCACCAGGTCCTTGGCCGCCTTGGCGTTCTTGGTGTCCTTGTGGATTCCCAGGGCGTTCTTCTCGCCGCTGATCAGGTACGGCGCCGCACCGCTGGCAGTCGGCACCGGCATGAACCCGATCTTGGCATCCTGCTTGTACTCGAACGCGGAGGTGGCGACGAAGTTCATCAGGAAGCTGAAGCCCGTCTTGCCCTCGGCCAGGGCGCGCGCCACGTTGTCGGTGGTCGCCGAGCTGTAGTCCTTGTTGAGCAGGCCCTTGTCCCGGAAGCCGGCGACGGTGTCCAGCACCTTGGTGTAGCTGCCCTCGACGAACGTGCCCTGCTGCATGTTCTTCAGTTCGGCGTCGCTGAAGATCCCCGGGGCGATCCAGTCGACGAAGAGTCCGGTCGGCCACTGGTCCTTGCCGGCGGCGTAGATCGGCGTCTTGCCCTTGGCCTTGATCGCGGTTGCCGCCCGGTTGAAGTCGTCCCAGGTCTTGATGTCGTCGGGCTGGAAACCTGCCTCGGCGAGGACGTCGGCGTTGTAGAGGATGCCCGCGATGTCGGTGTCGACCGGCATGGCGTACAGCTCGCCGTTGGGGCCGAGCATCGCCGGCTTGAGGGCCGGGGCGAGGTCCTTGGCCCAGGGCTCGTTCTGCAGCGGCATGAGGAACTTGCCGTAACGCAGCAGGGACCAGCCGTGGGTCATCCAGATGTCCGGGATGTTGCCCGAGGCGAGGCGAACCTTCAGGTCGCCCTCGTGGTCGGTGCTCGACGGCACCAGGTTGACCTTGACGCCGGAGTTGTCGGCCTCGAACTTCTTGACCAGTTCCTGGTACTGGACGTAGAGCGGCGAGTCCACCGCGGTGCCGGTGAGGAACTCCAGGGTTCCTCCGTCACCGCTGGTGCTGGAACTGCCGCCGCCGGTGCAGGCCGTGGCGAACAAGGTCAGCGCGGACAGTGCGGCGGTGAGTGCGAGACGTCGTTTCATGGATGCGTCCTTTCCGAATGGGCGGACCCGTGTCCGGTCCACCGATTGGCGCGCCGCTGCCCGAGTCGAGGTGCCGGTCCGCGCCGGAGCGGAGAAAGAGAACGGAGTCGACCTTGGCCGGGGTGGGCCGGGCGAGGTCGAGTCCTTGGCTGTCCCGTCGGTGGCGACGCCGAGGTGTGGCGCCGCTGGTCGTGTTACCGATCACATTTGTGGTGAGTGTTGTCGAGTGAAAGATGCCAGTCAAGCTGCGCGCTCGTAACGGTTGGGTTACGAAGCTGCGTGGCACGGTGATCGGTCACGGGGTGGGCGCCGCCATTCCGTTCGGGCGTTGCGTGTGAACGCTCTCATGGCCCGGCTCCGGCGGTCGCGGCGGCATCCGGTGTGCAACCGATGGACGATAGCTGCGCGGATCCGGCAGGTCGGCGTTCGCGGCTTCGGGTGTCGACGGGGGATATGTGATCGGTAACTTGCTGCAGTGCGATCACTGGGTGACGAAGGGTGAGTGCTCGGCAATGCCCGGTGACGCCGTGTCCGCTCGGGCCTGGGCGACCGATGAGCGATAGATGTGACCGTTCAGCTCGCGCCCGTTGGCGGAGTGTCCCTGGCCTGTTACGGTACGGCCATGACATCACGAGCGCCGGCGCGCAGCGACGGCGTCGAGCAGCGACGCGCGCCCGTCATGCGCGACGTGGCACGGCTGGCTGGCGTGTCCCACCAGACAGTCTCCCGAGTGCTGAACGGGCACGCGAGCGTCAGCGATGCCGCGCGGGAGCGTGTCGAACTCGCCATCGCGCAACTCGGCTACCGTCGAAACGTCAGCGCGCGTGCGTTGATCACCAAGCGGACGATGACGCTCGGCGTCATCAGCGTCTCGGCGCAGCAGTACGGTCCGGCGAGCACCCTCTTCGGCATCTCTCAGGCGGCGCGGCGGGCCGGCTACTTCCTCAGCGTCGCCGTGCTGGACACCATGGACCGCACGTCGATGCGCGAGGCGATCGACCATCTCATGGCCGCCGCCGTGGACGGGGTGGTCGTCATCGCGCCGGTCGCTGCCGCCGTCGAGGCGGTGGCCACCGTCCCGAGTACCGTGCCCCTGGTCATGGTGGAAGCGCGCGACGGTGAGCAGTCCGTCGCCGGCATCGACCAGGTCGGTGGCGCCCGCACCGCCACTCGTCATCTGCTCGACCTCGGCCACCGCACGGTCGTGCACGTACGCGGACCGCTCGACTGGTTCGAGGCTGATGCCCGCGCTCGTGGCTGGCTCGCCGAGTTGACCGCAGCCCGGGCCCCCGTTCCCGAGATACTGGTCGGCGACTGGTCGGCCCGCTCGGGTTACCAGGCGGGCCGCCGGATCCTCGAACAGCCGGACGTCACCGCGGTTTTCGTCGCCAACGACCAGATGGCCCTGGGCGTGCTGCGCGCCTTCGACGAGGCCGGTCGATCGGTTCCCGGGGACATCAGCGTCGTCGGCTTCGACGACCTGCCTGAATCGGAGCTGTTCCATCCACCGCTGACCACCATCCGGCAGGACTTCGCCGAGGTCGGCCGGCGGTGCATCGCCGAGATCGTCGCCCGGATCGAAGGGACGACCCCACCATCAGGGGGTCTGATCATTCCTGAGCTGGTCGTCCGGGACAGCACCGCCCCGCTCGCCTGAGATGAGGCAGCCCGGCCTGCGCAGCCGCACCGTGTGCCGCGTGCACCGAGGAAGCAGCCGCGTCAGGCCGGCGTCATCCGCTCGTCCGCTGGCTGGCGACGGTATTCCCACCGGTCGGTGAGCATGTCCTCGTGGCGTCCCTGCGGCGCCACTGCCGTAGGGAGCGGTTGCACTCGAACTGTGCGCCGATCGGCTGCTCCCTGGCCGCCTCGGATCTCGGCAGCGGACGGCCGTCCGCCAGGTTGGCCCGGGCGAGGGTGGAACGGCGGCGGTCCGGCGGGGTGATTCCGCCGGACCGCCGCGGTCGGAGCGATCCGGGTCAGTTCACGAGGTGCCACCGCGAGAGGCACCACCGGCCGTCGCGGCTGACCTCGGCCCGGCGGCGGCTACGGTGTGCCGGCGCTGCGCGGGCCGGCGAACACGAAGTCGTCCACCCGCAACCGGACTGCCGTCGCCGGGAGCGTGTTGACCTCGGTGTCGAAGAGCAGCACGACCTCGTGGACGCCCGCGTCGACCGGCCGCTCCAACTGCATCGTGAAGGACTTGAACCCCTCACCGGTGTACGGGACCGTCATCCGGCCGAGGAAGGTTCCGCTCATCGGGTCACCCCGGTCGGTGGGGTCGAGGAAGACCGTGACGGTGGAGGCGAGGCCCACGTGGGGGTTGCTCGCCAGGACCTGGACGTGGTCGCCCGGCGCGCGGAAGGTGAGGTTCCGGTAACCGACGTAGCTCACCGCCTGCATCTGCCGGTTGCTGGCCGTCACGTGGCTGGGTGAGCCGATGACCCGGGTGACGTTCTCCGCCTCGACCAGGATCGTCCGCTCCGCGGCGACGACGTCCGTCACGGCCGAGTAGCCGGGCATCGGATCGAAGTCGACCGACTCGACGGGCGGCAGCGGGGGTACGTCGGGATTCGCCACCAGCGTCGGGGAACGCATGAACCTGACCTTGTCCACGCGGACCAGGATGCCCGTGGCGTTTTCCTGGGTGCACGCGAACATCAGCGCGATGGTGTGTCGGCCTGCCGGGATCGCCACCTTGGTGCCCGCGCCCTTGTCCGCGAAGACGCTCCACGACCCGGTGGCGTCCACGCGCACGGCGCCGAGGTAGGTGCCCGTCTCGAGGTCATCAGGGTCGGTGGGGTCGACGTAGACGTGGATCAGCGCGTCCCGCACCCGTTGAGCGTTGCTGGCCGTGAGGACAACGGCATCCGCGGCGGTGGCCAGGTCGACGTCGAAGAGCACCGTGTCTCCGCCGACACTGGCCCTGGTGTGCGCCTCGACGCTGGTCACCCCGTCGGCGGTGGTCACTGTGAGGTTGGGCCCGTTCAGCCGGGCGATCGTTTCGAGGTCCGTCGGGCCCGTCACGTTCTCGTACGTCCCGAGGTCGATCGGTGGTTCCCGGTCCGGCTCGTCGTCGCCGAAGTCGATGCCGATCGCCGCGCGTTCGCTGACCGACTCCGGATCGACCAGGCCGAGGTTCGGGTGGGGCACGAACGGCGCTTCGGCGGCGAGGGTGTAGAGGTTCTTCGGTACGACGTGGGCGACCTGCCCGTCGAGTACCTCGGTGAGGAAGGTGAGCGGGAGCAGTTCGGTGTCCTGACGGGCCAGCAGCACGCCGTCCAGCTTGACCGGCTTGCCGTCCACCAGGGCGAAGGGCAGGTTGCGTCGGAGCAGGATGTGCTTACCGAAGACCCGTACCGACAGGTGCCAGTAGCCGTCGGACCGGCTGATCCGGGCGCCGAACGCCCGCAGGACCTCGGTGGCCGGGACGTAGACGCGCTTGCCGAGCAGCGTGGGGTTGAGCGACGGGTCCTGCAACTGGTGGTTGATCATGAGCCGTGGGGTCGCACCGGAGGCGTAGGGGTCCGGGTCCAGCGCTTGCTGGGCGCCGACCAGGGTCACCTCGACCATGTGGAAGACGTTGGTCTCGCCGTCGGGATTGACCAGGTAGAGATCCGAGCCGCGACGGGACCGGTTGGCGAAGTGGGCGTCGGTGAGGCGGACGGTGATCTCCCGCCACTGGCCGGTGTCGGTCTTGGTCACCGTACGCGCCAGTTCGTCGGGCTCGCCGCTGGCGTCGTAGCGGAGCTGCCAGCTGCTGGTGCCCCGGTCGAGGTAGACCACGCGAACGTCGACGTCCCGCCGGGCGGCGTTGTAGCCGGTGTCGGGGAACATGCGGTTCTCGACGTCGAACGACATCGTGTTGCGTCCGGGTGCGTCGGTGACGCCGAGCGCGTACTTCCCGTACACCTGGGCCTTCTCGTTCACATGCCAGTAGCCGACGCCGTTCTCGTGGTCGAGGTGCGTCACGAACCGCTCGTAGTTGCCCTCGAACACGTCCCACTTCGCGTCGTTGGCCAGCCCTTTGACGCTGCCGTACGCCTGCCGGATCGGGCCCTCGTAGGTGGCGCCGCGGTCGGCGTGGGCGGCGACGATGTTCTTCGCCCGCTGCTCCAGGTCGGTGAGGTCGCCGTATTCGCTGGTCGGGAACCGCTGCGTGTCGGCGACGTCCAGCCCGCTGCGCAGCGCGCTGAACCCGGAGGTGGCCCGGTTCGGGTTCATCTGGCCGGCGTACCGGCTCACGAACCGGAACGCCTCGTCGTAGAGCGGTCGGGTCGCCGGATCATGCAGGTACTCGTCGAAGACCGCGTTGATGCCGACGTAGTCCAGCTCGGTCAAGCCCCAGTGCATGGCGTAGAGCGCCTGCCAGTACATCAGGGACGGGATGATGTGTTTCGAGTGGAACAGCTTCAGCAGGCCGTTGGCCTCGGCGTGGAACTCGGCCCGTGAGCCGAGGTAGATCTGCCTACCCTCGGAGTCCAGCACCGGCTCGGTGAGGAAGTCCTTCATCCAGCCGTGGTACGCCGACCTCTCGCCGTTGTTGACCGCCCGGTACCCCGAGGTGGGCACCTTGAACCAGGGGTGCCGCAGGTGGGCGGCCGCCCACCTGTGCACGGCCTCCGGCGTGTACACCTCACCGATCCTGTTGTACTGGCCGACGTTGTAGAGCAGCCGGACATCCCGACCCTTCGGGGTGTCGAAGATGCGGTCGACCTCGGTCCAGATCTTCTTGCAGTAGTCGAGCCACTGGTCGTACGACCAGGTGTAGCGCTCGGTGTCCTGTCCCTCGACGAGTTGGCCGCCGTAGGGTTTCAGGTCGTTCGTCGATCCGACGTTTGCCGAGACCGCGAGGACCGAGGGGCGGACGTCCTCGTCCAGCGACTCGATCATGCCGAGCACTGCCCGGTACATGTCGTGGTACAGCTCGATGTAGGTCTCGTCTTCGTAGTAGGGCACCCGATCGCCCCGGTCCGAGTCCTTGATCCGGATCGGCTCCACGTCGTACGGGGCCGTGTAGATCCACGCGGGTGCGTCCGGTCCCACCCAGACGTCGATCACCACCTTCTGTTTCTTCTCCCGTACCGCCCGGTTGATCAGGTTCACCTTCTCCTGGAAGGAGAACTGGCCGGGCTGCGGCTCGATCTCGTTCCAGAAGAAGAGCAGCCGTTGGACGTCGAACACGTTCAGCCCGCTGTTCGTGCCCAGGTTCTGCCGGTCTCCGGCGCCACCGGCGAGGTTGTCCGCCGTGATGTCGAACCCCGGCACGGACTGCACCTGTGGGATCGGTGGTGGCGCGGCGGTCTGCGCGTTGGCGGGGGCGGCGGCAGTGCTCATCTGCTGTATCAGCAGCACGGTGACCGCGACGGCGGCGATGACAGGTCTTCTCACCCGGTCCACTCCTTCGTTGCGCGAGCTGTCGAGATGCGGGCGTGCGTCGGTGGGACATCGGGGACCGGGTCCGCGCCCGTGGGCGCGGACCCGGCACCGCAGCGGCTGACCGGTGAGGGCTCCGGATGCCGGTCAGCCGCCGGCCCGCCTCGGGCCCGCCGGACGGCGGCTCGTTCCCGGGACAGGCAGGCATTGGGTCAGAACGTCTGCTCCAGCGCCGTGCGCAACCCGCCGTGGCTGCTGATGGCGGAGCCGCCCCGGATGGAGAAGGACCGGTCGGCGGTGACGCAGGTCAGCGTGACGTCCCTTGTCCTCAACGCGTCGTACACGTGCTGGTCGAGGATGCCGGGCAGGTAGGGCACCACGATCTCCGCGCCGGGCAGCGCGATCCGGATCGTGTCGGCGAGGGGCTTCGTGCTCTGCACGACCAGGGGCGTCACCGGTGCGACGTGCCTGAAGATCTCCCGGGCCAGTGGGAGCAGCGCGTCCGCGACCAGCGTCCCGTCCGCGCGCAGCGAGACGTACCGGCCGGTGGCCCTCGACCTCAGCGCGATCCGGCTGCCGCCGACGTACCTGACGACGAAGGTCTGGGCGGTGCCGATCCGGTTCGACGAGGCGGTGAGCCGCTGCTGCTCGTCCAGCCCGATCCAGAGGTAGCTACCGCCCTGGACGACGCCCAGGGCGATCTCCTGCCTGCCGAAGCTGAAGATCCGCAGGGCCGCCGCCTCCCGCCGGTCCGCCTGCCGGCCGTGCACCGGCCCACCACCGTCGGCGGTGTCCCAGTACAGGCTCTCGGTGAGTGCCTTCAGCGACACGTTCACGGGCAGCGGGTTGGCCTCCGGACGCATGCTGATGTTGTAGGTCGTGGCGGCGTCGATCAGGGTGTGGTCCGCCCGGTTCTCCTCCGTGAACACCTCGCCTGCCAACGAGACGTTCTCGAAGCTGATGTCGTGTGTGTAGTACGTCCTGTCCTGGTGGACGACGCCCCGAACGAGGTTACGGGTCGGTTGCATGGTGTTGTGGTCGGTGACGAACGGGTGCTGGATGCTGATGTTCCGGAACGTGATGTGGCCGATCTCGCCCTGGCGCTGCGGGGTGTTCGCCGGCATCGGATCCTTGAAGTGGAGGTTGGCCAGGGCGTTGATCGCCCCGTCGACGCGCAGGTCCGCCACCAGGATGTCCCCGTTCTGCGACGCGGGCAGGATCTGTGCGGCGACGATGCCGAGGTTCGAGTGCAGGTGACCCCACTCGGGGTTGATGATGTCGTTGTCCACCACCCGGGTGCCCTTGCCGCCGTAGTCGCCCCAGCCCAGCATGAAGGTGGCGCCGTTCCACATCGGCCACAACACACAACCGGTGATGTTGGTGGTGCTGAAGGCGTAGAAGAAGTCGTCGGCGGTCTTGATGAAGCAGTTCTGCACCAGCGTGTCGTTCTGGCTGCGGATGCCGTCGTTGTTCGTGCGCCAGCCGATCTGCTTGGTGTCGCGGATGACCGTGTTCGGCGGCGTGACCATGCCGTGGAAGGGCGGGTCGACCAGCGTGACGCCCTCGATGTACGCGTGGGATCCGCGATTCATGTGGCGCAGGTCGATCATGGGAAGGTGGGTGGCCTTCCACATCAGTCGATCGTCCTTCGCGCCGGACAGCACCCCCCGGCCCCGGATCGTGACGTCCCTGCGTCCCACGGCGTTGAGCGCGCCGTAGACGTAGGAGCCGCCGGCGAGGTAGACGGTCTGTCCGTCGCGTAGCGGCAGCACCCCGTCCAGGTGGACGGACATCGGTACGCCGTTGTTGTCGGTCCGGACCAGCTCAGGGTTCGCATTGAGGTCGTGGACGCCCCGGCCGAAGTGGATCGTGTCGGCCGCCTGGATCTGCGCCAGTGTCGTGGCGGGGGTGTAGCTCAGCACACCGGGGTCACCCGCCGTGGGGGGCGCCTCCTCCAACGGGTCGGCGAAGATCATCAAGCCGTTCCTGATCTGCTTCTGATGATCCTCGATCTGCCCCCGGGTGAGCTCCGACCCCAGGTCCAGGTCCTTGTTGTCGTCGCTGCGGAAGTTGACCGACACCTTCCGCGGTCGGTCGAGGGTGAAGGTGACGGTCCTGCCGTCATCGCTGATCGTCGGGGTGATGCCGTAGCTGCGCGGCGTGACCTGGATGTCGGTCGCGCCCGTACCGTAGATCTTGGTCACCTGTACGGTCACCGTTCCGGCGAACGAGAACGTCGTCCACGAGAAGGTCCGGTCGGTGAGCACCGGCCACATGCCGGTCGTCGGTAGATCGGGCACCGCGTTCGGCGGGGCGGAGGTCATGTAGACGAACGACTCCAGGGTGGTCGACCCCTGGGTCACCGTGACCCGGTACTTCTCGGACGGTGGGATCTCCGCGGCCGGCCGCGGGTAGCCGACCAGGCCGGTGGTCGCCGGCGGGCCGGCACCCCCGCCGGCGGCAACCGATGCCGGTGCGGCCGTCGCGGACGAGACCGACGGTACGACGACGGCAGACCCGGTGAGCAGGGCGTACCGCAGAACGTCGCGGCGGTTCGGGTGTGGTGTCACAGACGGTCCCTTCGGATGATGTTCATCGCTGTCCCGGTGGGCCGGCGCGGTGTCGTCCTGCCGACCTCGGTGTGGCCGACACACCGCCGAGATCGCTGCACGGAACCGTTCGGGTGGCTCACTCGTACCGAGTGACGATCCCGCGAGGCCCGGCGTGTTACCGGTCACAGCGATGCGATCGACTGACCGGTGCCTTCCAGGTTGCGGAGGGGGGAGGCCACCCACCTTTGAGCGCGGCAGAGGCAACGGTCCCGTGAGTGGGTGTGCAGATCGCGGGGAAGTGGAGGGGCGCCTGGTCGGCCGACGGCGCCGGCGCGACATCGGGTACCGCACCCGTGGTCGCCGGAACGATCACGGCCGCGCCGACCGCCGTCGGGTCGGGTGGCGTCGGTGGTGGAGACTCGCCACCGACGCCACCCGACCGGCTGATCACCCGCCGGAGGCGGGCGGGCTGGGCGACCGGTGCCGGTCAGCCCAGGCGGTCGACGCGGAACAGCCGAGCGCCGTGCGCCTCGATGTGCACGACGGTGTGCCCGGACGCCTTGCCGTGGTCGGAGCGGCTCCACAGGTCACGCAGCGCCACGTTGCCACCGAGGCCCACCGAGCGGAGGTCCACCTGGACGTCCCGGTCGTCCCGGCCGACGTTGAACACGGCCAGGGCGGTGGACGAGTCCGCGAGCTGTGAGGTCCAGACGATGATCCCGTCCTCGCGGTGGACCTCGCGGGCGTTCGCGCCGTCGACCAGGACGGCCAGGACCTCGGGATTGGTCAGGAGGCTCCTGGTCTCCTCGTCCAGCCGGGTCAGGTCCGTGCCGAGCATGAGCGGTGACCGCACGATGCACCACAGCGTCATGAGGGTCACCTGCTCCGGCCTGGTGAACCGGGTGTAGCGGTCCCGGATGCCGGTTTCACCGGAGCGCAGCGCGATCTGTCCCAGCGGCAGCATGTCCGCGTCCGGCCAGTGGCCCGGGCCGGCGTAGGGCGCCCAGGCCGCGCAGATGTCGAAGGCTTCCTGGAGGTCGCTCCACCTGTCCCAGAAGTCGGCGGTCGTCCGCCACATGTGCGCCCGGGACATCAGGTGCTCGGCCTCGGACACGGGCGTCGGCCCGCAGGAGAGACTGAGCACCATCTCCCGTCCACACGCGTCCAGCGCGTTGCGCATGAGGTTGATCTCGCCACGGTGGTAGGGCAGCAGCATGTCGTCGGCCTTGACGAAGTCGACGCCCCACGACGCGTACAGCTCGAACAGGGAGTTGTAGTACTCCTGGGCCCCGGGCTGGTTCGCGTCCACGCCGTACATGTCGGTGTTCCACGGGCAGATGGAGCTGGTGTGCGCGATCTGGCGTGCCGTGGCGGAGCTGCCGAGGATCGGGGTACCCGCGTGTGCGGCCTGCCGGGGAACGCCCCGCATGATGTGGATGCCGAACTTGAGGCCCATCGCGTGGATCTTCTCGGCCAGCGGGGCGAACCCGCGGCCGTCCTTCGCGGACGGGAACCGGTTGACCGCCGGTACGAGCCGGGAGTACTCGTCCATCTCCAGTGGCACGAACGGGCGGTAGGCATTGCTCTCCGCGCCGGGCTCGTACCACTGGATGTCGACGACGAGGGTGTCCCAGCCGTACGGCAGCAGCTCCCTGGCCAGCACCTCCGCGTTGGCCAGGATCTCCTCCTCGGTCACGCTGGCGCCATAGGAATCCCAGCTGTTCCAGCCCATCGGCGGGACGGCTGCCACTGTCATGGTCGTTGCCTGCTCTTCCTTGTCGTCGTTCACGGGTTGGTGGGGGTGGCCGCGAGGGGGACCGGTGCCTGCGTGCCCTGCGCCTCCGTCGGCGCGGCGACGATGGTCGGCCCGAAGGTGGAGATGGCGGTCATGATGTAGTTGTTGAAGATCTCGTCGTCGTACTTCAGCGCGTTGGTCCACATCTGCTGGTAGAGCTCCCGGACGACGTCACGCAGGTGCTCCGGCACGATGTCCAACGGTCCGACCCCCACCCGTCGCTCGGCCCGCGTCCCGCCGAGCAGGTTGGTCATCTCGTCGGGATCCGAGCGCAGGTCGTACAGCTCGTCGTCGTCGAAGAAGTTGCAGACCAGTTTCCAGTCGTCGGTCATGACGATGCGCTGGATGCCGTACGCCTCGTTGCCGTTGGACTGGAAGAACAGGGTGTCCCGGACGTCGTCGGTGCGGGTGCCGTCGAGCCATGGCCGTAGCGAGTGACCCGACATCTGCGCCGGCGGCGTGGCTTCGCAGATGTCGGCCAGCGTGGGGCCGATGTCGACCAGCGACACCTTGGCGTCGTTCGTCCGGCCGCGCATGTCCACCGGCATGTCCGGCCAGCGGATGATCGTCGGGATGTGGTAGGCCGACTCGAAGGCCGGCAGTCCCTTGGTCCAGAGCCCGTGGTCACCGGCGTAGTCCCCGTGGTCGGAGAGGTAGAGGATCACCGTGTCGTCGTAGGTTCCGGCCGCTTCGAGCGCGTCGAGCAGCAGCCCGAACAGGTGGTCCTCGTAGGTGCAGAACGCCAGGTAGTGCCGGATGGCCTCACGGTGTTCCCGTTCGGTGAGCTGGTCGAACCGGTCCCGGGTGCGCCGGTACAGGGCCGGTTTGTCGTTCATCGGGTCGGCGAAGTTGTCCGGGAGGCTGATGTCGTCGATGTCGTACAGGTCGAGGAACCGCTGCGGCGGGGTGTACCAGTCGTGCGGGCCGAGCGTGCCGACGTACAGCATCCAGGGCGCGGTGGCGTCGGGGGTCTCGTCGCGGATCCAGTTCACCGCGTGCTCGACCACGGTGCCGTCGGAGAAGGGGTTCTCGTCGACACCGTAGTGCACGTACCTCGGAAAGCCGGGACGGACGATCTCGCCCTCGGCGCGCTCCTCCGGGCCCGGGCGGGGGTTGCGCCAGGCCTTGCGGATCTCCATGGCCCGGGCCAGTTCGCGCTGGGCGTCCCAGGACTCCGGCTGCGGGCGCGACCGCTGCGGCATGAACAGCTCCCGCCAGCCGAGGTCCGCCGGCATCTGGGCGTTGCTGACGTGCCACTTGCCGCTGAAGACGAGGTCGTAGCCGGCCTGCTGGAACCCGGAGAACCAGAACTTCGTGCCCTCGCGCGGGCCGCGGGTCAGCGCGTTGGTCAGGTTGACGTTGTTCCAGACGCCGTGCTGGGACGGGTACAGCCCAGTGAACAGGCTCGCCCGCGAGGGGCAGCAGTGCGGCGACGGCGTGTAGGAACGGCCGAAGGTCAGCGCCTCTCGGCGGAACTCGTCCAGCCGGGGGGTCTTGGCTTTCAGCCGGTGGCCGGGCAGCACGGTAGCGCCGCGCTGCTGGTCGGTCATGAAGATCAGAACGTTACGCGCCATGGCGCTGTGCCTTCCCTCGGGTGTGCGTCGACGTCATTTGGAGCCGGTGAACGCGATGCCCTCGATGAACCTGCGTTGGAGCAGCAGGAAAAGGATGATCATGGGAACCTCGGCGAGTAGCGAACCCGCCATCATCATTGGGTAGTCCGCCAGTCCCTGGCCGACGAGCGTCGAGAGCCCGGCCGCCAGGTTGAGTCGGTCGGTGTCCGAGTTGACGAACAGCGGCCAGAGCACCTCGTTCCAGGAGAACAACGCGACGAAGATCGCCAGTGCGATCATTCCCGGCCGCGCCAGGGGCAGCATCACCGAGACGAAGGTGCGGAAGTAGCCCGCCCCGTCCAGGGCCGCCGCCTCCTCCAGGGATTTCGGCAGGCTCAGGAAGAACTGCCGCATGAGGAACGTGCCGAACGCGCTGAACAGGCCTGGTGCGATCAGGCCCGGCAGGGTGTTCAGCCAGCCGAGCGACTTCATGATCTCGCTCTGGGGCAGCAGGTACAGCTCCCGCGGGACCATCATGATCGACAACAGCAGGAGGAACAGCGTGTTGCGGAACGGGAACCGCAGGCGGGCGAACGCGTACCCCGCCAGGGAGCAGAACGCCACCTGCACGATGGTCCGCACCACGACCGAGGCGACCGAGTTGAGGAACATCGCGCCGAACGGCAGCGCGTCGGTCACCTTCCGATAGTTGTCCAGGTTCCACCGGGTGGGCAGGAACACCGGCGGCGTCAGCAGGGACTCGTCGATCGACTTGAACGAGGTCAGGATCTGCCACAGGAACGGGAACAGCATCACCACGGCGCCGATGATCAGCATCGAGTGGGTCCACACCATGGGGGAGTCGCGGTGGTGGCGTGGTCGGCGCCTCGGCGCCGAGGCGAGCTTCACGGCATCACGCGTCATCGTGGACCCACCTCTTCTGCAGCGAGAACTGCATGGCGGTCAGGATCAGGTTCACCAGCAGCAACGCGGTGACGATCGCGGCGGCGTAGCCCCGGTCGTGGTAGATGAGGGCCTGGTCGTAGAAGTAGTAGACGATCGTCTGGGCGGACTGGATGGCCGGGTTCGACGGACCCATCATGATCAGCACCAGGTCGAAGGTCTGCATCGAGTGGATGACGGTCAGCACCGACACCAGGAACACGGCCGGGCTGATCATCGGCACGCTCACCGACCGGAACCGGCGAACCGGGCCGGCTCCGTCCAGCTTCGCCGCTTCCAGCAGTTCGTTGGGCACGTTCTGCAGCGCGGCCAGCAGCAGCACCACGTGGTGTCCGATGCCGGCCCAGACGCCGACCAGCCCGATCGCGACGAGCGAGAAGCGGGAGTCGCTCAGCCACTGCACGGGGGAGATCCCGACGAGACCCAGGAGCTGGTTGATGATCCCGTGGTTGCCGTTGTAGAGCAGTTGCCAGATCATGCCGATCGCCACCGGCATGGTCACCACCGGCAGGAAGAAGATCACCCGGTAGGCCGACTTGAAGCGAAGCCCGCTGCGGTTGAGCAACCCGGCGACGACCAGCGAGATCGGGATGCCGAGCATGGCGATGGCCGCGTAGCCGAACGTGTTGAGCAGGGCGCGCCAGAACTCGCCGTCGGAGACGAGTCGCTGGTACTGGTCGGCGCCGACGAATGTCTCACCGGCGAAGACGCCGGTCTCGGTCATGGAGAGGTAGAAGTTCCGGACCAACGGGTAGAAGGCGAACAGGGAGACGCCGAGGAAGAGCGGAAGGATGAACAGGTATCCCGCCAGCGCCTCTCGTCGTCCCGCCTGGCCACGTCGCCGGCGGGTGGGGGGACCCTTGCGGGTCCCCCCGGCCGGCAGCGGACGCGGCCGCGTCAGCTGCTGAGACATCACGGCACCTACTTCTTGCGCTTTTCCTGGTCGAGGGCGCCCTGCATGTCGGTGGCGAGCTTCGCGCAGGCCTGCTCGGCGCTCTGCTTCTGCTCGAAGGCTGGCGTGAGGTCGTCGACGAGCTGCTTGAGCCAGACCGAGGAGTTGAGCGACGCGGGCAGCGGGTTGGCGACCTTCACGGCCTCGGTCACCGGGGTCAGGTCGAACACCTTGGTGAACTTGCCGACGTAGTTCTGGTCGGTCTCCCGGTAGGCGGTGAGTCCGACACCCTCCTGCGAGTAGATCTCGGCCGCCGCCTTCGATCCGAGGAACTCGATGAGCTTGTACGACTGCTCAGGGTGCTTCGCCTTGGCGGGCATCACGTTTCCCAGCGACGAGCCCGGAGTGGCGTTGCCGGCCGGGCCGTGCGGCACGGTGACCACACCGATCTTGCCGGCCTTGGCGAGGTCGGACTGGGAGTACGCGTTGGCGAACCACGAGCCCTGGTAGAGCATCGCGACCTTGCTGGAGAAGAAGAGGCTGTTCATGTCGGTCTGCGCGGTGGTGGACAGCTTCGGGGCGGACCCGTTGGCGATCATGTCGGTGAGGTACCTGACCCCGGCCACCGTCTTGGGGTCACCGAACCCGGTCTTCGACTTGTCGGGGGAGAGGACGTAACCACCGGCCTGCGGGATGGTGGTCTGCACGCCGACGTGGCCCTGGTCGAGGGAGACCGCCGTGCCGTAGACCCCGGCCTCGGGGTCGGTCAGCTTCCTGGCCGTGTCCTGGAACTCCTGCCACGTCCAGGACGGCTTCGGCTCCGGCAGCTTGGCCTTGGCGAACAGGTCCTTGTTGTAGTAGACGACGATCACGGTGCGGTTGTTGGGCAGCGAGTACAGCTTGCCGTCCCAGCTGTACATGCTCCGCATGCCCTCGGGGATGGCGTCGAGGTCGAAGCCGGACCGGCTCACCTTCTCGTCGATCGGGGCGATGACGCCCTCGGACGCGTAGAGCGGGAAGTGGTAGGGGTTGAGCCAGAACACGTCCGGCAGGGTCCCGTTGGCAGCCTCGTTCTGACGCTTGGCGAAGTACTGGGCGAACGGGGTGAGCTGGATCTTGACGCTGATCTCCGGGTTCTGCCGGGTGAACTCGGCGAAGATCTTCTCGAACGCGGCCACCTGGTCCTGCTGCCACATGGCATAGGTGAGGGTGACCGGGCCGTCGGACTTCGTGTCGGACGACGACGAACAGCCTGTCGCGGTCAGACCGAGGGCGGCGACCACGGCGACCGTGATCAACTTGAGTGATCTCAACGTCTTTCCCTTCGGTGGTGGGGGGGGTCACAGACCCTGTGCGAGTCGGTGGTAGGCGTTGCTCCACTGCAGTTCCTGGGCGAAGCGGCGAGCGGTGGTCCCCTCGCCGATCAGCGCGAGTTCGACCCCGACGGTCTCGGCGAAGTCGTAGAGGTGCTCCCGGGTCAACGCGGTGGACAGGACGGTGTGGTGGGGGCCGCCGGCGGCCAACCAGGAGTCGGCGGAGGTGGCGAAGTCCGGGAGTGGGCGCCAGACCGCGCGGGCGACCGGCAGCCGCGGCATCTCCTCGAGTGGGTCCACCAGGCTCACCTCGTTGGCGACGAGGCGGAACCGGTCGCCGAGGTCGCACATGCCGAGCACCAGTCCGTCGGCGGGATCGGCGTCGAACACCATCCGGACCGGATCCTCCCGGCCGCCGATGGACAGCGGGTGGACCTCGATCCGCGGGGTGCGGGTCGTGATCGACGGGCAGACCTCCAGCATGTGCGCACCGAGGACGAGTTCCCGACCGGGTTCGAGGTGGTAGGTGTAGTCCTCCATGAAGGAGGTCCCGCCGGGTAGCCCGGTGGCGATCACCTTGAGCGTGCGCAGCAGCACGGCGGTCTTCCAGTCGCCCTCGCCGCCGAAGCCGTAGCCGTCGGCCATCAGCCGTTGCACGGCGAGGCCGGGAAGTTGGCGCAGCCCGCCGAGGTCCTCGAAGTTGGTGGTGAAGGCGGTGAATCCACCGTCGTCGAGGAAGTGGCGCAGGGCGAGTTCGATGCGGGCGGCGTAGCGCAGGGACTCGTGGCGCTCGCCGCCGGCGCGCAGCTCCGGCTCGACCGCGTAGCGCTCCTCGTACTCGCCGACGAGGTCCTTGATCGGTCCGTCGTCGATGGCGTCCACCACGGCGACCAGGTCGTTGACGCCGTACGTGTTCACCGACACGCCGAATCGCAGCTCGGCCTCGACCTTGTCGCCCTCGGTCACCGCGACGTTGCGCATGTTGTCGCCGAAGCGGGCCAGTCGCATCGAACGGAGGGCGTGCACCCCGAGCGCCACCCGGCACCAGTCGCCGATCCGGGCCAGCACGGCCGGGTCGGACGTGTGGCCGGAGACCGTCTTGCGGATCTTGCCGAGCCGGGTCTGGATGTAGCCGAACTCCCGGTCGCCGTGCGCGGCCTGATTGAGGTTCATGAAGTCCATGTCGATGCTGCTCCACGGCAGATCCCGGTTGATCTGCGTGTGCAGGTGCAGCAGGGGCTTGCGCAGCGTGTCGAGGCCGGTGATCCACATCTTCGCCGGTGAGAAGGTGTGCATCCAGGCGATCACCCCGACCACCCGGTCGTCGGCGTTCGCGTCGAGCATGATCCGGCGGATGTTCGTCGCGTCGGTGAGCACCGGCTTGGCCACCACCTCCGGCAGGATCCCCGGGTGCCGCGCCAGCGCGTCGGAGATCTCCCGGGACTGGCGGGCCACCTGATCGAGGACGTCCTCGCCGTACAGGCCCTGGCTGCCGGTGAGGAACCAGATCTGCTGCCTCATGAGGGCGTGTCTCCCTGCTGTCCGTAGACGTTCTGATACCGGTGGAAGAGGTGGTCGATGTGCGCCTGCGCGAGTCGGGGCGGGTCGCCGAGCTGGCGCGCGATGTGCACGGTCCGGGCGACGTCCTCGAGCATCACGGCGGCCTTGACCGCGTCCTGGGCGTCGGTGCCGACGGTGAACGGGCCGTGTCCGCCCATCAGGACGGCGCGACTGCGGGACCCGCGCAGCGTCTCGACGATGCCGCGGCCGATCGAGTCGTCACCGATCAGGGCGAACGGCCCGACCGGAATGTCCCCGCCGAACTCGTCGGCGACCATCGTCAGCACGCACGGGATCGGCTCCCGACGGGCGGACCAGGCGGTGGCGTAGGTGGAGTGGGAGTGCACGATGCCGCCGACCTCGGGTAGGTGCCGGTAGACGTAGGCATGGGCCGCGGTGTCCGACGACGGGGACCGGTCGCCCTCGACGAGCCGGCCGGTCAGGTCCGTGACGACAATGGATTCCGGGGTCAGCTCGTGATATCGCACGCCCGAGGGCTTGATCACCATGAGCTCCTCGCCGGGCACCCGTGCCGAGACGTTGCCCGCCGTCCAGATCACCAGCTCATGGCGGGTCAGCTCGGCGTGCAGGGCGCAGACGGTCTCGCGCAGTTCGGTGATGGTGGACCGGACGGCGGCAGAGGTACGGATGCTCATGCGCTGGCCTCCCGTCGGATCGCCTTGAGTCGACGCATCACGTCGTCGCCGCGGCCGAAATGGTCGTGCAGCTCGCGGTAGATGCGGTACAGCCGGTCGTAGGCGGCGACGTTGGCCGGCTTCGGCCGGTACGCATCGGTGACCCGGCCGCCCATCGCCGCCGCGGCGGTCGGCACGTCGGGGTAGGCGCCCGCGGCGACGGCGGCGTGGATCGCCGACCCGAGCGCCGGCCCCTGCTGCGAGACCACGGTGGACAGGGGCATGCCGAGCACGTCGCTGTAGATCTGCATGAGGGTGCGGTTCTTCAACAGGCCGCCGGTGGCGATGAACTCACGCACCGGCAGCCCCGAGCGGGCGAAGGTCTCGACGATCATGCGGGCGCCGAACGCGGTCGCCTCCACCAGCGCCCGGTAGATCTCCTCGGGCCGGGTGGTCAGGCTCATGCCGATGAATAGGCCGGACAACTCGTGGTCGACGAGGACCGAGCGGTTGCCGCTCCACCAGTCGAGTGCGACCAGTCCGTGCGAGCCGACCGGGTCGTCCGCCGACAGGGCCGTCAGGTACTCGTGGACCGAGACGCCCTCGGCCTCGGCGGACTGTACGTAGGCCGGCGGAACCTGATTCTCGACGAACCAGCCGAGAATGTCGCCGACCCCGGACTGCCCCGCCTCGTAGCCGTGTCGGCCGGCGATGATGCCGCCGTCGACGACGCCGCACATCCCCGGCACCTCCACGAGGCGGTCCCCGCTCATGACATGGCACGTCGACGTACCCATGATCGCGACCAGTTGCCCCGGCTCGACGGCCTGGGCGGCAGCGGCGGAGACGTGGGCGTCGACGTTGCCCACGGCCACCACGATGCCCTCGGGCAGGCCGGTCCACGCCGCGGCGCGGGCAGTGAGGCGGCCGGCGGGTGCGCCCAGCTCGCCGATCGGCTGGTCGAGTTTGTCGCGGACGAAACCCGTGAAGTCGGGATGGAGCGCGGCGAGGAACTCCTCCGACGGGTACCTGCCGTCCTGGTGGATGCCCTTGTACCCGGCGGTGCAGGCGTTGCGGACGTAGGTGCCGGTGAGCTGCCAGACGATCCAGTCGGCCGCCTCGACCCACCGGTCCATGGCGGCGTACACGTCGGGTGCTTCCTCAAGGAGCTGCAGGCCCTTGGCGAACTCCCACTCCGACGAGATGAATCCGCCGTAGCGGCCGAGCCACGGCTCGCCACGGGCCTTTGCGAGGTCGTTGATCCGGTCGGCCTGAGCCTGGGCGGCGTGGTGCTTCCAGAGCTTGACGTACGCGTGCGGCTCGTCGGCGAACCGCGGGACCTCGCACAGCGGGGTGCCGTCGGCCAGCGTCGGCACCATGGTGCAGGCGGTGAAGTCGGTGGCGAGCCCGATGACGTCAGCCGGATCGATCCCGGCCGAGGCGACGGCACGTGGTACGGCTGTGCGGAGCACCTCGACGTAGTCGGCAGGCACCTGCAGGGCCCAGTCGCGGGAGAGTCGCCGGTCGGTGCCGGGCAGCGCCGCATCGATCACCCCGTGTGCGTATTCCGTGACGGCCGTGCCCAGTTCGGCGCCGTCCTGCACCCGGACGACGAGCGCCCGGCCGGACAGCGTGCCGAAGTCGATCCCGACGACGTACTGCGGCCGTTCACCAATGGTCATGCGGCAACTCCCAGATGTCTGCCGATCGGGGCCGGAGCCCGAAGTATGGCGACTACTGTTACCGTTCACACGGATCTCGTCAATACCCTCGACCAAGGGAACTCTGATCTGCCTGAAGGGGGGAAGGTCCACGCCCGTACCGGCTGGTTACCGATCACTCATGCCGACCGACCGGCGCTCCGGGCGGGGCGACGGCACGGGTACGGGCGCTCCGTGGCGGAGGGGATGGCCCGGCCACGGCCGGCCTACGGTCGCCGGTGGCTCCGGCTACGGCGACCCACTCGTCGCCGATCAGCGGTACGCCGTCGGTGGGAGGTCGCGCTGCGCCAGCACCGGACGGGTCGAGCGGCTGATCGGCCCGTCCGGTGCACGGCGGTGGGTCGGTGCGGTCGGGCAGGAACCTCGGGGCCCGTGCTGGGACGACCGACAGAAGTCCGCCCGGATGCCGAGGACATGGACGGTGGCGGTCTTACCGCCCGTGTAGGGCGACCCGGTCCGTGACGAGGAAGAACCGGGCCGTCCGGCCGGTGGGCTGGACCGGTCGAGCCGTACCGGCGGTGGTGTCCCTCTCCACGGTCAGGGTCACCGGCTGGGGGGCCGCGCTGTCCGGCCGAAGGAGGACGAAGCTGTGCGTGCCCCGCGTGCCGGGAATGGCCGTCAGTTCGGTCTCCGCTGACAGCCGCAGGTCCAGGTCGACGTTGCGCACCACGTGACGCTCGGGAAAACGGAGTCGGACGATGTTGGGGAAGGAGCGACGGAGGTCCGGCTCCACCCGGATGTTGCGCGCCACGTAGTTCGCCTCGTTCCCGCCGATGGATCCGCCGACGACTGACTCACCGGCCCCCTCTCGGTAGTCCCCCACCTCGGAGCGGCTGAGCCGGCCGTTGACCACGACGCCGTCGACCACTACGTCCCCTTCTGCCTGGGCGGGGCTCCAGCCGAACTGGACGGCGGTGCCGCTGTCCTGCAACTGCACCCGGATGTTCCTGGCCACCGCACCCCTCTTCTTCGGCTTGATGGCATCGTCGCCGACCTTCAGGAAGCTGTCGCGCAGCAGGCCGTCCTGGCCGATCTCGACCCCGCCACCACCGCTGCCGCGGGGGCGGCTGGCCGAGACACCGAACGCGGGGGTGACGACGACCAGGTCTGACATGGTGCCGCCGGCATTGCCCTGCAGTGGGCGCACCGCGTTGTGGCCGTCCCCGAAGATCGTGAAGTTGCGGAGGTTGATGGTGGCCCGGTTGTCCGACGTCGCCTGGATCACCGAGGCCGGATTCGTGGGGTCCACCGGATTCGGCACGAACACCCCGACCAGCGCGCTGTCGAGATAGCCCGGCGCATCGACGACACCCTGCGGTCCGACGCCCACCACCCCGCCGTCGCCACCCCGGCGCCGGTTGAAGAAGCCTGTCCGTTCCGCCTCGGAGTCGACGTCGCGGTCGTCGTACTGCTTGTTCCCGCCGAGGATGGTGACAGTTCCGGTCGCGGCGATCTGAATGTTGGCGGCCACGATGCCGTCGATGAGATAGGTCCCGGCCTTGTCCACGGACAGGGTGGCGGTGCTCGCTGTCCACCGGACCCCGTCGGCGTTTCCACGAGAGTTGTCCGCGTTCAGGCTGGCCAGGGACCCGTTCCTGAACCGTGCCCGGAATCCACCCGGCGAGGCGCCGGCTGGTGCGGACGACGAATCCGCAGCGGGCTCGGCCGGTCGGTCACTCGCCTCCGCCGATCTCCAGAGGAGGGACATGGTCACGCAAACGGCTGTCGCGCTCAACGCGGCCAGCGCCCGCTTGGCTCCCGCCATCAGTCTCACCTTCCGATCCACCGGGCATCGCGGCGGGGCCGATTCCCCGGGTTGATGGACGGCGTCGTGGTGAGACACCATCCGAGGCCGGCGCAGGTTTCACCGCGAGCGACCTCTCGGCCAGGGGAGCGTGGCGGAGCTGTCCGCGTGCGGTGAGTGGCGGACCCTGACCGACCTCCGCCGCCGGGTACGACAGCACCGGTACCCGGTCCGCGGCGATCGCGGCGGTAGTGACCGAACCCGTCGGCGTCGCCGCGGTGACCACTGCGGCAACCACCGGATCAGCGGCATCGAGGTGGACGGTCCGGGCGCCCCGGCGGACACGACGGGACTTCGACGGCGGCCACGGTGAAACCCTGACGGCCGCTTCGGGGTGTCCATCGGTGATCAGCCATCGGATGGGGATCCACCGGTGGACCGAACCGCCAAGGAGCAATCATGCTGCAGCACCGACACCGCCGTATCGCGCTGTCCCTGGTCGCCGCTGTGGGCCTCGCCGGGTCCTGGGCCGTGGCCACCAGCACCGGCTTCGCCGCCGAGAACGACCGCCGTGACAGCAGGATCGAGCGCAACGAAGGCAGCTTCATCACGCGCTGCGAGCTGAGCCACCGCGCCGCCGACGACCCGATCGTCGCCTTCGGTCAGCCCGGCGCCTCGCACCTGCACGACTTCGTCGGCAATCGGGGCGTCAACGCCGGCTCCACCTACGAGCAGCTGAAGCGGAACCCGAGGACGACCTGCGACGGCGAAGGCCACACCGGGTCCTACTGGTTCCCTACCGTCCTGGTCAACGGCGAGCCCACCGAGGCGACCCGAACCAACGTCTACTACCGGTCCCGACAGCTCGACCCTCGCGCCATCAAGCCGTTCCCGCAGAACCTGCGCATGATCGCCGGCGACGCCCGCGCGACCCGCGAGCAGCCCGGCGACGTGGCGAACTGGGACTGCGTCCGTAGCGGTGACCGCCGCAGCGTCCAGACGCCCAGCTGCGCCGCCAACGACGAGTTCCTCAAGTTCCGCATCGAGTTCCCGGAATGCTGGGACGGCGTCCGGATCGACAGCCCCGACCACAAGAGCCACATGGCCTACGCCAACCGCGGCGAATGTCCCCGCACCCACCCGGTCGCCGTCCCCGGCATCACGGTGTCGGTCAACTTCGAGTACGGCAAGGACATCCGGCGTACCGACCGGATCACCCTGTCCAGCGGTGGTGTCTTCTCCGGCCACGCCGACTTCATCAACACCTGGGACGAGGCGACCCTGGGCCGGCTGGTCGCCGGGTGCCTCAACGCCGCCAAGTCCTGCGACAAGGGCGAGAAGCCGGATGTGCGGCCCGCCGTCACGCCGGTCGCGTCGGACACCACCATCCACAAGACCCGGATCACGTCCGGCTCGGCACCGGCCGGCGCGGACACGACCACGCACGCCGGACACGGTGGTTGACGGCGGCCGGCTGCGGGCTTCGGCAAAGCCGGTTCCCCTGGCGTATCGCCCGTTCGCCGCACGGAGACGTGACGGCTGACCAGACTCGCTCGCCGTCGACCGCGTGTCGTCCCGGCCGGGCCGGAGCGCGACCGGAGCGGGTCGTTCCACCCCACCCCTGGAGGTAGCACAGTGCAAGAAGGTCGTGGCACGCCTGAGCGCGGGCCCGGACCGGACGGTCTACGACCGGCCGGGCGGCGACTCGGGCGGCGCCGCCGCTGGTCGACCGCCGTCGCCGTCCTGGCCGTCGTCGTAGGGGCCACACTGCTGGCCACACCCGCCGTACGTGGTCTCGGGCAGCAGGTCGACGGTGACCCGCGCGAGCCCATCGCGCACGTTCCCGCCGACCTGCCGGCCGAGGGCATGGTCTATCAGGGTCTGACGCCGGCCGAGAAGGGTGAGCCCTGCGTCGGCGCGTACGAGGTCGCCGGGGACGACGACTGTTCGCACGGGCCGGACCCGGTACCGCCGGGACTGGACATCGGGCGTGACGTGAAGCCGGTGGCACCGGTGCGGACGGAGCCGACGGCGCCACGTCCGGACCCGAAGACTCCGCGTGATGCCGAGGTGGCCGAGGACGCCGGGGCCCTTGCTCCGGCCGAGAGCACCCCGGCCGTGGTGCCGGACGCGGCAGCCGGCGGGCTGTCGTACACCCTGGGCGAGTCGGGGGTCGTCTGTGCTGGTGACGGCACCGACGGCAAGCGGGTCCAGGTGCTCTACGCCTACGAGGCAGGCCGACCCAGTCGCTTCGGCCAGTACCTCGAATCGTTTCGCGCCTGGGCCGCGGGCGTCGATGCGATCTACGCCGCCAGCGCCCGGGCGACCGGCGGCACCCGGCACGTCAGATACGTGGTGACGCCGGACTGCAGGGTCGACGTGCTCCAGGTGCAGCTGCCGTCCGGTGCTCTCAGCACCTTCAAGGACACGATCGAGGCGCTGCGGGCGCTCGACCACGACCGGACCGACCGCAAGTACATGATCTTCGCGGACGCGAACGTCTACTGCGGCATCGGGACCTTCGTCGGCGACGAGCGCAGCGCTGCGACCAACCGCAACAACCTCGGCCCGTCGTACGGCCGCACCGACGCGGGGTGCTGGACGCCCTCGGTGGCCGCACACGAGTTGACGCACAACCTCGGCGCGGTCTTCGACAGCGCGCCCAACTCCAGCAAGGCCGGCCACTGCGTCGACGACTTCGACGTGATGTGCTACAAGGACGCCGACACCACGAAGGTTCGGGTGGTCTGCGGCGACCGGGGCCTGGAGAAGCGGCTCGACTGCAACCACGACGACTACTTCCACACCGACCCGAAGGCAGGCAGCTACCTCGACACCCACTGGAACGTCGCCGACAACGGTTTCCTGGTCAAGGGGGAGCCCAGCGTCGGACCGTCGCCCACCCCCTCCGGTGCCACGCCGACATCCGGCCCGCCCGGGGTCACGCCGACGCCCGAGCCCACCCCGGTGCTCAGCCCCACCAGTGCCACCCCGAGCCCGACCGGCACCACGGCCGCCCCGAGCCCTGACGTCACCACCGTGACACCCGGCCCGAGCGGGACCGACCCGGTGCCGAGTCCGACGGTCACCCCGCCGCCGAACCGCGTGAAGCTCACCGTCAGCGACACCACCGCCACGTCGACACGGCTCGCGTGGCCGGCGGGACCGGTGGACGCACGGTACGCCGTCCTGGTCGACGGTCGGTCCATCGCCCGGACTGCTGCCACTCGCGTGTCGGTCATCGGGATGCGCCCCGGCACTGCCTACCGGGTGCAGATCGCCCTCGTGCAGTCCGGTGGCGGTCTCCAGCCCTACACCGAGGTCGTGACGGTACGCACGACGAGTCCGGTTGCCGCGGCGGCGAACGAGTGGCTGTCGTTGCACAACGCGCTGACCGGGGCGCCGGCCGAGGTGCACGGCAGCCGCCGCAACGACGGTGTGCCGCTGGTTCTCGGGAGCGGCACCGGTGCCGCCAACCAGGCCTGGCGACTCGTGCCGGCCACCGAGGGGATGTTCCTGATCGTGTCGAAGGCCACCGGCAAGTGCGTCGCACCGCTGGGCGGCACGGCGGTCAGGGGGGTTCCGCTGGTCCAGGTGGAGTGCGCACCCGGCCAGACCGGGCAGCGCTGGCGGGTGACTCGTACCGATGCGGGTCTCCGACTGGGAACCGCCGACGGTGCCCTGGTGGTCGGTATCGGCTCGCGCTACGGGGTCACCCGCCTGCTCACCCTGCAGAGGCCGGACGGATCCCGCCACCAGAGCTGGACACCTCGCCCCGCGTGACCCCCCGTCGCGCATGCGGACCTGCCGGCACCACCGCGCCGGCGGTCCGGTCGATCGGTCCGGGCACTCGTGCACGCGGGTGTCCGGACCGACCCTTCTCGCCCGAGGAGATCCCGTTGCCCACGAAGCCCCGGCCGGTCCGGGCCGCCGTACTGACCGCCCTGTTGCTGGCGCTGGTTGTCGGCTGGCCCGACCCGGCCCACGCGCACCGTGGCGTCGTCCTGCACCTGCACCACGACGGTCGCGGCACGGTCCGGGTCGACATGGCCTGGACCGACGGTCATCCGGTGACCGGCCCGGCCAGCGCCGTCCTGCTCGCCCAGCGGGCCGGAGGAAGGAGTGTGGGTCCCGTCGGACTCCGCGCGGTGATCGGCTCCGGGCCGACCACGTTGACCCTGGACGCGCCACTGGCGGACGGTCGTTGGACGGTGACCGTGGACGCGGCGTCACCAGGACTCGGGCAGTGCGTCGCCGACCTGGTCGTGGGTCCCGACTCGCCCGCGCAGAGCATCACCTGCGGCTCCATCACCGCGCCGACGGTCACCGCCGCGGCACCGCCGGCCGGCGGTGGCCTCACGGTGCCGATCGCCGGCGCCGCCCTGCTGATCATCCTCGGCCTCGCCCGCTACGCGCGTCACCGCCGGCCGGGGCGGTCAGGCGCAGGCCCGTGTTAACGATCACGCGTGCTCCGGCGGATGCCCGCGACCCGGACGTCACGGCGGCCGGAAAGGCGCACAGGTGCTGGGCGGCCGGCCGCTGGAGCGCGCCCGGGCTCCGCCATGTGACCGTTCGGCTCGGCTCGTTGGCGGTGCCTTTCGCTGCTGTTACCGTACGGGCCATGACGTCACGAGCGCCGGCTCGCACCGACGGTCCCGACCGTGGTCGGACGCCGGTCATGCGCGATGTGGCACGGCTGGCCGGCGTCTCTCACCAGACGGTCTCCCGGGTGCTCAACGGGCACGCCAGCGTCAGCGACAGCACCCGTGAACGCGTCGAACTCGCCATCGCGCAGCTCGGTTACCGTCGTAACGTCAGCGCCCGTGCCCTGATCACGAAGCGGACGAACACCCTCGGAGTGGTCAGCGTGTCGGCCCAGCAGTACGGTCCGGCGAGCACCTTGTCCGCCATCTCCCACGCGGCCAGGCAGGCCGGCTACTTCGTCAGCGTCGTGGCGCTGGACGTCGTCGACCGGTCCTCGATGCGGGCCGCCATCGATCATCTCATGGCGGCCGCGGTCGACGGGGTGGTCGTGATCGCACCTGTGCGTGCCGCTGTCGAGGCGGTGGCCGGTCTGCCGGGTCCGGTGCCGCTGGTCATGGTCGAGGCGCAGGACGGCGAGCAGTCCGTGCCCGGAATCGATCAGGCAGGCGGCGCGCGTGCGGCGACACGCCACCTGCTCGAGCTCGGGCATTCCACGGTCGTTCACATCCGCGGGCCGCTCGACTGGTTCGAGGCGGACGCCCGGGCGAACGGTTGGCTCAGCGAGTTGACGGCTGCCCGCGCCCCCGTGCCGCAGGTGCTCGTGGGCGACTGGTCGTCGCGCTCCGGCTACGAGGCGGGTCGGCGGATCCTCGAGCAGCCCCACGTGACCGCCGTCTTCGCCGCCAACGACCAGATGGCGTTGGGGGTGCTGCACGCCCTCGACGAGGCCGGGCGGTCGGTGCCCGGTGACATCAGCGTGGTGGGCTTCGACGACCTGCCCGAGTCGGAGTTCTTTCATCCACCGCTGACGACCGTCCGACAGGACTTCGCCGAGGTCGGCCGGCGGTGCATCACCGAGATCATTGCTCGCATCGACGGCACGTGCCCGTCGCCGACGGGGCTGATCGACCCTGAGTTGATCGTTCGGAGCAGTACGGCCGCGCCCCGATGACGTCCGGTCGGGGCTGGTCCGGACGGGTGTCTGCCGGGTTCGGCCCGGTGCGCCGCCGACCGGGCTGAACCACGTGGCAGGCGGACTGGAGGTGCAACACCGTGAGCGGTCCTGCGATGACAGACGTGGCGCGCCTCGCCGGTGTCTCTCATCAGACGGTGTCCCGGGTGCTCAACGGGCATCCTCACGTACGCGAGCAGACGCGACTGCGGGTGCAGGCGGCCATCGTCCAGCTCGGCTACCGGCCGAACCGGGCGGCCCGCGCGCTGGTCACGGGTCGGACCCAGGTGATCGGGGTGGTCACGCAGAACCCGACCCTCTACGGTCCGGCGTCGATGCTCGTGAGCCTGCAACAGGCTGCGGCCGACAGGGGCTACGCGGTCAGCGTGCGAGCCCTGGTGACGCTCGACATGCAGACGATTCTCGAGGCGGTCGAGAGACATGTGGCGCATCGGGTCGCCGGTGTCGTGGTGATGGCGCCGGTGGAGTCGGCGGGGGAGGCCCTGGCGCGGGTGCCCGCCGGTATGCCACTGGTGACCGTGGACGGTGATCCGAGCGACCCGGTGCCCCTGGTGACGATCGATCAGAGGACAGGGGCTCGCGAGGCTACCCGGCATCTGCTCGATGCGGGCCACCGCACCGTCTGGCACGTCTCCGGACCGGCTGATCGGTTCGGCAGCGCCAGCCGGGTCGCGGGGTGGCGGGATGCCCTGGTGGCGGCAGGGGCAGAGGTGCCCCCGGTGCTGGAGGGAGACTGGTCCGCCGCGTCGGGTTTCCGGTGCGGGCAGATGCTCGCCCGGATGCCCGAGGTGACGGCGATCTTCGCCGCCAACGATCATCTCGCGCTCGGCGTGCTGCGCGCGCTGCACGAGCACGGTCGGCGGGTTCCCGACGACGTCAGTGTGGTGGGCTTCGACGACGTGCCGGAGGCGGGGTACTTCACCCCACCGCTGACGACGGTGCGGCCGAACTTCGACGCGGTTGCCCGGGCCAGCCTTGACCTGCTGTGGGAGCAGATCGACGGTGACGGCGCCAGTGGCGTGCGGTGTCGCGTCGTGGTGCCGGAGTTGGTCGAACGAGCGAGCGTCGGCGCGCCGCCCCGGTGACCGCCGATCGTGCCTGACGCGGGGCCGCGACACTGTCCGGGCCGACTGCCTCGTTTCCTGGTGCGGGCCCCTGTCCGGGTCGACCTCGATGACCGGCACGCCGAGGTGGAAGCGGGACCGCTGACCCTGGAGTCGGAGGGCGGCGGTGTTGCCTGGTTGTTACTGGGAGGTTGCCATTGACGGGCTCCGTGTTCACTGTATACAACGTATCCAAGCACTCGCCGATCCATCGGGAGGACTGATGGGCAAGGTATTCGGCAGGACCTGGCACGTCGCGGCCGCAGCGGCGGCGGTGTTCACGCTGCTCGCCACCGGAGCGGCACCCGCGCAAGCGGCGGCACCCACGCTCAACTACCCGTGCGAGCGGATCGCCGTCAGTTCCGACGGCAACTATCACGACCGGGACGACATCGGCGCCTCCGCCATGGCGCTCGCCCTGCTCGCCGAGAAGGGTCAGCAGTCCCGGCTCGTGCACTGGGACTACAACTCGCATCTGGGCAGCTCGAACGCGAGCTGGGAGCAGGACATGGTCACCGCGACCGAGGGCACGGCCGCCCAGTTCGGCTATGACGTGGGTGTCATCTTCCGCAACAGCCAGACCGACCTGGGCCGGGCCGTCAACCATCTCAAGAACAAGATCGACGCTTCAACCGCCAGCAACCGGCTCTGTCTGGTCGGAGCCGGACCGATGGGCGTCGTCTACCGCGCGCTGGACGTCTCGAATCCCGCCCAGCACCCGTACGTCACGTTGATCTCGCACTCCGACTGGAACAACAACCACGACGACGAGGACAACATCTTCAATCTCGCCGACATCCGCCGTGACTTCCCGCAGGTGCGCTACACCCGCATCCAGGACCAGAACGCCGGCTTGGGCACCACCGGTGGCGAGGCCAGGTGGTCGTGGATGTCCACGTCCTCCGACCCGGGCCTGCGCTACGTCCACAACGTCGTCAACAACATCATGAACAAGAGCGGGGACGTCTCCGACGCCGGCATGATCTACTACCTGATCACCGGAGACGACGCCGGCAACGCGACCAAACTGCGCAACTTCCTGCAGTGACGGTGAGCGGGGCGGCCCCGTGTGGCTCGGCCGCCCCGCTCACCGCCGGCGGCTACCCCGGCCGACCGGCGATGCATCCCCGAGGCGCGCGTCGTCGCGCCCCGGGCGGGCGACTCAGCAACCGTACCTGCTTCAGCAGGCCGGCCACCGCGCCGCGGACGACCTGCTGATCGACGACCACGTTGCGGCACGCAACCTACGACGGCCCCGACAACCGTGCACCTGAGCGGAGGGGCGACCGATCCCGCGACGGCCGGCTCGACCGGCCGCTGCGCATCCCCCACCACCATTGCCGACCCGACCGATGACCGGGTCGATCCCCCTTTTGGAGTAGCCATGGCACACCTGAGCCGCACCGGCATGTCCCGCCGACACGCGCTGGGCCTTGGTCTCGGCGCCGGCCTCACCGTCGCGCTCGCCGCCTGCGGTGAGGACGGCACCTCGACCACCGGTGGCGGCACTTCGCTCGGCGGTGCCAGCCTGACCGGGCTGATGCGCGCCAGTTTCATCCCCGCCATCCACGAGCTTCAGCAGAAGCAGGCCGCCGCCTGGGCGCAGACGCACGACGGAACCGTCGAGCTGACCTTCGCCAAGGAGTGGCGCGAGCAGATCGCCGCCGTCGTCGAGTCCCGCTCGGGTGAGGACCTGGGTGAGCTGTTCGCGAACCAGGCCCACATCTACGCCGACCGGCTGGTCGACCTCACCGACCTGTGCGAGTCCATCGGCGAACGTGACGGCGGATGGTACGACGTCGCCCGGGAGGCGTGTGTCGTGGACGGCCGGTGGCGGGCGATTCCCCGGGCCTACACCGCGCACGTGCTCAACTGGCGGACCGACCTGTTCGCCCAGGTGGGCGTCACCGAGTTTCCGACGACGTGGACCGGGCTGGTGGAGGTGGCGACCCGACTGCGGGACGCGAAGCTGCCCCGGGTCGCGCTGACCATGAGCCAGGCCGGGCCGAACGACTCCGCGAGTGTCGCCTACTCCCTGCTCTGGTCGTACGGCGCCGCCGAGGTGGACAAGGACGGCAAGACGGTCGCCATCAACAGCGCCGAGACTCGTGCCGCGATCAAGCTGATGCAGGATCTCGCCGCGGTCAGCGCGCCGGAGATCTCCTCGTACGACGAAGGGGGCAACAACACCAGCTTCCTCGCCGGCAAGATCGCGGTCACCCAGAACGCCACCAGCATCTGGTACACCGCCCAGAAGCAGGCCCCGGACATCGCCAAGAACATGAGCCACGCGCGCTACCCGCAGGGTCCGGCCGGACACCAGCAGCTCGTCGAGATGAACTCCCTGGCGATCTTCTCGCACAGCAAGCGGATCGAACCCGCCAAGGACCTCTTCGGCTACCTGATGGACAAGGGGCAGCTCGGCAAGCTGGCCGAGATCGCCCTGACCTACTACACGCCGCTGCTCAAGGGCTACGACGACCTCGCCACCATGCCCTGGAACTCGGAGGCCAAGCTCAAGGGACTCAAGGGCCTGGCTGCCGGTGGGCACATGCCCGGCTGGCCCGGTCCGGCCTCGCGGCAGTCGGCCCAGGCGTACAACAACCAGACGATCGTCAACATGTTCGCCCGGGTGATCAGTGGCAAGGCCGGCGTCGACGAGTCGATCCGGGTCGCCGAGGACGAGCTCAAGAAGGTCTACGGGGGCTGACCGGGATGACCGTGCGTACCCATGATCGCCTGGCGCGACCACGTCCGTCGGCCGGCCTCGGCCCGGTGGCCCCTCGGGAACGCTGGTCCTTCCTGGACCGGGAGACCCCGCTGGGCTACCTGCTCGTCCTTCCGATGGCCGTGGTCGTCCTCGGGCTGGTGGGCTATCCACTGCTGCTGACCGTCTGGTTCAGCCTGACCGACAAGGCGCTCGGCAGTGACACCGTCTCCTTCGTCGGGTTGTCCAACTACCTGGACCTGCTCGACGACCCGGTCTTCGGCCGGACCATGTGGAACACGTTCAACTACACGGTCACCGCGGTGCTGGCGAAGCTGGTGCTCGGCCTGGTGATGGCGTTGGCGCTCAACGAGGTACGCCGGTTCCGGCGGTTCTTCCGGGCCGCCTTCCTGCTGCCCTGGGTGGTGCCGTCGTCGTTGAGCGTGCTGGCATGGATGTGGATGTTCCAGGCCGACTTCAGCGTGCTGACCTACCTCGGCCGGCAGGCCGGCCTGGTGGACGGCAACATTCCGTGGCTGGGGGAGGCGGGCTGGGCGATGGCCGCCGTGCAGACGGTCAACATCTGGCGCGGCGCCCCGTTCTTCGGGATCATCATCCTCGCCGGCCTGGCCACCGTGCCGAAGGAACTCGTCGAGGCCGCCGTCGTCGACGGCGCGAACGCATGGCAGCGGCTGCGGTACATCATCCTTCCGCACCTGACCCCGATCCTGGTGGTGGTCACGCTCTTCTCGTTCGTGCAGACCCTCGGCGACTTCCAGATCGTCTGGATCCTCACCAACGGCGGTCCGGTCAACAGCACCCACCTGATCAGCACCCTGGCGTTCCGCACCGGCATCCGGGGAGCGGACATCGCCTCCGGTTCGGCGATCTCGTTCTTCGTGTTCCCCGCGCTCGCCGCGATCATCGCGCTGCAACTGACCGTGATGCGACGAAAGGCGAAATGACCATGGCCACCCTGTCCGGCCGGGCCACCGCCCGGCCGCCCCTTCCCGCACCGTCGCCGCCGGTGGGGCTGTTGCGCCGGCTCCGCGTGACCCGACGGCTGCTGATCACCGTCACCATGGCGCTGTTCACCGTCTTCACCCTGTTCCCGTTCGTCTGGATGGCGCTGACCTCGCTGCGTACCGGATCCGACCTCTACCGGGTCGCCGACCGTCCGTTCTCGGTCAGCGGACTCACCCTGGAGCACTTCCGGGACCTGCTCACCGAGACCAAGTTCCTCACCTGGACGCTGAACAGCCTGATCGTGGCTCTGTCCGCCTCCGCGATCGCCCTGGTCATCGGGGTCCCGGCGGCCTACAGCCTCGGGCGGCTGCGCTATCGCGGCGGCACCCTCGTCGGCGTGATCGTCTTCTCGACCTACCTGCTCCCGCCGGCGCTGCTGTTCATCCCGATGAACGTGGTGGTCAACCGGCTGCACCTGGGCAACACGCTCGGCGCGTTGATCCTGGTGTACCTGACCTTCCTGGTGCCCTTCATCGCCTGGATGCTCTCCAGCTACTTCCAGAGCCTGCCGGTGGAACTGGCGGAGGCGGCACGCATCGACGGGGCCAGCCGACTGCGGGCGATGGTGCTGATCGACCTGCCACTGGTGCTGCCCGGGGTGGTGTCGGTGTTCTTCTTCGCCTTCACCCTCTGCTGGCAGGAGTACCTGTACGCGCTGACCTTCGTCCGTTCCGCCGACAAGCAACCCGTCGCCGTCGGACTGGTCAACGCGCTGCAGGTGGGCGACGTGTTCGCCTGGGGCCAGCTGATGGGCGGCGCGCTGCTGGGCGCGCTGCCCGTGGTGATCATCTTTTCCTTCCTCATGGACTACTACCTGTCCGGTCTGACCGCCGGGGCGGTGAAGGGATGACGATGCGAGACCGAATTCGCGGGCTCGACCACATCGGCCTCGTGGTACCCGACACGGAGCAGGCGCTGGCGCTGTGGCGCGACCGCCTGGGCTTCGTGGTCCTGCACGCCGAAGTGGTCAACCAGGGCTCGGTCCTGCTCACCCATCTCGACCTGGGCGCCGTCCACCTGCAACTGGTGCAGCCGCTGGTCAGGCCGCACCCCTTGCACGACTGGCTGGACCGGCACGGCACGGGTCTGCACCATCTCGGCTTCGCGGTGGACACCGTCGACGTGGCCTGGCAGGGCGACGGCGTCGGGATCCCACCTGCCCAGCCGACGCCTCACCAGGGCGTCCAGGGCAAGCGTTCCGTCTTCCTGGACACCCGCTGCACCGGTGGCGTCCAGTTGGAGCTGACCGGCTCATGAACGGCTCATTGACACCGTTGTATCTGGCGGGCCTGCCGAAACCGTGGGCCACTCCGCTCGTGCCGCCGCTGTCGGAGCAGATCGCCGCGCAGCGGTGCACGGTCGTCGTGCTCGACGACGATCCCACCGGCACGCAGACGGCGCACGGGGTGCCGGTGCTCACCCGTTGGGACGTCGACACGATCGCCGCCGAACTGGCCGCCGGCCCGCCGGCGCTGTACCTGCTGACGAACTCCCGGTCGCTCGACCCGACCCGGGCGGCCGACATCAACGTCCGGACCGGCCGGCAGGTCCGGGCGGCGGCCGAGGTGGCGCGGCGGCGGGTGGTGGTCGTCAGTCGGGGCGACTCGACCCTGCGCGGGCACTTTCCCGACGAGACGCAGGCGCTGGCCGAAGGGCTCGGCGGTGGCTTCGACGGGGTGCTGCTGGTACCGGCGTTCCTGGAGGCCGGGCGGGTCACCGTGGACGGCCGGCACTGGGTGGCTGACGCCGGCGGCTGGATGCCGGTCGGACGGACACCGTACGCCCGCGACGCCACGTTCGGCTTCACCTCGTCCGACCTGCCGGACTGGGTGGCCGAGCGTAGTGGCGGCCGGATACCACGCCAGGACGTGCAGGTGCTGACCGCGTGGGAACTGCGCAGGGGAGGCCCGGCGGCGGTGGCCGGCCGGTTGCGTCGGCTGCGCGACGGCGCCGTCTGCGCCTGCGACGTGGCACACCCGGCCGACCTCGAGGTGCTGGTGGCCGGAGTGCTCGCCGCCGAGGCCGCGGGTGCGCGGTTGCTCTACCGCACCGCCGCGTCGTTCGTCCGGGTCCGCGCCGGACTGCCGCCGCGGGGTCTGCTCACCGTCGCCGAGCTGGGGCTCCGGCGGCCGGCGGACGCGGGCGGTCTGGTGGTGGTGGGCTCTCACGTACCCGCCACCACCGCCCAACTCGACCGGTTGCTCGCCGATCTCAGCGTGATCGGCATCCACGTCGACGCCGCGCGGCTGGCGGGGTCGGAGCAGCAGGTCCGCGCCGAGGTCGACCGGGTGGCCGAGTTGGCCGGTGACGCGGTGGCCGCAGGGTGCACTGCCGTGGTGCACACCAGTCGCACCGTCCTGACCGCCCCGAGCGCCGCCCTGGCCCTCGCCCGCAGCGTGCGGGTCTCGGCCGGGCTGGTGCAGATCGTCGGCCGGATACCGGTGCGTCCCGCTTTCGTGGTGGCCAAGGGCGGTATCACCTCCAGCGACGTCGCCGCCGACGGGCTGGGGATCAGCCGGGCCGACGTGCTGGGTCAGGTGCTGCCAGGGGTGCCGGTCTGGCGGGCCGGGGCGGACAGCCGGTTTCCGGGCCTGACCTACGTGGTCTTTCCCGGCAACGTCGGTGGCCCGGACGACCTGCTCGCTGTGGTGAAGATGCTCGACGGATCCGGGGGACAGGAGGGGGCGGATGACTGCACCGCCGAATGAATACGATGTATGCAGTTCGGAAGGGCCGGTGCTCGGGGGCCCGCTGGTCGACGTGCACGGGCACTTCGGTCGCTCTGCCGCCACCGGCTACTCGTCCGGCGCCGCCGATCTGCTGCAGGCGATGGACCGGCACGGCATCGCCACCACCCTCGTCATGCCGCAGCCCACCGCCGACCGGGGGACCGCCGACCGGGTGCACGCCGAGATCACCGAGGCGGTGGCCGGTCATCCCGGCCGGCTGTACGGGATCGTCAACCTGGACCCCCGGCTGCCCGAGGCGGAGTACCGTCGTGCCGCTGATCACCTGCTCGCCCGGGCCGGCTTCGTCGCGGTGAAGATCCACACCGCAGGGTTCGCGGTGGCTCCCGACGACCCGGTGTGCGACAAGGTGTTCCGCGCCGCGGCGGATCACGACGTGCCGGTGATGGTCCACACCGGCCTGGGCGGTCCGCACACCCTGCCGCAGCGGGTGGTGGAACCCGCCCGCCGGTACGGCCCACGGCCGGTGGTGCTCTGTCACGCCGGGTTCGGCGCCTTCTGCGCCGAGGCCATCGAGGTGGCGGTCAGCACCGCGAACGTCCACCTGGAGCCGTCGTGGTGCCCCGCCTTCAGCGTCCGGCAGATGGTGCGTCGCCTCGGCGCCCACCGCGTCATGTTCGGCAGCGACCACATCGAGAACATCCCGGTGGAACTGGCGAAGCTCGACGCCGTCGGTCTCACCCCCGCCGAACGTCGCCTGGTCTGCGCCGACACGGCGACCAGCGTCTTCGGCCTGCCCCCGTCCACCCTCACCACGACCCGACCGGAGGCTGCCGCATGACCGAGTACCGCATCGCCGTGCTGCCCGGGGACGGCATCGGTCCCGAGATCACCGCCGTCGCCACCGCCGTGCTGCAGCAGCTCACCGCCGCGCACGGTGGGATCTCACTCGACCTGCGACACCAGGACGCCGGCGCCGGCCGGTGGCTGCGCGAAGGGGTGGCGTTCACCGACGAGGCGTACGACGCCTGCGTGCGGTCCGACGCGATCCTGATGGGCGCGATCGGCCTGCCCGAGGCCCGCCACCCCGACGGGCGGGAGGTCAACGGCGACGTCATCTTCCGGCTCCGCTTCGACCTGGACCTGTACGCCGGCATCCGCCCCGTCCGCTCGTGGCCGGGACTGACCAGCCCACTGTCGGCCGCACCGCCCGTCGACTACGTGGTGGTCCGGGAGAACGTCGAGGGTCTCTACGCCTCCCGCACGGGCGGCTGCAACGTGCGCGACGAGGTCGCGACCGACACCATCGTGATCACCGCGACGGGCACCCGCAAGGTGAGCGAGCAGGCGTTCCGGCTGGCCGGCAAGCGAGGTGGCCGGCCCCGCGACGGCAGACGTCTGGTGACGTGCGTGGACAAGGCGAACGTGCTCAGCTCCTACGCCTTCTTCCGGCAGGTCTTCGACCAGGTGGCCGCCGAGCATCCCGACATCGGCGCCGACCACGTCTACGTCGACGCGATGACCGCGTACCAGGTGCAACAGCCCGACATGTTCGACGTGGTGGTCGCCGAGAACATGTTCGGCGACATCATCTCCGACCTGGCCGCGGCCACGGTGGGCGGGCTCGGCCTGGCCGCCTCCGGTGACATCGGTGACCGGCACGGGTTGTTCCAGCCCGCGCACGGCTCCGCACCCACCATCGCCGGCAAGGGCGTCGCCAATCCGATCGCCACCGTGCTGTCGGCCGCGATGATGCTCGACTGGCTGGCAGACCGACATGCCGACCCGGCCGCGGCCGAGGTGGCCCGGCTGATCGACGACGCCGTCGGCGACGTGCTCGCCGACGGGCGGGTCCTCACTCCCGACCTGGGTGGCACCGCCGGGACCGCCCAGGTCGGCGAGGCGATCATCGCCGCCGCGATCCGGCGGCGGTAAGTGAACGGGGGAGTGACTGCGATGCAACGACCACTGCGGGGCCTGATGGTCGGTGTCGGCTACTTCGCGCCCATCCAGCTCGCCGCCTGGCGAGCCGTCTCGGGCGCGGAGATCCGTGGGCTGGTCGGGCACCGCGACCGGGCCCGCGTCGGCGCGGTGGCACGCGACGCCGGCGTGGGCTGGGCGGGAATCGACCTGGCCGCGGCGATCGACGCCGTGCGGCCCGACTTCCTGGACATCTGCACGCCGCCGGCCACCCACGGAGACCTGATCCGGTACGCGGTGACCCGCGGCCTGCCGGTCCTGTGCCAGAAGCCGCTGGCCGCGACGGTGGCGGAGGCCGCCGAGCTGGCGGAGCTGGCACACCGGCACGGGGTGCCGCTCGTGGTCAACGAGAACTGGCGCTGGCAGCCGTGGTACCGGGAGACGAAGAAGCTCATCGACGCCGGGGTGGTCGGACAGCCGTTCCACACCACCATGCGGATGCGGCCGGGGGACGGCTGGGGGGAACACCCCTACCCGGACCAGCCCTACTTCGCCGACATGCCGCGGCTGGTGCTGTTCGAGACCGGCGTGCACTACATCGACACCACCCGCTTCCTGTTCGGTGAGATCGACAAGGTGCAGTGCACGACAGCGACCGTCAACCCGGCCGTGGCCGGCGAGGATCTCGTCGTCGCCGTGCTGCACACCAGCCGGGGCGGCATCGTCGTGTACGACGCCGACCGCTCCGCGGTCGCGCGGACGGTACGCAGCCTGGCGTACGGAACGATGTCGGTGGAGGGCACGGAAGCCACGCTGGAGGTGGCCGACGACGGCACGATGACGGTGCTGCGGCGCGACGGTCAGGTGCTGCGGCACGCCTACCGGATGCCGGACGGCTGGAAGGGCGGCTGCGCGATCGCCGCGCAGCAGAACTTCGTCGACGCCCTGCGCGGCGGTGCGGAGGCGGAGACTCCCGCCACGGACTATGTCCGTACGATGCAGGTGGTGGAGGCCTGTTACCAGTCAGCCGCACTAGGACGGGCGGTGCGGATCCGTGCCGATCGTGCGGCGGGCGTGCCGGAACCTGCGGGCGAGAGGCTGCCGTGAGCGCTGAGACGAGCTACCTGCCGGTGGAGGAGAGCACCTACCAGCGGGTGCGCGAGATGCTGCTCAACGGCGAGATTCCCGCGGGGCAACCGGTCAACCAGAGCGAGGTGGCCGTCGCGCTCGGGGTGAGTCGCACACCGGTCCGCCGGGCCCTGGCCCGGTTGGAGGGTGAGGGGCTGGTCGCCGCGGGCCCGCGCGGCTGGCACGCGGTGGGCTTCGACGCGGACCGGATGACCGCGGTGTTCGAGATCCGGGCCGTGTTGGAGGGGCTGGCCTGCCGCCTCGCCGCGCACCGGGTCAGCCGGGCCGAGCTGGCCCGCCTGCGGGTGTTGTTCCAGGACGCGTACGAGCAACTCACCGAGACCGGCTCCGCGGAGGCGTACTACCAGGCCGACGTCGCCTTCCACCGGGCGCTGCTGGAGTTCGCCGGCGAACCGCTGCTCACCCGGACCGCCGAGGTGCACCACATCCTCACCACCAGCCTGGCGCCGGGGCTCTACCGCGACCCGCACGAGACGCACCCGGAGCACCTGGCGATCATCGAGGCGCTGGCGACCGGCGACGCCGATCGGGCGGAGGAGATGGCCCGCGCGCACATCCGCGCCGCTGTCCCGAACATCCGTACCGGCGCCGTGTACACGCCGGGAGCCAAATCCTCCTGATTCGTGCCGGGCGAGGTCCGGGGCGCCAACGCCTGCACCGACACCCCGTCACCGACGGGCAGTTGCGGGCGGCATCACGTGAACGCCGATCGCCACTCGGACCCGGAGGTCGGCCCTGGGCGCCGTCGTCGTCACCGGCCTGGCGACCGCGTGGGCGCGTCCGCGTAGCCAGCGGGTGCCACGGCAGCGCCCCGGGTGAAGATCACCACCACCGTGCCTCGCCGAGCGGGCGCGGGCGAGCACGCGGCGTGGCCGCTGCCTGTGCCGACCGGTCTGCGACCACCCCGACAGGCCCACCCGGTCAGCTACCTGGCCCGGAACGCCGCGCCCGGACACGTTCGAGCGGTACGTGACCGGATTGGCGGCTCGGCCTCGCCGTGGTCCGGGCGGCCGACCTGCCCGAGCAGGACCCCCGATTTCGGTTGAAACCTCCACCCCCGTACCGGGGTGTCTGTCTGTGAGCCGCCTGGCCGGGCCGACAGTACCCGGCCTTGGCCGGGCGGTGATTACTCCCTCGTACTGGAAGGACCTCTGATGTCACGGATCTCCCGTCCTGGCCTCGCGGCTGCGGCCTGTGCTCTCGGGCTCGGTGCCGTTGTCGCGTTGACCGGGCAGCCTGCGCAGGCTGCGCCGCCGGCTCTCGATTTCGGTTGTGAGCGGATCGCCTGGAGTTCGGACGGTAACTACCACGATCGTGACGACATCGGCGCGTCGGCGATGGCGTTGGCGTTGCTCGCCGAGCGGGGGCAGCAGTCGCGGTTGGTGCACTGGGACTACAACTCGCACCTGGGCAGCTCGACGGCGAGTTGGGAGCGGGACATGGTCACCGCCACCGAGGGTGTCGGCGGGCGGTTCGGCTACGACGTGGCCGGGATCTTCCGCAACAGCCAGACGAATCTCAACGCGGCGGTGACCCATCTGCGTTCGGCGGTCGACGCCTCCACCGCCACCAACCAGCTCTGCCTGGTCGGTGCCGGCCCGATGGGGGTGGTGTACCGGGCGTTGCAGGGCTCGAACAGCGCGGCGCGTCAGCATGTCACGCTGATCTCGCACTCGGACTGGAACAACAATCACGACGACGACGACAACCGGTGGAACCTCGCCGACATCCGTCGGGACTTCCCGCAGGTGAAGTACAAGAGGATCCCGGATCAGAACGCCGGTCTGGGCACCGGTGGCGGCGAGGCGAAGTGGTCCTGGATGGCCGACAACTCCGACCAGCGGCTGCGCTACGTGCACAACGTCGTCAACAACATCATGAACAAGAAGGGTGACGTCTCCGACGCCGGAATGATGTACTACCTGATCACCGGCGACGACTCCGGCAACGCCAACAAGCTGCGCACCTTCCTCACCGCGCCCGGCAGCGGCCGGGTCTCCTCGTAGCCGTCCAGTCACCGGGGCTCGCCGGTGGTGGGTGTCGCACACCCACCACCGGCGTGATCTCGTTCGCGGTGCCGCGGTGCCGCGGTGCCGCGGTGCCGGTCAGGGCCGCAGGTGGAGGAGGAGTGCGTCGGTGGGCGTCGTGTCGTCCAACAAGGCGGCCTGCAACTGCTGGCGGCCGCGCCGCAGCCAGGTCTTGACGGTGTTCTCGGGTACGCCCAACTCGGCGGCCACGTCGCGGACGGGAAGGTCGACGACGTAGTGCAGGACCAGTGCCCGTCGGTGCCGTACCGGCACCGCCCGCAGGGCCTCGACGACGGCGACGCTGTCACTGCCGTCGTCGTGGTGGGTGCGACTGGTGCCGAGGCGCAGCAGGGCGTGAGCACCGCGCAACGCCTTGCGGCGCCGGGAGAAGGCCAGGTGGAACGCGACGCGGCGTACCCATGCCTCGGGCGCCTCGTATCCGCTGATCTTCGCCCACCGGAGCAGTGCGCGGGAGAACGCCTCCTGAGCGAGTTCCTCGGCGTCGTGACGGCTGCCGGTCAGCACGAACAGCTGACCTACCAGGCGACGGTACGTGGCCAGGTAGAACTCGGTGAAATCCCGCTCTGTCGACATCGGACCCCTCGACACCTGCCACACCACGCGCGGCACGGGGGCGCGTGTTCGGGTGGCGACCGTCCGACCTGGATGATCCGAATCATCCAGATAAGTAACGATTGCACCGTATGTGATAAGAACTGATACGTCAAACGGTGAATTCCCCAAGATCACGCCCTGAGGAGACGACGGTGACTGACGGATTTCAGGACGGAGGAGTGTCTCCCGACACCCTCCGCCACCTGGCCGGGGCCGCCGCCGACGCCGCACGACCACCTGATCCGGACGACCTGCGTCGCCGGGCGCGCCGACGCCGTGCCCACGTGAGCGCGGTGACGGGCCTGCTCGCTGTGGTGATGGTGGCCCTCCCGGCCGGCGTGGCCGCGGTGACCGCGTCGCCCCAGCGCCCGCAGGTGGCCGCTCCCGCATCGACCGCGCCCGCATCGACCGCGCCCACCGCGTCCGCACCGACGGTGGGGTCTGCTCGCCCGTCGATCCCGGTGCCTCCCGCCACTGCGGGCGCTACCCCGCCGGAGGTGGACGAGTCGCTCCAACCGGCAGCCGAGCCGACCACCGGTACCCGGACGGTCCAGCTGTTCCTCCTGCGCCAACGGCCCGGCCAGACCTGCCCGCAGGTGGTCGCGGTGACCCGGGGTGTGCCGGCGCGGGCCGTCGCCAAGGAGGCGTTGCGCGCTCTGCTCGACGGTCCGACCCGAGCCGAGCGTGCTGCCGGCCTGACCAGCGTCTTCGACGACGACTCCCACCGCTTCCGCTATCTGAAGCTGGACGGGCCGCAAGCCCGGGCCGACTTCACTGACCTCGACGGGATCCTGGCCCCCGGAGACAGGTGCGAGAAGGCCAAGCTGCTGGAGCCGATGCGACGCACGCTGGAGCAGTTCGACTGGATCGAGCAGGCCCGCTTCTCCGTCCGCGGTGACCAGCGGGCCTTCTACGTCGATGTCCTGCACGACCGTGTACCCGACTGACCGCCTCCCGTCGGCGGCGACCACCTGCCGGGAGCTGCATCGAGGACGCTGTCGGAAATCTTCTGCACGGTGAAACCTGGCGCGCGGGACCGGGGTGTCTCCTGTCGGGCACCCGTCGCGGTGACGAGGTCCGCCCACCAGCGGTCGCCATTGAGAGTGGCGCTGCGAGGGGATCGCGGAACAATCGCGCATCCCCGAATTCGGCATGCCCGAAATCGTTTGGAGGAAGTATTCGCTGCGGCAGGAAATCGCGTCGGCATTTGAACCGTCCACGTCGGTCGGGCCGTACTCCTGTGCGGACAACGGCTTGCCGGAAGACCGGAATCCCGTCCATACCGAATTGCCGGTGACCGAATGTCCAGCTGTCGGAGCGAGACCTGGGTGTCTCGCTCCGACAGCCTGTCCCAGGGAGGGGTCATTGGTTGCTCGGACAGAAGTGGGTCAGGTCAGGTGGGGGTCGCTGTGGCGGCCTACCGACACGCGATTTTCAACTGCGCCCGCGAGCGGTGGGGATGCCGGCGGGTCGCCGGCATCGCATCGGCGAGGGGCGTCGTGAACCGCGCGCGGGTCTCCCGGCAGGGCTTGAACCTGAACCACTACCACTGGCCCGGTCGCCTCCGGTGGCGTCGTAATCGTGGGCCGGCAGTCGGCCGACAGTCCATGAACGCCGGCAAGACAAGGAATCACCGGAGTGCCGGCCGGCCGGCACGACACCGCCGCCCGGCCGATCTGGCCGATCACCTCGATCACGTTCGGGGGGTGCTGGCCGCACTCGTGCTGGCGTTCGACGCGTTGGCCCGTGCCGCCGTCCGGGCGTGGCACTGGGTGACGTGCACGCTGCTGCGTCCCCGTGGTGGGCGGTGGTGTTGGCGTTGCGACTCCCGGCTGCTCCGGCGTCCGCGGCGTGGAGGTGCGAGGGCCGACCATCGCCGCGTGCCTCGTCCGGCCCGATCCGCGCGATGACGGCCCCGTGCTGCTCGGCCCGGTGAGCCGACAGGCAGGTATCGGTCCTGGCGGCCGGGTCGGCGGCACCAACCAGTTCGGCATCTGCCGTGCGGCTCCGAGGCCCGTCACGTGTGCAGTTGACGAGGCTGTCGAGGCGGGGTGAGGGTGTGCCGGGTGGAGTGTGGCCGAGCGCCGCGCGCGTTTCCTGAAACATTTCACCGGCGGCGGCCGAATAGCGCCCTGCCGTCGCCGACGGTGGTGGGTGGCATGCCGGAGATGCACATGCTCTGACCTCGATGTGGACCGTAAAGGTGGCGGATCTTGTCTCCGTCACGGACGAAGGCATAATTCATTTCCCATTCAGGTATTGCGATGGAAGCGCTCCCAGTTATGGTTGGTCTACCGCCGGATCACACCCAGCGTGTCGGCGGGACGGTCGAGGGCACCCGGTTCGCCGGGCGACCGTTCCGCCGGCCTGGACCGTCGTGTCCAAAGCGCATCGCCGCCCGTCCGGGCCGGGCACCCCCGAATACACCTGATGGCATCGGTAGGCCGTTCGCAGTCGACGCCCGCCGGGCCGTCCAGCCGGGCCGTTCGCGGACCCGGTCTCGCCCAAGGAGATCTGTGGCATGAATCTGTGGAGAAACCTGTCCGGCAGGCGCCGGGCGGTCGCACTCGCCGGTGCGAGCGCCCTGGTGGCCGGCGGGCTGGTGACCATTCCGGTCACCGCGGCGCAGGCCGCGACCCAGTGCAGCGTCGACTACACCACCAACGACTGGCCGGGCGGCTTCACCGCCAACATCACCATCAAGAACCTCGGTGACCCGGTCAGCTCGTGGAACCTCGGCTTCACCTTCCCCAACGGCAGTCAGCGTGTGCAGCAGGGCTGGGCGGCGAAGTTCACGCAGTCCGGCCAGAACGTCACCGCGACCAACGAGTCCTGGAACGGCTCGCTCGGCAGCGGCGCCAGCACCAGCATCGGGTTCAACGGCGCGTGGAGCGGCAGCAACCCGAAGCCGACCTCGTTCACCCTGAACGGCGTGGTCTGCAACGGCGGCACCCCCACCCCGTCGCCGAGCAACCCGACGCCGACGCCCAGCAACCCGACGCCGACGCCAACGGACCCCACTCCGTCGCCGACCGGCCCCACGACCCCGCCGGGACCGAAGGTCGACAACCCGTACCTCAACGCCAAGGGGTACGTGAACCCGGAGTGGAAGGCCAAGGCCGAGTCCGTCGCGGGCGGCAACCGGGTGTCGAACAACCCGACCGCCGTGTGGATCGACCGGATCGCCGCCATCAACGGCACCCCGGACAGCAGCTCCAACGGCGCGATGGGCGTGCGGGACCACCTCGATGAGGCGCTGCGCCAAGGCGCGAAGTACATCCAGTTCGTCATCTACAACCTGCCCGGCCGCGACTGCGCGGCGCTCGCCTCCAACGGCGAGCTGGGCCCGAACGAGCTGCCCAAGTACAAGTCCGACTACATCGACCCGATCGCCGCGATCCAGGGCGACGCGAAGTACAAGGACCTGCGGATCATCAACATCATCGAGATCGACTCGCTGCCGAACCTGCACACCAACACCGGTGGCAGCCCCGGCGCCACCGCCATGTGCGACACGGTCAAGGCCAACGGCGCGTACATCAACGGTGTCGGCTACGCCCTGGCCAAGCTGGGCGCGATCGGCAACGTCTACAACTACGTCGACGCCGCGCACCACGGCTGGATCGGCTGGGACAGCAACTTCAGCCCGGTGGCCGGGATCATCAAGGAGGCCGCCACCGCGTCCGGCAGCACGGTGAACCACGTGCACGGCTTCATCGTCAACACCGCGAACTACTCGGCGCTGAAGGAGCCGTACTTCAAGGTCACCGACACGGTGAACGGGCAGATGGTCCGGCAGTCCAAGTGGGTCGACTGGAACTTCTACGTCGACGAGCTGTCGTTCGCCCAGGCGTTCCGCAACGAGCTGGTCTCCAAGGGATTCCCGAACAGCATCGGTATGCTGATCGACACCTCCCGCAACGGTTGGGGCGGCACCGCCCGGCCCACCGGCCCCGGCCCGATGACCGACGTGAACGCCTACGTCGACGGTAGCCGTATCGACCGGCGGATCCACGCCGGCAACTGGTGCAACCAGGCCGGTGCGGGTCTGGGTGAGCGGCCGAAGGCCGCGCCGGAGCCCGGCATCGACGCCTACGTCTGGGTCAAGCCCCCGGGTGAGTCGGACGGCTCCAGCAAGGAGATCCCGAACAACGAGGGCAAGGGCTTCGACCGGATGTGCGACCCCACCTACGGTGGGAACGCCCGCAACGGCTACAGCAGGACCGGTTCCCTGGACAACGCCCCGATCTCGGGCGCCTGGTTCCCGGCGCAGTTCGCCCAGCTGATGCAGAACGCCTACCCGCCGCTCTCCTGACCAGGCGGACGGCCGACCCGCCGCGGCAGAAGTGAGGCATAGCCGCGGCAGGTTCCCACCAGGCCCCTGGTTCGACCGGTCACCGGACGAACCAGGGGCCTGCCTCTACTCCTGTCGGGTGATCGTGGCGGCGGCGATCTCACTGCCCTGCAGGTTCCCGGTCACCAGGACGGTGTCGCCGGTCTGGAGGTTCTTGAGCGCACCGGGCAGCCGGACCTGCGTGCGGTCGTCCGTCTGCACGGTGACCACCTCGCCGGACTCGCGCCGGATCTTCATGACGGATCCGTCGATGTCGGTGACGGTACCGGTGGTGGCCGGGGTGGCGGTGGCGGCCGGGGGAGCGGCGCCACCGCCACGGGCACCGCCACCGCGGGCCCCACCGGCGGGTCCGTCGACCGCCGCCCCGCGCCCTGCCGGTGCGGCTGCGGGGTCCGGTCCGAACGTCTGCTGCGCCTGCGCCCCGCCGGCGAAGCCGCCGACGAGCAGCAACGCTGCCGCGAGCCACGGGGTGGCCCTGTTCCGCCAGGGGCGGGGCCCGGCGGCGAGAGCGGTGTCCAGATCGGTCGTCACGTCTTCACCTGTCATTCGTAGCGGAGTGCGTCGATGGGGCGCAGGCCGGCGGCGCGGCTGGCGGGGACGCTGCCGAAGAACAGGCCGATCGCGACGGAGACGCCGAGGGCCAGTGCGACGGAGCTGGGCACGATCACCGGTTGCACGCCGACGATGGTGAATCGGCTGCCGATGAGTGCGGCGGCCACGCCCAGGCCGCCACCGAGGACACTGAGCATGGTCGCCTCGGCGAGGAACTGGGTGAGGATGGTGCGCCGGGGCGCGCCGAGGGCCTTGCGGATGCCGATCTCCCGGGTTCGCTCGGTGACCGTCACCAGCATGATGTTGGTGATGCCGATGCCGCCGACGAGCAGGCTGATGCCGGCGACGGCGCCGAGCAGGACGGTGAAGGTCTGTGCGGTCTCGGTGCGGGTGGCGAGGAGTTGGGCGGCGTTCTGGATCCGGTACGGCGCGGCACCCACCCCCGCACCACCACCACGGCCGGTGGCGGTGGTGCCGGCCGGCAGCTTGAGGCGCTGGTTGAGGATCTGGGTGACCTGCTGCTGGGCGGCGTTCACGCGCTCCGGGCCGGTGGCCTCGACGAGGATGGAGGTGACCGGGCCGTACCCGGTGAGGGTCTGCTGCACGGCGGTGAGCGGGGCGACGGCGACGTCGTTGGGGTCGGAGAAGCCGGACGCCGAACTCTTCTCGGCGAGGACGCCGACGACGGTGAACAGGGCGCCGCCGACGGTGACCTGCTGGCCGACCGGGTCGGTGTCGGCGAACAGTTCGGTGGCCACGGTCCGGCCGAGAACCACCACCCGCCGACCCTGGGCCACGTCCTGGTCCGTGAAGGCGGCGCCGGCGGCGACTGGGCTGTTCGACGAGCCGAAGTAGGTCGGGTGGGTGCCGAGGAACTGCGCCACCGGGTGCTCCGTCCCGGCGTGGGTCATCGTCGGGGCGGTGTTGACCACCGGTGAGACCGCCCGGACGTCGGGGGCGAGTGCCGGGTCGTGCAGGGACTGCGCGATGTCGACCGTGAGTGCCGACGGCGTCGTGCCGCCGCGGGCGGTGCTGGACACGGTGATGGTGTTGGTGCCCAGCGCCTCGATGCTGCGGTTGACGGCCTGGGCGGAGCCGTTGCCGACGGCGACCAGCAGGATGACCGCGGCGACGCCGATGAGGATGCCGAGCATGGTCAGCGCCGAGCGCAACTTGTTGGCGGCGACGCCGCGGCCGGCGAAGCGGAGGATCTCCAGCAGGCTCACCGGGCACCGTCCTGTCGTACGTCGGTTCTGATCCGCCCGTCGAAGAGGGTGACCAGCCGACGAGCGCGGGCGGCGACCTCCGTCTCGTGGGTGATCATGACGATGGTGCGGCCGGCGGTGTGCAGCTGGTCGAGGATGGCCAGCACCTCCTCGGTGGAGCGGCTGTCGAGGTTTCCGGTGGGTTCGTCGGCGAGGATCAGCGCGGGCTCGGTGACCAGGGCGCGAGCGACGGCGACGCGTTGCTGCTGCCCGCCGGAGAGCTGGTTCGGCTCGTGGTCGGCCCGGCCGGCGAGGCCCACCATGTCCAGGGCCGCGAGAGCCCGCCGGCGTCGCTCGGCCGGCTTGACGCCGGCGTACGCCAGGGGCAGCTCGACGTTGGCCACGGCCGAGGTGCGGGGGATGAGGTTGAACGACTGGAAGACGAACCCGATCCGGCGGTTGCGGACCAGTGCCAGCCGGGCGTCGTCGAGTCGGCTGACATCGACCCCGTCCAGCCGGTAGCTGCCGGCGCTGGGTACGTCCAGGCAGCCGAGGATGTTCATCAGGGTGGACTTGCCGGATCCCGAGGAGCCCATGATGGCCACGTAGTCGCCGGCCTCGACGGTGAGGGACACTCCGCGCAACGCGTGCACGGTCGCCTCGCCCTGCCCGTACACCTTGGTCAGGTCACGGACGTCGAGCACCGGACGGGTCCGGGCCTCGGCGGTGCGGTGGGAGTCGCCGACCAGGTAGAGCGTCATCGGTTTCCCCGCCCGCCGCCACCGGTCAGGCCGCCGCCCGCCGGCCCACCCCGACCACCGCCACCGGTGCTCGTGTCGGCGCCGCCGGTGCTGGGCAGTACGACCCGGTCGCCTTCGGTCAACCCGGAGGTGATCTCGACGAGTTGGTCGCCGCGCAGGCCCACCTGGACCGGGCGGACGACCGGGGCGCCGTTGTCCAGGACGGTCACGGTGTGCCGGTTGCCGGCGCTGGTGACCGCGAGAGCTGATACCGCGACGACGTTCTCGGCCGTGTCGAGGGTGACGGTGACCTGCACGCTCTGGCCGGGCCGAGCGGCGTCGGGACGGTCCTTCAGGCTCAGGGTCACGCCGTAGGTCACCACGTCGTTGGCGGTGGTGGCGTTCGGGTCGATCGCGGCGAGCGTCGCCGCCGCGGTGGTGCCGGGCAGTGCGTTCCAACTGACCGTGGCGGGCATGCCCGCCTTGAGCCGGGTCGCGTCGGCCTCGGGAACCGCGGCACTGACCTCCAGCCGGGTCAGATCGGCGATCTGCACGAGTCCCTCGCCTGCCGAACCGGATGCGGTACTGCCGGCCCCGGAGGCGCCGCCCCCGGTCGCACCGCCGGTGGCCGCGCCGCCCGCCGAGGTGCCGGAGTCCCCGACGCTGCCGTTGACGGCCACCACGGTGCCCGCGATCGGCGCGGTCAGGGTGGCCCCGTCGACCTTCTCCCGCGCTTCGGCGACCTTCAACTCCGCCTGGGTCACCGCCGCCTGTGACTGGGTGTTCGAATCGCCTGCCCCTGCCGCCCGGTCCGCCGCATCCCGCGCCGCGTCCAGGTCGGCCTCGGCCGCCGCGAGTTCCCGCTTCGCGGCCGAGGCGTCGACCCGGGCCAGCACCTGGCCCTTCTTCACCGAGTCGCCGACGGCGACCGTGATCTCCGTGATCGACCCGGCGGTGGCGAAGGTCGCGGTCGCGGTCACCGCGCTGCGCACCGATCCGGGTACGGACACCGCAGACGTCACCGTCGCCCGGCTCACCGGCACCGTCCGGGCCGCTCCGGCAGCCGCCGTCTCCGGTCCGGTGAACGCGGTGTACGCCCAGCCGCCCGCGAGCAGCACCGACACGGCGAGGCCGGTGTTGACGAGCAGGGACGGGCCGCGGGCAGGGATAAGTCGTCGCACACGCATGTCCGACAGCCTGGGGGTGGCGGCTCGGAGCGCACCCGGCGCAACCTCGGAGCCGGCTGAGAGTCGGACGGCGGTCAGCTGTCGGCGAGGAAGTCCTCGATCCGGCGCCAGATGTCGTCACTGTTGTCGTCCTGCATCATCAGGTGCGTGTTGCCCCGGACGCCCTCGTCGGGCAGGTACACCAGTCGGGCCGGGTGGCCGGCGGCGTCGACGAGACCGACGGTGCTCCGGCAGGCGTCGAGCCGCCCGGTCTGCCGACGGTCGGCGATCCGGTCGCCGTAGACCGCGATCGTCGGCGCGGCGGGCACCTGGTCGGCGCCGGTGGGGCAGCCGACGGGTTCGACGGCCACCACCGCCACGACCTGCTCCGGGTGCTGGTCGGCCACCGCGAACGCGGCCGAACCGGCCGCCGAGTGGGCGAGCAGGATCGCCGGGCCGGTCCGCTCCAGCAGGGCGAGCAGCGCCTGTTCCTGCGCCGACGCTCCCGGTCCCCGGCCGCCGCCGTCGGCGGTACCGGTGGCGGTGGCCGACGGCGCGGGGGTGGGCTGCCGTGCGGTCGCGCCACCGCGCGCACCCGCCGCTGCGGCACCGGCCTGCCAGTACGGTGGCAGCGCGGCGAGGAACTGGTCGATGTCCTGCACCGGGAACCGGGTGTCCGGATACGGCTGCCCGGGCGACGCCCCGAAACCCCACCGTGGCCAGATCTCCTCCTCGCTCCACACCGACATCGTCGGTTGGCTCTCCGGTGGGGCCTCGCCGGCGGCCACCGCGTTGAACGGCCGCACGTCGAAGCCGGAGACGGCCAGGGACGGCTCGTCCAGCACGTACACGGGATGGCCGGCGCGGGCCGCCTGCTGTGCCCAACCCTCCCTGCCATCGGGCGTGGTCAGGAAGATCGACGAGCTGAGCCCGAGCCCCGGCATCATGATCACCGGCGGCTCGTCCGCCGCGGCGGGGACGAGCTGGTGGACCATCGCCTGCCCGGTCCAGGTGGTCGACGTCCGGTCGCCGGTGTCGTCGGTGACCTGCTGCCCACCGACGAAGAAGTAGCCGCTCGCCGTCACCGTCAACCCGTCGTCGCGGGCGTCGGCGACCCAGCGGGGCACCAGGAACGCCCCGGTCAGGACCGCCAGGACCGTCGCCGTCGCCGCCATGGTCCGTGTTCTCGTACGCATGCTGTCTCCCGTTCGGTTGCCGTACCGGGAGTGAACGGGGCCAGGCTCGGAGCGGGCTCCGGGTCCGCTGGACGTTTCCGGACAACCGCCGGTGGGTCAGCTGTGCATGGTGCGCAGCAGGTCGACCAGTTCGTCGCAGTCGGCGTCGGGCGCCGAGGGCAGCAGGACCCGGAAGGTGGCCCCCCGGCCGGGCGCGGTGAGCAGTTCGACCCGGCCCTGGTGCCCCCGCACGAGGGCCGCCACGATCGACAGGCCGAGACCGGATCCGCCGCTGCCGCGGGTCCGGCTCGGATCGGCGCGGTAGAGCCGCTCGAAGACCCGTACGGCCTGGTCGGCGGCCAGGCCCGGCCCGTCGTCGGTCACCTCCAGCAGCGCGACCGGCGTTGCGGCGGGCAGCGGGTCTCCCACGGCCGTGACGGGCGGCGGCCCTGCCGGCGAACGGCGCAGCCGCCCGGCGCGGACCGTCACGCCGGCCTGTGGCGGCGTGTGCTGCAGGGCGTTGCTGAGCAGGTTGGCGGCAACCTGGCGCAGCCGGTGCTCGTCACCGGTGACCATGACCGGTTCGAACCCGTCGTTGTCGTCGAGGGCGGCCAGGCGGATCCGGCGCTGCGGTGCGCGGGCGTGCGCGTCGCGGACGCTGTCGGCGGCGACGGCCAGCAGGTCGACCGGTTGGCGTCGCAGGGGGCGTTCGTGGTCGAGTTGGGCGAGCAGCAGGAGGTCCTCGACGAGCAGACCCATCCGGGCGGCTTCGGCCTCGATCCGCGCCATCGTCTCGTCCAGCTCCGGCCCCGGTGGCGTTCCGCCACGCCGGTAGAGCTCGGCGAACCCGCGGATGGAGGTCAGCGGCGTGCGCAGCTCGTGCGAGGCGTCGGCGATGAACTGCCGCAGCCGCCGCTCCGACTCGCGGCGGGCGGCGACCTCGGTGGAGATCCGGTCCAGCATCAGGTTGAGCGCCCCACCGAGCCGGCCCGGCTCGGTGTGCGGATCGGCGTCGGGCACCCGGCGGGACAGGTTACCCCCGGTGATCTGCGCCGTGGTCTGCTCCATCCGGGTCAGCGGCCGAAGGCCGAGCCGGACCACCATCGCGGCGAGCGACGCCAGCAGCATCAGGACGACCACGATCACGACCACGTCGATCAGCAGCAGCAGGTCGGTGGTCTCCTCGACCTCACGCAGCGACACCGCCAGCACCGCGATGCCCCGGTCGTCGCCGCGCTCGACCACCAGCACCCGCCAGGCGGCTGTGCCGTCGGTGGCCTCGACGGTGTACGGGCGGGTGCCGGTGGCACGGGCGACCAGCCGGTCGTACGGCTCGAGCACCGGCACCGTGGTCGACTCGTCGGAGCGCCGGACGTCCTCCAGGCTGCCGTCCGGACCGTACAGCAGCACCACCTGCTCCGGGCCGAGCCGCGCGCGCGGCAGTACCCGGGTGCGCTCGCGCGGGTCGTAGGGCGGGACGGTGTCCCGGGTGAACGGCCGGCTGACCGCGGTGAGCTGGTCGTCGATCCGGTCGGTGAGGGTCCGGCGCAGCAGCACCAGCCCGGCCGCGTTCGCCACCACCAGCGCGAACGCGGTCAGCGCCGCCACGACCACGACCAGCCGGGCCCGCAGCGTCCACCGCCCCCAGTTGCGCAGTCGCCGCACGCGGACGGCGCGACGGCGTCCCACCGTCACCCACCCCCGGTGCGAGGCACCCGCAGCGTGTAGCCGACACCCCGCACGGTGTGGACCAGCGGTGGGGCCTGCACGTCGATCTTCTTGCGCAGATAGTAGATGTACGACTCGACGATCCGTCCGTCGCCGCCGAAGTCGTAGTTCCACACCCGGTCGAGGATCTGCGCCTTGCTGACCACCCGGCCGGCGTTGACCATCAGGTAACGCAGCAGGTTGAACTCGGTCGGCGACAACTCGACGACCCGGCCGCCACGGCGGACCTCGTGAGCGTCCTCGTCCAGTTCGAGGTCGGCGTAGCGCAGCACGCCGTCCTGCGCCGGCGCGTCGTCGGCACGGCTGCGGCGCAGGATCGCCCGGATCCGCAGCACCACCTCCTCCAGGCTGAACGGCTTGGTCACGTAATCGTCCGCCCCGACGGTCAGCCCGGAGATGCGGTCCTCCACCGCGCCCCGCGCGGTGAGGAACAGCACCGGCACCCCGGCCCCCGAGCCGCGCAGCCGCCGGGCGACCTGGAAGCCGTCGAGGTCGGGCAGCATCACGTCGAGCACCACCAGGTCCGGATCGAACTCCTCGGCCAGGGCCAACGCCTCATGGCCGCCGCCGGCCACCCGGACGTCGAACTCGACCAGCCGCAGCGTCGCCGACAGCAGGGCACGGATGTTCTCCTCGTCGTCGACGACGAGCACACGGGTACGGCGTTCAGACACAATTGCCAGGTCTATCCGTCAAACCTCGGAGCGAGCTGGGAGCGACCTGTCCCGGAGCTGAGCGAGGTCATCCGGCGGCGAGGATCAGGTCACCCTCGGCGAGACCGGACCTGATCTCCACGAACTGGTCCCCCCGTACGCCGACGACGACAGCGCGTGGTTCGGCCGCCCCGGCGAGCAGCACGGTGCCCGACCCGTCGGGCCGTACCTCGACCGCGGCGGCCGGGACCCGCAGCACGTCCGCGACGGTGGCGATCCGGATCCGCACGGCGGCACTCTGCCCGACGAGCAGATCGTCGGGAGCGTCGTCCAGCGCGAGCCGGACCCCGAACCGGACCACCTGACCGTCGCTGGTGCCCACCGGGTCCACCTGGACCACGTCGGCGTTCAGTTCGGTGTCGGGCCGTCCGGCCGGGGTCACCGTGGCGGTCTGACCCACCGAGATCTGCCCGGCGTCGGCCTCCGGGAAGGTCGCCGTGACCTGCATCCCGTCGACGACCGCCAGTTCGATGAAACGGGCACCCGCGGACACCCGGGCTCCCACCGGCCCGGCCACCGACAGCACCCGGCCGGCGACCGGCGCGGTGATGGTCGTACCTGCCAGCCGGTCCTCCGCCTCGGCCAGGGCGAGCTGTGCGGCGGTCACCTGCTGGTGCGCCCGCAGCAGCGGGTCGGCTCCGGCGGTGTCTCCGCCCGGCCCGGAACCACCCGCGGCGGCGGGGCAGTCTCGCGGACCTGCCGGCGCCGACGTCGTCGCCGGCCCCTTCCCGGCTCGGTCCGGTGATGGTGGCGTCGACGGGACCGACGTCCTGGTGGGCTGCGGAGCGGCCGACGAGGTCGGTGGCATCGACGGCGGATCGGGATCGGGTTGCGGCGTGGGTGACCGGGCAGCCGAAGGAGTCGCCCGGGCGGTGTTCACCTCTCGGGCGGCCAGGGCGACACCCGCGGCCGCATCCGTCCGGGCGGCAGCAGCGGGCGACGCGCCGCACACCGCGTCGCCGGGCTCGCCGTCCTCCGCCGCCGAGTCGGTGAGCGCGGCCTGCGCGTCGGTCAGCGCCTGCTCCGCGCGCGCGACCTCGGCGCGCGCCTCCTCGTCGTCGACCACCGCGAGCGTCTGTCCGACGGTGACGTCGTCACCCGGACGGACCCGGACCTCGGTCACGGCGCCGGCGGCGGCGAACGCCAGCCCTCGGCTCGTCGCCGGGCGTACGGAACCGGTCGCGGCGACCGCCGAGGTCACCTCTCCCCGATCCACCCGTACGGTGGCCGCCGGTGCACCGGTTCCGTCGGCGCCGCCGGAGAACGCGGCCGCCCCGGCCACGACGGTGACCGCGACCAGTGTGGCGGTGGCGGCGACGGCGGGTACCGGCCGGCGCCGGACCGCCCGCCACACGTGCAGGTGGATGCCCATGGCAGCCGATCCTCGGCGCACTTCCTGACAGTGGACTCGGCCGTACCTCGGAGTTACCTCACAGCCCGGTACTCCGAGGCGACTCCCAGGCCCGTCGGAGCGACGCCGGAGGTTGGTCGTCTCTGCTGACCCCGTCGCGCGGGCGTGGGCCCGCACACGAGACTCGAGGAGAGCCACATGCCCCGCATTCATCGGCGAGTTGCCCTGACCGTGGCGGTCGGCACCGCACTGCTCGCCATCGCGACCGGCTGCGGCGGCGAGCCGGCGGCCGAACAGTCGCAGCCGACCGAGCCGGCCTCCGGCGGGCTGGCCGCGTACGCGGCGTGCCTGCGCGAGCAGGGCATCGACGTACCCGAGGAGTTGCCCTCGGCCCGTCCCGGCCGTAGCGGGCAGGCGGACCGGACCGCCCGACCGACGACCCGGCCCACTGCCCGGCCCTCCGGGCAGCCGGGCGACGGGAACCGCCAGGGCGGGCAGGATCCGCTACGGCCGGCCGGCATCGACGACGCCACCTGGGACCGCGCCCAGCAGGCGTGCGAGGGCTCCCGTCCGCAGGGCGGCCGACGCGGGAACGGCTGACCCTGGGCGGGTGCCGGACGCAGGACCTGTGACAGCGGCGAAACCTTCGTCCGCGTACCGGGGTGTCTGTCTGTGAGCCGCCCGGCCGGGGCCGACAGCACCCGGCCCTGGCCGGGCGGTGATTACTCCCTCGTACTGGAAGGACCTCTGATGTCACGGATCTCCCGTCCTGGCCTCGCGGCTGCGGCCTGTGCTCTCGGGCTCGGTGCCGTTGTCGCGTTGACCGGGCAGCCTGCGCAGGCTGCGCCGCCGGCTCTCGATTTCGGTTGTGAGCGGATCGCCTGGAGTTCGGACGGTAACTACCACGATCGTGACGACATCGGCGCGTCGGCGATGGCGTTGGCGTTGCTCGCCGAGCGGGGGCAGCAGTCGCGGTTGGTGCACTGGGACTACAACTCGCACCTGGGCAGCTCGACGGCGAGTTGGGAGCGGGACATGGTCACCGCCACCGAGGGTGTCGGCGGGCGGTTCGGCTACGACGTGGCCGGGATCTTCCGCAACAGCCAGACGAATCTCAACGCGGCGGTGACCCATCTGCGTTCGGCGGTCGACGCCTCCACCGCCACCAACCAGCTCTGCCTGGTCGGTGCCGGCCCGATGGGGGTGGTGTACCGGGCGTTGCAGGGCTCGAACAGCGCGGCGCGTCAGCATGTCACGCTGATCTCGCACTCGGACTGGAACAACAATCACGACGACGACGACAACCGGTGGAACCTCGCCGACATCCGTCGGGACTTCCCGCAGGTGAAGTACAAGAGGATCCCGGATCAGAACGCCGGTCTGGGCACCGGTGGCGGCGAGGCGAAGTGGTCCTGGATGGCCGACAACTCCGACCAGCGGCTGCGCTACGTGCACAACGTCGTCAACAACATCATGAACAAGAAGGGTGACGTCTCCGACGCCGGAATGATGTACTACCTGATCACCGGCGACGACTCCGGCAACGCCAACAAGCTGCGCACCTTCCTCACCGCGCCCGGCGGTGGAACGTCGCCGCAGACCGTGCAGGGTGAGTCGTTCACGTCGAACTCGGGGGTGCAGGTGGCCTTCCACGCCCCGGCGCAGGGCGGCGCCACGGCGGGTTATGTGAACGACGGTGACTGGGCCGGCTACGCCCAGGTGTCTACGGCCGGCCGGACGCAGTTCTCCGCCCGGGTGGCCTCCGGCACCTCGGGCGGCACCATCGAGGTGCGTTCCGGCTCGCCCACGGGCGAGCTGCTCGGCTCGGTCGACGTGCCCGCCACCGGCGGCTGGACGACCTACCGGACCGTCTCGACGTCGCTGTCGGGCACCGGAACCGGGCCGCTGCACCTGGTCTTCACCGGCGGCGCCGGCTTCCTCCTCGATGTCGACAGCTTCACCGTGAGCTGACCTCGCCGGTCCCGTCGCTCGCGCCGGTGGTGGGTGCCGTTCACCCACCACCGGCGCGACCTGTTCGCGGGCACGTCCACCGCCCCACGACGGTCGTGCAGTTTCCCGGCGACGGGGTGAAACGGCAGGGACGGGTGCGGAGTGTTCCTGGCTGGATCTGTTTCACCCCGCCCCGGACCGGTCAGCCGAGGAGTACGAATGTCACGCAGTTCGCGACGAACAGCAGGAGCTATCGCGGCCGCCGCGGTCGCCGTGGGAATGGCGCTGGCCGGGGTGGCGACGGTGCACGCCGCCGACGACGTCGCGGCACCGGTGGAGTTGACCGACCGCTGCGGCTTCGCCGCCGGTGACCAGTGGCGTCCCGTCCCGCTCGACATCGGCGACCACGATCTCGCCGGGCGGGCGCCCGACGACGATGTCAGCGGTGTTCGGGTCGCCGCGGGGTTCCGGGTGTCGGTCTTCGACCGAAGCGACTCCGCCGACCCGCTGGTGGTGCTGACCAAGGACGAGGACTTCTGCGGCAGCCCGCTCAACGACCGCGCCAGCCGGATACTGATCGAGCGGATCGACGCATCGGCCGGCGGCGTCACGCCCAGCGCAGCCGCTTCGCCATCGCGGCCGGCCGTCCCGTCCGCGCCGGCCCCGGCCGGGCCCGCTCCGGAGCCGCCGTCCTCGGCGGTATCGGCCCGTACCGTGCAGTTCGCGCCGGACACGGTCGTCGGACCGTCCTCGACCCACTACCGCGTCTCGGTGCGTACCGCGGACCAGACGGTACGCCCGAAGGTGTACCAGATCGACGGATCACGGTTCACCGGCGACGACGGCAAGACCGTACAGCTGGCGAAGTGGCCGCCGACGCCCTCCGGGGCGCTACGGACGGTGTCCTTCACCGGCTACGCCCAAGGCGCGACCGACACGACCGAGGTGTCGGTCAGCCTCACCGACGGCCGGACCTTCCCCTCCCTGGCCGGCGTCGACATCCGTCCGCACCGTTACGGCATCCGGCCGACGGCCCTGTCCGCCGATCGCAAGACGGTGACGTTCCCGGTGACCGGCGGCAACAGGTGGATCAGCGTGCATTTCGGCGGGGACACCGGCTCGGACCTGCACTCGATGCACGTCAACGTGGACCTGACCACCGACTTCGAGGTCGCCAGGAACGCCCCGAACGTCGTCTACTTCGGTCCGGGCGAACACCGGATCGGCGGCGACCCGGCCGGCCGGGGCATCCTCAGGTTGGCCACCCTGCCGGGCAAGGACACCGTCTACCTCGACCGGGGCGCCTACGTCTACGGCAAGATCGACCTCGCCGGGGTGACCGGCGGCCGGGTGGTCGGGCACGGTGTGCTCGCCGGTGACGGTTTCCGCTACGCGGCCCGCAAGTCGAACCCCGCGGACGACGCGGCGATGATCTGGGCCGGCTTCGGCAAGGCCGCCGAAGCCAAGGCGGTCTCCGGCCCGACCCTGGTCAACGCCTCCCACTTCAACATCGTCACCGCCGCCGACTGGGAGATCTCCGGCGTGAAGATCTTCGGCTGGAGCGGCAACAACGACGGCATCCACCTGCGCGAGGGCACCCGGGTCCGCGACTGCTTCGTCCGGGCCGGCGACGACAGCCTGCGCACGATGAGCAGCAACACGCTCGTGGAGAACTGCGTGGTGTGGCAGCACGCCAACGGTGGGGTGGCCATCTCCGGATGGAAGATCCCCACCGGAGCCGCCACGGCCAACACCTGGCGCCGCATCGACGTCGTCCGGGCGGAATGGCGTGCCGACCGGCCCGCTCTCGGCGCGGCCGTCGTCTGGCGCTACGCCGAGAATCACGCCATCAGCGGCCTGCGCTTCGAAGACGTCCGTATCGACCACGGGGTACCCCAGGCTCTGCACGTGATGTTCACCGACTCCGCCACCGGCACCATCGGCGACATCACCATCGCCGGGCTGCGCGTCGACGGGCCGGTCACCGGCCGCAACACGATCTCCGCACGCCCCGGCACCCGCATCGCCGGGGTGACGATCAGCGGCCTCGTCATCGACGGCAGGCGGGTCACCGCCACCAACGCCGGCACCGTCGGAAAGCTCAGCGTCAGCGGTGCCGTCAGCGGCGTCACCATCGACGGCCAGCCGTTGCGGTGAGCGCGGGGTGGGGTGCGGCGGTGACACCGCACCCCACCCGCTGCGCTCAGGGGCGAAGGTGGGCGAGGAGTTCGCTGGTCCCGGTCGACTCGTCTACCCGCAGCGCCGCGTGCAACTGCTGGCGGCCCCGTCGCAGCCACGTCTTGACGGTGTTCTCCGGAACACCCAGCTCGGTAGCCACGTCCCGCACGGGGAGGTCGACGACATAGTGCAGCACCAGTGCCTGCCGGTGCCGTACCGGCACCGCCCGCAGCGCCTCGGTGACGGCGACACCGTCGGTGCCGTCGTCGTCGTGGGACCGATCGGCACCGAGGCGCAGCAGGGCGGCCGCGCCGCGCAGCGCCCTACGGCGCCGGGAGAACGCGAGGTTGAAGGCGACCCGCCGGACCCACGCCTCCGGCGCCTCGTAGCCGCTGATCTTCGCCCACCGGGGCAGAGCACGGGAGAACGCCTCCTGAGCAAGCTCCTCAGCGTCGTGACGGTTACCGGTCAGCACGAACAGCTGACCCACCAGCCGACGGTACGTGGCCAGGTAGAACTCGGTGAAATCCCGATCTGTCGACATCGGACCTCTCGACACCTGCCGCAACGTGCGCATCCCCGAGTCGGCGCTAACCGTGCGGCGACCATCCGACCTGGACGCTGCCGTACTCATCCGCTTAAATAACGATCGCACGGTATGTGATTAATGCGGCAGCGTCAAACGGTCGAGTGGCGACGGCTTCGCCCAGAGGGGACGACGGTGACTGACGGAATTCCGGACGGCGAGGCGATGCGCGATGCGCTGCGCCGGATGGCCGGGACTGCCGCCGACACCGCACGTCCACCGGACCTGGGCGACCTGAGCCACCGCGCACGCCGTCGCCGCGTTCGCTCCGTCGCCGCGGCCGGCCTGGTCGCCGCGGCGATGGTGGCCGTTCCCGTTGGCGTGGGCGTGACGGCCGCACCGACGCGCGAGCCGCGGCTCGCCGCTCCCGCACCGACGGCCCCCGCCGCGCAGGCGCCGGTGCCCTCGCCGTCCGGTCCGGCGGATGTCCCACCTACCGCGACGGCGAGCGCCCGGACGACGGAGACCGGCGGTCCGATACAACCGGCGACCGAGCCGACCATCGGCACCCGTCAGGTGAAGCTGTTCCTGCTCCGTGAGCAGGCCGGCCAGCGCTGCCCGCAGATCGTCGCGGTGACCCGGGAGGTCCCGGCCCGCAGCGTCGCCAGAGAGGCCCTGCGGGCGCTGCTCGACGGCCCCACGCCCGCCGATCGCGCGGCGGGCCTGACCAGCGCCTTCGACGGTGACGCCCACCGCTTCCGCTACCTGAAGCTGGACGGGACGAACGCGCGGGCGGACTTCACCGATCTCGACGGCATCCTGGCCCCGGACGACAGCTGCGAGAAGACCAAGCTGCTGGAACCGATGCGCCGCACCCTGGAACAGTTCGGCTGGATCACGCAGGCACGGTTCTCCGTCCGCGGCGACCAGCGAGCCTTCTACGTCGGCATACTCCACGATCAGGTTCCCGACTGACGACCCGCTCGGCCCCCTCCCGCGTGGACGAGACGTGAAACCTGGCGCGGGCGTGCGGAGTGCCATCTGTGTGAACCTTCAACGCCAGAATCAGAACCGGCCGCCCAGCCCCGTCAGCAGGGCCGACGTCGCGTGGACCGTCCGACGGCGATCGCGGGTCGCCGCGCTGATGGTGATCGCCGCCCTCGGCGGGGCGAGCGGCGGGTGCGAACCGGGCGACACCCGGGTCACCGTGGCCCCGTCCACGAAGCCCCCGGCCACCGCGGCGAACCCGATCACGTCAGCCTCGGTCAGCGTCCCGAGCGCCTCGCCCACGCAGCGCACCAGCAGCGCCTCGGCCTCCAACGCGCCGAGCAGACCCGATTCCGCCGCGACGACAAAGGCGCCCACGACCCCACTGGGGCCGGTCACCAGCAAGAACACTCCCCAGGGGCGGCTGTACATGGTCTCCGGGCTGTCACAGTTCGAGGCCAACCACGCGTACCGGTACATCGCGATCGTCACCGGCACAGAGCCGGGCGTCAACGGCCACCCCGGGCTCAGCGCCACGCAGAAGGACGCCCTGCGCACCCACCTCAGCTCCATCGTGGCCACGGTCTCCACCGACCACGGCGGCAGAGGCCTGCTGCCGGGTGACGGCGCGATCAGCTACTTCGAGATGTACACCGCGATGGCACTCGGCTCGACGCTCTACCGCCCGTTCTTCGCGGCCGAGGCGCACATCGACGACGAGTACGGCCGCAACTGGAGCGAGAACCTCCGAAAGTTGGTCGTCGCAGCCGGTGGCATCTCGGCCGACATCGTGACGATGATGCTCGATCGGGTAGCCAACGGTCAGAAGATCGCACGTGGACACAACGGCGCCATCGAGACCTTCGGCGGGCTCGGCAAGGAGTACCAGCCGCACCGCCTGCGCAACGACAAGGCCTTCTCACGTAGTGCCGGCCGTCTGCAGGACGTCATCAACACACTGAAGTGAAGACGGGCCCCGCCCGGCCGACGGTTCCTCGTCGGCCGGGCGGTTGGCCGGATGCAGCTCGTCGACCGGCCGGGCCGGCGCGTCCAACCGGCCCGGCCCGTGCGGCTCACTTCGCGGCGGCGCGCAGGTCGTCGAAGATCGCGGGTGCCTGGGCGCAGACCCGGTCGTACGCCTTGTCGAAGTTGGCGTCGCCCTTGCCGCTGGTGTCGTAGTCGGCGATCCCGCCGTGCAGGAAGACCAGGAAGGTGATCGAGTCGGAGAAGTCGGGCGTGATGCCGGCGTACTTGGCGTTCAGGTGGACGCCCAGGCCCTTCTTCGGGATGGTCACGTTAGCGTCGCACGCGCCGCGGGCGGTGTTGATGAACTTCTGCCCGGCGGCACCGAGCTCGATCAGCTTGATCTTGTTCTTGCCGGCCAACTCGTGTACGTACTCGCAGGCGGAACGGTCGGGCCCGCAGTTCGGGTCGATCGGGAAGCCCGGACTGGTGACCGTCCAGTGACTGACGATGGAGAGCTTCGCGAGGTCCTGCGGGGCGTTGTGCTCCAGCCAGCAGGCCGCGCCGGCGGACTCGGTCATCGGCCCCCAGTTGAGCACGGTCAGGCCGCCGGCACGCACGGCCTCGATCAGTGCCTTGACGGTGGCCGGTGGGTTCTTCACCCACGGGTTGGACGCGGTGCAGGTGGTGAAGCCGCCCTGGAGACCGCAGGTCGAGGACAGTGCCAGGTTCTTCAGGTACGCCCCGTAGGCGTTCCGCGCGTGCGTCATCGCCCCGGCGCAGTCGGTGATCCGCTGCTCACCGCCGACCACGACCGAGGCCAGCGAGAACTTCGAGGCGTACACGCTCAGGGCCGCCAGGGCCGAGATGTCGTCGGCGTCGGTCTCGCCGCCCGGCTCGCTCATGTCGGAGGTCACCCACAGCTTCGGCTTGCTCGGGTCTGTGGGAGCCGGCGTGGTGGGAGGAGCCGGGGGCCTGCGGCCGTCCTGGTCGACGGTGAACGTGACGCTGCGGCTGGCCGTGGTGGATCCCCTGCTGGCGACAGCGGTCAGGGTGTACGTCCCCTCGGACACCGTCCGGCTGTCCCATCCGAAGGGCGACCCGTCGTTGTCGCCACCGAAGAAGTACGGTGCGACGCGTTCGGTCCGGGTGAGGTCCGCCGCGCCGTCGAGGTGGAACACCACGCTGTCGGGCCGGCCGTCGACCTTCGCCTCTATCGCCACCCTTCCGCTGACTACCCCGCCCGCGGGGACTCCCGTCAGCCCCGTGACCTGGAGGGTCTCGTCGGCGGAGGCCTGCGGTCCCAGTATCCAGATGCCCGCCACCATCGCGGTCGCCGCCGCGGCGAAACCTGCTGCGGTTGTCCATCGCTTGCTGCTCGTCGCCATGCCTGTCACTCCTGCCCATGCTTGTGTCGATGCCCGCCGCGGTCACGGAAGGCAGTCACGAACGAGATCTCCCGTCCAGCCGCATGCGCCGTACGCGTCGGACTGCGGAGGGCGGGGACGGTGGTGTTACCCGGGTGCGGAGCCGGGCGACGTCCCGGCTCCGCACCCTGGGATGCCGTCACTTGCAGCCGGTGACGACAACCTTGTTGCCGGAGGTGTTGGCGCCCTGGAAGGTGTTGGCGGAGGTGCTGCGCACCACCGAGCAATCGCCGCCCTCGACCCGGATGGTCTTGTTCTTCACGCCGTCCCTGAACGCGTAGAGCGGCGCCTCGACCATGCCGGGGTTGACCTTGCGGGTGAATCCGTCACCGACGATCTTGATCGTCCGGGTGTCGGCCTTCGTGCCGCCGGCCCAGGAGAAGACGCCCAGGTTGTAGATGTCGGGTGAGTTGGAGATGACGGTCAACCCGTCCAGGATCGCGGTGCCCTGCCCGTAGTCGCCCCAGGCCATCTGGATCGGCGCGCCGTTGCGGTTGTGCACGATCGTGGTGTCCCGGATGGTGAGGTCGCCCGTGTAGAGCTTGGCGGAGTCGTCCCAGGTGTCGATGAAGGTGTTCTCGATCAGCGAGTTGTCGCCGCCGCTGAAGCCGTCGGAGTTGTTGCTGCCCAGGTCCCGGTTGTCGATGTAGCGCATGCCCGACATGACGACCTGCGCCTGCCTGGCCCACATGTGGTAGAAGCGCGGGTTGACCGAGGTGTAGTTGCGCAGGGTCAGCTTGATCTTCGCTTCGGTGGTCACGCCGGCCCGGGCGTAGTCCTTGACGTGCGGGCCGTCGCCGGTCAACTGCGACGTCTGTTTGTCCCGGCCGTTGATCGTCAACGCCTTCGTGCGGTTGGCGGGGATGAAGAAGTTGCCCTTCAGGGTCACTCCCGCGCCGATCACGATCTCCGTCCAGGAGTCCGGTACGGACAGCTTGCCGATGGTCTTGTTCGCGGTGAACGTCGCCACCCCGTTGCTGACCGACGGGTTCGCCGTGCTCGCGAGGCCGCCGGTCGTCGGCGTCGGGGCCGGCGTCGGCGCCGGCTTGCCGGGCTGCTGGCCGACCGTGAACCGTACCGTCTGCTGGGAGGTGCCGCCGGGGCCGATCGCCCGCACTGCCAGCGTGTACGCGCCGTCCGGCGCGGTAGCCGCGTCCCAGCCCGGCACGATCGTGCCGTTGTTGCCCAGGAAGTACCAGGGCGCCTGCCGTTCGGTCCAGGTCACCGTGCGTGCCCCGGAGAGCGAGAACTCCACCCGGTCGACCGTGCCGCTGGTGCGCGCCTCGATCCGGGCCGTGCCGCTCAGCGTGGCGCCCTCGGTGACACCGGCGAGCTGCGTGATGCGCGGGGCGTCGTCGGCGGAGGCGCTCGGGACCACCGCCCACGCCCCACCACCCGCAGCCACCACCAGGCCGGCAATTGCCAGCTGACGCCAGGATCGTCGTGACATCGTCGTGTCTCCTCAGGACTCGTCCGGATTCCGCAGGTCGGCGGAAGCGCCGATCGACAAGGGACACCCCGCGTCCTCGGTCCAGGTTTCGTCGCAGAAACGTCGGATGCAGCGCTGCCGCGGCGAAGCCGTCCACCGTCACTCCTGCTGGGCGTCGCCCGCGGCCGGCGTGGACGGCACGGCACCGCTGCCGGACCTGCTCGATTCTGCGAGCGCAGCGGGACCCGACCCTGCGGGAGCGGGCGCGCGTCGTGTTACCGGGCCGGGCCACCAATGACGGGAAACTGCGCGCGATGAAACCGCCCGCGCGGTTGGAGAGTGTTCCCCCACTGTCAACAGCGACGCCGTGCCGGTTCATCGAGTCGGCGAGGCCAGTGGCCCCAGAAGGAGTTCCGTAGTGCCCAGTAGAAGGAGGCTGCTCGCCGCAGCCGTCGGCGCCGTCACCGTGTTCGGGATGGCGGTCGCCGGCATCACCTCCGCCAGCGCCGATCAGCAGCAGGCCCCCAAGACCAGCACCGCCGCCGCGGTCACCTCCGGCAACCCGATCGTGAAGAACATCAGAGGCGCCGATCCGGATGTCCACGTGTGGGACGGCAGGGTGTGGATGTACACCTCCCAGGACCGACCGCCGATCGACTCCTCGACGAACTACTCAGGGATGGACGGCTACCACGTCTTCTCCTCCACCGACATGGTCAACTGGACCGACCACGGCGAGATCCTGCACTCCCGAGACGTCAGCTGGGGTTCGCGCGGCTACATGTGGGCGCCGGGCGCGGCCCGCAAGGGCACGACGAACTACCTGTTCTACCCGCACAAGGACAAGAACGGGACCTGGCGGATCGGTGTGGCCACCGCGAACAGCCCGGCGGGGCCGTTCGCCGACAGCGGCCGCCACATCCCGGACATCTCCGGGATCGACCCGATGGTCCTGCAGGACGGCAGCAACTACTACCTGTACTGGAGCGGCTGGAAGAACGAAGGCGGGCACACCAAGCACATCCCGTATGTCGCCAAGCTCAAGAGCAACATGACCGAACTGGCGGAGAGCCCGAGAGCGGTCGACTACGGCGCGACGAACCACAAGGAGGGCATCTTCGTCTTCAAGAAGGGCACCACGTACTACTTCACCTACACCGACTGGCAGGGCGAGACCGATCAGGGCTTCTGGGCCACCGGCAGCTCACCGTACGGGCCGTTCGGCGGCGCGGGCCAGCTCAAGGGAGCGGTCGGACCGAAGCCGGCCGGGGCGCAGGACCACCACTCGATCATCCGGTACGCCGACAAGTGGTACTACTTCTACCACGTCGGCAACTACACCAACGCCGCCGGCGAGCCCGGTGCCGGATACCGCCGCAACGCCTCGGTGGACTACCTGCACTTCCGGACCGACGGCGGCCTGAAGAAGGTCGTGCACACCACGACGGGGGTGAACAAGGTGACCTCGCCGGACGGCGGCACCCCGCCAGGCGCCCCCGGCCGGATCCAGGCCGAGGACTTCACCTCGCAGACGGGCGGCGTCCGCATCGAGACCACCGCCGGCGCCGACGGGCGCAGCATCGGGTACCTCACCGACGGCTCCTCGGTCAGCTACGAGGTGGACATCACCGCCACCGGACGCCACCAGATGACCTTCCGCTACGCATCGGCGGCGGCAGGCGGCCGGATCGGCGTCGAGCAGGGCCAGACGCAGGTCGGTGCCACGACCGCCGCCGGCACCGGCGGCTGGACAGCCTGGCGTACCGTCACCGCCGACGTCGACCTCAAGGCCGGCACGAAGCAGCGCGTCACCCTCACCTTCGAGGGCGACGGCGGCTACCTGATCAACCTGGACCGGTTCGACATCGTCCGGCGCTGACGGCAACACGCACCGGGTGTTCCGCCCGGCCGGGACCCGGCCGGGCGGAACACCCCTGCTGCCCACCCAGGCGCAGTGAACAGCGCTCTGCGCGTCGCTGGGCACCCGGCCGTCCGTCGGGACGGTGGCCGTCGATCCGGCAGGCCAGCCGGGCACCGTTCATCGAGGACCGCAGCATGCGGGGTTCAGTACCTGCGGCGCGCGCCGAGGTGGATCACAGCGCGGGCGGTGCGTACAGGACCCGGTTCGGTGAGCCGGGTCCGGGGTCGGGGATGGTGCCGGCCGTGGCATTGGCCATCAGGTACGCGTGCACCTGTGCCGGCGTCCAGGAGGGATGTGCGCTGAGCACCCGGGCAGCGGTGCCGGCGACGTGCGGAGCGGCCTGCGAGGTACCGACCATGACCCGGGTCCAGGTGTCGCCGCCCGTGTAGGCCGACTTGACGGCGACCCCGGGGGCGAAGATGTCCAGACACGGACCGACGTTCGAGAACCAGGTACGGCTGTCGTCCTGCCAGGTGGCGCCGACGGTGATCGCCTCCGGGGTGGAGGCCGGCGATATCTGACACGCGTCGACAGCGGAATTGCCGGCCGCGATCGCGTAGCTCACCCCGTCGGCGATGGAGTTGGTCACGGCGTCGTTCTGGGCGTCGCTGCGGGAGCCGCCGAGGCTCATGTTCGCCACGGCCGGCTCGCCGGCCCGGTGGTCGGCGGTCACCCAGTCGATGCCGGCGATGACCTGGTCGATGGTGGCTCGACCCCGGCAGTCGAGGACGCGCACGCTCACCAGGCGCACCTTCTTGGCCACGCCGTACGTCCTGCCGCCGACGGTGCCGGCGACGTGCGTGCCGTGACCTTCGCAGTCGTCGGCCGGCAGTGATCCGTCGATGGCGTCGAAGCCGTCGACGGCACGGCCCTCGAACTCCACGTGGGTCTTCCGGATTCCGGTGTCGAGGATGTACGCGGTGACGCCCTGGCCCGAACTGGTGTAGTGGTAACGAGCGTCGAGCGGGGCGGCGGCCCGTTGGTCGATGCGGTCGAGGTTCCAGTGCGGGTCGACCTGCACGTCGGACGCGGTGACGACATGGTTCTGCTCGACGTATGCGACCGTGGGGTCTGCCGCGAGCTGCCGGGCGGCCCGATGCGACAGCCGTGCCTCGAAGCCGACGATCGCGGCGCTGTAGACGTGTCCGACGGCCGTGGCCCCGTACCGCGACGCCAGGCCGCTCGCGGCGCGCGTCGCCGCCGTGCGGGCGTCCGCGCGGTGGGCGACGGCGCGGTCCTTCAGCACCACGATGTAGCTGTCCGGTACGGCGGTGGTCCCTCCGGCGTACCGGATCTGGCCGGGTGCTGGCGCGGCGGTCGCCGGACTGCCGGCGGCAGCGGTGACCATGGTGACGGTGAGAAGGCCGGCAGCAGCCGCTCTCAGCCGTCGGGCGAAGGGTTGGCTCATGATCCGAGGTCCTTCCTGTGATGGTGGCCCTCCAGCGGCCGTGAGCCGCAGCAGGGTTCCCGCGGTCAGGAGGAGGCTTCCAGCTATATCGGCCTGCCTCAATCAGTCGGCTCGATGCCGGGTACCGCTCCACGCCGGTGACCGCCGCCCTCACACGTCGAATGAGCAGCGCAGACAATTCATGTGCGGGGGCGTCGTCCACCCCTTCGGCGGCAACCGGATCGGCGGCATCGATGAAACGGTTTCATCGGGCTGCGGCTGGACCGGGTCGTTGCCACGACAGGGAGATGCCGCGGACAGGGTCGGCGTTCGTCGGCGTCAGCCCGGCGCCGTGGCGAGGCCGTCCACCGCCCTGGCAACCCGCTCGACGGCGGCATCCAGCGCGGTGGCCGCAGCTGGCGACACACCACCGTCCCGGATCTCGTCGGCGACGCTGCGGCGCAGGTCGGAGATCAGCTGGGCCAGATTCTCGGGCCGGGCGCCCCGGTTGTTCACCACGTTGTCCACCTGTGCGCCGATCTTCTGCGCCGCCCCTGCCGTGACGGTGCCGTCGGCGACGCCGCGGCGGAGCAGGCCATGTAGCTCGTCGGCCGCGCGGGTGAGGGAGAGGGCGGGCGAGGCGGCGGGTGTGCTGGCCCTCGGTGTGGCCGCCGCGGCGGTCGGTGGAGCACTCGCGCTCCTCGTGCGCGTCCGCCGGTTCGGCTCGGCCGTCCGTGGCGACCCGGTCGTGGGGGCGATGCGTGACGGTGGGGACAGCGGCGGTGGGGACACCGCCGGTGCGGGCAGGGTTGCCGCATGCCGGGGCGCCGGCGGCCGGGTGAGCAGGAGGGCGACCGTGGTCACCGCCAGGGCCGTCACGACCAGCATCGCCGCCACGGCGATCGGGAACGCTCTCCTTCGCCGGTCGTCGATGCCGGCCCGCTCCGGCGCAGCTGTCACCGCCACCTCGATCGGCGCGGTGACCCGCAGGACCCTCTCGGACGGCGGGGGAGGGGAGAGGGCCGGGCGGGCCAAGGCGGTCAGGTCGGCAGCCACCTCGGCGGCCGAGGGGCGTCGGGTCGGCTCCGTTTCCAGGCACCGCCGGCACAGCTGCGCCAACTCCGCAGGGACGTCCGCGGGCAGCCTGACCGGACCGTCCGGCGGCTGCCCGGTGAGCATCTCGACGAGCAGGGCGCCCAGGGAGTAGATGTCAGCCGCCGGATCGGCGGCAGCGTCGGCGAGCCGCTCGGGTGCGAGGTACGGAGGCGTACCGAACGTCCAGCTCCGCGCCGGGCGCTCCCCGATCCGGGCAGCGATCCCGAAGTCGAGCAGCTTGACGTTGTCGTCGTCCACCATCACGTTGTCCGGGGTGACGTCCCGATGTACGACGCCCTGCGCGTGGACGGCGGCCAGCACCGTGGCCAGTCGGGCGGCGACACCCGCCGCCCGGTGCCAGCCGATCGGGCCGGCGGCCAGGACGTCGAGCAGGGACTCACCGGTCACCATCTGCAGGACGAGGTAGGTCACCGTCGTGCCGTCGGGCGCGCTCGCCTGGCCCACGTCGTGCACGACGACCGCGTCGGGATGCGACACCGCCGCCACGGTCCGTGCCTCGTTGCGGGCGAGCGCGTCCCGGTCCACCGGTACCCCCCGCTCCGGTCCCGGCAGTTTGATCGCGACGAAGCGGTCCAGATCCAGATCGACCGCCCGCCAGATCACCGACATGCCGCCGGCGCCGATACGTTCCAACAACCGGTAGCGACCGCCGAGCGTCTCACCGGGGGCGGGCCAGCGAGCGGGCCCGTGCCGGTCAGGCGGACCGGCGACGGACGAGTTCGGTGGGAAGGATGACGGTGCCACTGGTGGGTCGTTCCTCGGTGACGTCGGCCAGCAGCAACCGGCAGGCGATCCTGCCCAACTGCTCGACCGGTTGGCGGACGGTGGTCAGAGCCGGCTGGACCAGCGCGGCCATGGGCGCGTCGTCGAAGCCGACCACTGCTACAGCGTCGGGCACGGCGCGACCGGCTCGTCGGAGCGCGTGCAGCGCCCCGACCGCCATCGCATCCGACGCGACGAAGACCGCGTCGACTGTCGGTACCCGGCCGATCAACCATTGCATGGCGTGCGTGCCCGAGGCCTGAGTGAAGTCACCGTACGCGATGGCGGCCGGTTCCGCGCCGGCCTCCGCCATCGCCTCACGATATCCCGCGAGGCGATCCGCGGCGGCCGGCATGTCACGCGGCCCTGCGATCATGGCGACGGTACGCCGTCCGGAACGCAGCAGGTGACGCACCGCCGTGCGCGCGCCACCTCGGTTGTCCACGTCCACATAGGGGACATCGGCGAGATCGGCCGGCCGACCGACGGCGCGCACCGGCACACCGGAGGCGGCCACCGCCCGCCCCACCTGCTGGTGGCCGTACCCGCCGACCAGGAGGACGCCGTCGGCGCCGTCGGTGAGCAGGTAGCGCTCGATCGCCGGCAGGTTGTCGCGGGTCACCGTGAGGATGGGCATGGGTGATCCGTGCACCGCCAGTTCGGTCTCGGCCCCGGTGGCCAACCGCGCGAAGAACGGGTCGGCGAACACGCGGGCCATCGGCTCGCACACCACCAGGGCCACCACCGGCGGGTTCCGCTCCGGCTTCCGGACACTGCGCCGTACGTATCCCAACTGGTTCATCGCCGCATACACACGCTGCCGTGCGCCGGTTGTCACCCGGACCGAGCCGGTGAGCACCCGGGACACGGTAGCCGGCGACACATTGGCCGCCGCGGCGATCTGTTGAACGGTCGGCTGCGTGCGCATCATGCTCCGGCTCGAGGTCAGGTACCGAGCGGTCGACCGCTGCCCTGGGCGACAGGCGGGCACGTCCGCAGCGCGACGAGCCCGGCCGATGTAGCGGGAAGCGGCCCTCGTCGCGGGGACTCTGCTCCCGACGGGGTGTGGCACGACCCGACACCGCCGGAATGACGGAAGCGTGGCACGAGCGCGGCGACCTGGCAAGGGCGATGGCGCCGTGGATCCCCACGCCGTGACGGCCGGTGCGGGACCGTCACGTCCGGGCGGTCACCGATCCATCGGCATCCGGGGGCGCTGTCCGCCCGGGTCACGTCCACCCACGCATCGACCCTCCGGCATGGCCGGCGGTGCCGGCCCGATCCGCGCGAACCTCGGGCGTCGGCGGGAGGACGCCGCTACCCGGAGAGCCACTCCTGAAAGGCATTTCAGGCGGCTCGGCGTGCACAGCTTCCCGACGCCGCCCGGCGGTGCGGCCCGACCCGGATGGGCCGCACCGCCCGGACGGTGCCGGTCGTCAACACCCCAGTGGGTGCGCCGAGACGGTGACGTCGTCGAACCACAGGGTGTCGTCACCGCCGCCGTAGCTCTCCCAGCCGAACCGCACGTCGGCGAGCGCGGGACGCCAGTCGCGTACGCTCCACTGCTGATCGACCTCGGCGGTCGGCGTCCCGTCGACGACCAGGCCCGGGACCACGGCGCCATTCACGCTGGTGGACATCGTCCCGGACGTGCCGTCCACGGTGAACGAGACGCAGTTCCACACCCCGGTCCGCAGGGGCGTGCTCTGCGCGACCCCCGCCGGGCTCTGCACGGGTACGGTGGCGTCGTCCGATTCGCGGTTCCACTGCAGCGCGCCGGTCTGCCCGCCGAGGCGCAGGTCCCGGCCGCCGTCGGCGTCGTCCCGCAACGCGGCGAGGGTCACGTGGCCGCCGGGCAGCGGGGTGCTGTGGCGGACCCAGAAGCGGACGTGCCAGACGCTGCCCACCGTGGTGAGGTCGGCCACCGGTCGGACGAACACGTGGTTGCAGTAGCCGGCACGGCCGTCCACCCGGACCGACCTGGAGCCGGAGTGGGCGATCGTGGAGTCGACCGTGGCCGTGCCGGATCCCTGGCAATGCGGCCGGCTCACGGTCCAGGCGCCGCCCGGCGTGCTGCCCTCCTGCGTCTCGAACCCGTCGCAGAAACTCGCGTGGTCGCAGTCGGCGTCCGGGGGACCGTCCGGCGGCGTGGACGGGTCGGACGGTGACGGTGTGGGGGTGCTCGGGGCGCCGGCGGGGTCGGTGCAGGTGAGCGTCACCGGCTGGACGTTCTGCGCGGCGGTGCCCAGGAGGCCGAGGGTGGTCGCCGTCGCCGGCGCCAGATTCGCGTTGAAGGTGGCGTTGGTCGCGGTCACCGTCGACCCGTCCTGGGCCACGGTGGCGTTCCACGCCTGGCTGATCTTCTCGCCGTTCGAGAAGGACCAGGTCAGCCGCCAGCCCGCGAGGGGAGCGGTCCCGGTGTTGGTGACGGTGACCTCGGCCTGGAATCCGCCGGACCATTGGCCGACGACCCGATAGGCCGCCGCGCACGAGGTCGTCGACGCGGCGGCGGCGGGTGGGGCGAGCAGCACGGGTGCGGTCGCGGCGGCGAGCAGGACCGCGACGACGGTCGCGGCCGACGCCGACCGTGCGGTCGGCAGCCGGAGGGTACGGGCCATTCGTGACTCCTACGGTGAACAGGGGGCGGGTCCACGCCGAGGGCGCGGGCGCACCCGGTGGTGGTGTCCGGGCGAGGTGTGGCGGCGGAGGCGTTCCACCGCAGATCACCTCGGTGGAGGTGGGTGCGGAGGTGCTGCTGTCCGACAGGCCCGCGGTGGTCGAGCGCCCGGTCGCCGGACACGGTTCGTCGGCCGGGTGGGACCACCGCGGTCGCCCGATCCGCGGTCGGTCTGCCGTCGAGCAACGGGGCGTGCCCGGCCACCCGGCACCGCTGCCGTCGATGCCGTTGCCCGGTGTGGCGCCAGCCAACCTGCCGCCGCCTGCCACTGGCCACCCCGTCTGCACTGATGTGAGGGCGACCTGCGGCGACGCCTGAAAAGCGTTTCAGTGGCGGGCGCGATGACCGCAGGGCGGACCAGGGGGCTCCCGGACGGCGTCACCGCAGGTGGGAACGTCCACTCGCCTCCGCCGTCGACGCGAATCGAGAACTCGATGAGTCGACGGCATGTCCGGCAGGTGACAAGGACCTGCCTATGCTTCGCCTGGAAGCGCTCCCATCGATCTCCACCACCATCGAAGGACAGGGCATGTCGCTGAGAAAATCGGTGCGCGGCGTCGCACTGGCGGCCTGTGTGGCCGTCGGTCTGTCGGCTTCCGCGACCGCTACGGCCGCCACGGCCGCTTCACCCCAGGCGTCGCCGGCGTTGGCAGCCGACGCCGCGGCACCCATCGCCGACTGGCTGCACACCGAAGGCAACAAGATCGTCGACGAGGCCGGCAACCAGGTCTGGCTCACCGGCGTCAACTGGTTCGGCTTCAACGCCACCGAGCGGGTCTTCCACGGCCTGTGGAGCGGCAACATCGACACCATCACCCGCCAGATGGCCGAGCGCGGCATCAACATCGTCCGGGTGCCGATCTCCACCCAGCTGCTGCTGGAGTGGAAGGCCGGCCAGACGGTGATGCCGAACGTCAACCTCTCGGCCAACCCGGAGCTGGCCGGGAAGAACAACCTGCAGATCTTCGACCACTGGCTGGAGCTGTGCGAGAGGTACGGCCTGAAGGTCATGCTCGACGTGCACAGCGCCGAGGCCGACAACTCCGGCCACGTCTACCCGGTGTGGTGGAAGGGCACCATCACCTCGGAGCAGTTCTACCAGGGCTGGGAATGGGTCACCGCCCGGTACCGGACCAACGACACCATCGTCGCGATGGACATCAAGAACGAACCCCACGGCACCCCGGGCAACCCCCCGCGCGCCAAGTGGGACTCCAGTACCGACCAGGACAACTTCAAGCACGCCTGCCAGACCGCCGGGCGACGCATTCTGGCGATCAACCCCAAGGTGCTCATCCTCTGTGAAGGCATCGAGGTCTACCCCCGACCCGGTGAGACCTGGGAGTCGCCGAACACCGACCCCGACCGCAGCCCCAACTACTTCTACAACTGGTGGGGCGGCAACCTGCGCGGCGCCAAGGACCACCCGGTCGACCTCGGCGCCAACCAGGACCAGCTCGTCTACTCCCCGCACGACTACGGACCGCTGGTCTACGAGCAGCCGTGGTTCCAGGGCGACTTCGACAAGACCTCGCTGACCAACGACGTGTGGCGGCCCAACTGGCTCTACCTGCACGAGGAGAGGACCGCGCCGCTGCTCATCGGCGAGTGGGGCGGCCGGCTCGGTCAGGACGCCCGGCAGGACAAGTGGCTCAAGGCGCTGCGCGACCTGATGGGCGAGTACAAGCTGCACCACACCTTCTGGTGCCTCAACCCCAACTCCGGGGACACCGGCGGCCTGCTGCTGGACGACTGGAGAACCTGGGACGAGACGAAGTACAACCAGATCCTCAAGCCGGTGCTCTGGCAGCACAACGGCAAGTTCGTCAGCCTCGACCACCAGGTGCGCCTCGGCGGCAACGCGTCGACGACGGGCATCAACCTCACCGAGCGCTACGCCGACGGCAGCGAGGACGACGACGTCGCCCCGACCGCCCCGGGTCGCCCCGTCGCCACCGACGTCACCGCCAACGCGGCCACCCTCACCTGGGCGGCGTCGAGCGACAACGTCGGCGTCACCTCCTACGAGGTGCTGCGCGCCGTCGGCACCGGGCCGGCCACCGTCGTCGCCACCGTCTCCGGCACCACGCACCGCGTCGGCAACCTGACCGGCGACACCACGTACACGTTCACCGTGCGGGCCCGCGACGCGGCGGGCAACGTCTCGGCGGTCTCGCCGGGGCGTACCGTGACCACCCCGTCGGGTGGCGGTGGTGACGGCGGCTGCGCCGCGACGTACACCGTGAGCAACGCGTGGCAGGGCGGGTTCCAGGGCCAGATCCAGGTGCGCAACACCGGCACCGCCGAGGTCAACAGCTGGAAGGTCACCTGGACCAACCCGAGCGGCACCAGCATCTCCTCGGTCTGGAACGGCAAGTGGACCGTCTCCGGTGGCAAGAACACCGTCAGCAACGAGCCGTACAACGGCAAGCTGGCACCCGAGGCCGCCACCTCCTTCGGCTTCACCGGCGCCGGCGCGGGCACCGCCCCGGCCGACCTGACCTGCGCCGCCTCGTGACCGGCCCGCTCAACCGCGAAGGACAGACCGTGAGACGCAGAATCCTCGGACTCGCCGGGGCGGTGGCGACGCTCGTCGCGGCGGCCACCGCGGTGGTGGCCGCCCCACAGCCGGCCCTCGCCCACGGGGCGATGACCTCGCCGGCGACCCGCACCTACGCGTGCTACCTGGAAGGGCCGGAGAGCCCGCTGACCAACGCCTGCCGCGACGCCGTCGCCCAGGGCGGCACCCAGCCGCTCTACGACTGGTACGGCGTGCTCATCGGCAACAACGCCGGCCGGCACCGGCAGCTCATCCCCGACGGCCAGCTCTGCGGCGCGGGCACCGCGAAGTACGCCGCGTACAACGCCGCGCGGACCGACTGGCCGACCACCGAGCTGACCCCGGGCGCCGACCACCGGTTCACCTACGCGGCCTGGGCGCCGCACCCCGGCACCTTCGAGCTGTACGTCACCCGGGACGGCTACGACCCGACCACGCCCCTGGCGTGGTCGGACCTGGAGCCCGTGCCCTTCTCGACGGTCACCAACCCGAGGATCGTCAACGGCGCCTACGAATGGGACGGTGTCTTGCCCGCCGGCAAGACCGGCCGGCACGTCATCTACTCCATCTGGCAGCGCTCCGACAGCCCCGAGGCCTTCTTCAACTGCTCCGACGTCGTCTTCGACGGCGACGGCGGAGGCAGCGGCCCCGGCCCCGACCCCGAGGCCGGCTGCACCGCGAGCGTCACCCTGGACCAGCGGTGGCCCGGTGGGTTCCAGGCGACGCTGACCGTCCGCAACGACGGGCAGGCCAGCCTCCGCCCCTGGTCGATCGGCTGGCACATGCCCGGTGGCGCCACCATCGGCAGCGGGTGGAACGCCTCCGTCAGCCAGAGCGGGCACATGGCCCGCGCCGACGCACCGAGCTGGAACGAGCTCCTCGCACCCGGGTCGTCGGTGTCGGTCGGCTTCATCGCCTCGGGTGAGCCCTCGACGCCGGTGGTGGAGGGCACCCGGCTCAACGGCGTGGCCTGCGACTAGGGCAGCCGCGACTCCCGCCAGGGGACGGGCGGGGAGGAGGTCCGGCCGTGCGACCCGGTGGTCCACGGCCGGACCTCCGGCACCGGGCGGACCGGCCCGGTCGGTGGACGCTCCCGGGCCGCCCGCCGCGCACCCGAAACCTCGACCACCGTGCCGGTGTGTCAGTTGGTGATCCCGCCCGATCTCGGCGGTGACCGGACCCGAAGGAGCACCGATGATCGCGCTGTCCCGGACCTGGCGTCGGCCGGCCACGCTCGCCCTCCTGCTCGCCACGGCAGCCGTCGCGACATGGTCGGTGGTGCCGGACGCCTCCGCCGATCAGCGGTCCGAGCCGCCGGCCCGCCAGGCGCTCGGCGCACCCGGCGTCACCGCAGCCTCGGCAGCGGTGACGCTGCCCCCGGCGAACGCCGTGTTCGACTACCAGATCGGCGGCGCCTACCCGCTGCCCGCCGGGGTACGGGTGGTCAGCCGGGACCGCGAGGACGTCCCCGCCGCCGGCGCCTACACGATCTGCTACGTCAACGCCTTCCAGACCCAACCCCAGGAGACGGCCTGGTGGAAGGCGAACCACGACGACCTGCTGCTGCGCGACGCCGCCGGCCGCTACGTCGTCGACGGGCGATGGAACGAGATCCTGCTCGACATCTCCACCCCGGACAAGCGGGCCCGGCTCGCCGGCATCGTCGGCGGCTGGATCGACGGGTGCGCCCGCGACGGGTTCCAGGCCGTCGAACCGGACAACATGGACTCGTACCAGCGATCGCGGGGCCGCCTCACCCGGGCCCAGGCCCTCGACTACGTCCGGCTGCTCACCGCCCGGGCCGACCGCACGTCGCTGCCCGTCGCGCAGAAGAACACCGTCGAGTTCGGCACCGCCGGCAGGAACGCCGGCCTCGACTTCGCCGTCGCCGAGGAGTGCGCCCGCTGGACCGAGTGCGACCGGTACACCGACGTCTACGGCAACCACGTCATCGTCATCGAGTACACCGACGAGGCGTACCGCACGGCGTGCCGCACCGTCGGGGACAGACTCTCCGTGGTCCGCCGAGACGTGCAGGTCAGCGTCCCGGGCAGCCGACGCTACGTCTACGACGCCTGCTGAAACCTCCGGAGCGCCGACGGAGTGTCCCCGGTGAGCCTTCCCGCGACCGACGCGGGAAGCCACGAGTTGGGAGTCGACGGATGAGTGGCATGCCCCGGACACGACGACGGTGGGCTGTGGCGGGACTGGCGGTGGCAGCGGCCGGCGGGATCTGGGCGGTCGTCCCGTCGGCGTCGGCCGCCGAGGCGCCCCAGATCACCGCGGTGACGGGCGTCGCCGAGGGAGCCACGGTCAGCGGCCCCGCGCGTATCGAGGCCCGCACCGTGGGCCGGGTCGAGCGGGTGGACTTCGACCTGACCGGGCCGAGCACGGTGCGGTGGACCGAGCGGGCCGCGCCGTACCACTTCATGGGCAACGTCGGTGAGGCCGCGCCGGGACTGAACCCCGCGACGGTCCAGGAGGGGGCGTACACCCTCACCGTCCACGCGGTCGGTCCGGCCGGCACGGCGAGCCGCACCGTACGCTTCACGGTGCGGCACGTCGCCGCCGACCCGGGCCCGGCCACGCCCGTCGCGTCACCGCGCCCGTCGGCCACGTCCGCCCCGGACGCCGCGCCGGCCCCCGACGCGGCCAACCCGTCGGTACGCGACGGCGTGGCGACCTTCACCGCGAGCCGCACCATCGACAAGTTCTCCGTGCCGGACTCGTGGTCGCGGATCGTCATCGGCGCCGGGGTCACCCTCAAGGGCAACTTCCTCATCCCGGCCGGCCGCACGAAGCCGCTGACGATCGCCGGTGAGAACGCCGAGACGTCGCAGGTCGTCGGCAACGGACCGCACGTCAAGGACTACAGCTTCGCCGGCGTCAGCACCGAGGCGCGGATCAAGCTCACCCTGCGCACCTACACCTCCCGCAACCCCCGGATCTTCCACATGCACGCCAAGAAGGCGCAGCTGCTCGTCTCCGGGATGCGCTACATCGACGACCGGGACGCCGGCAACAACAACTCCGACGGCTTCAGCGGCGGAGCGAACTCGGTCATCGAGAACACCTTCATCGACACCTGGGACGACTCGGTGAAGCTCTACAACGGCGACCTGACCATCCGGAACACCACGATCGTGCACAACCGCAACGGCGCGCCGATCCAGATGGGCTGGGGCGACTACGGCACCGGCACGCTCACGATCGACGGCCTCACCGTGATCTCGAACTCCGAGGCGATCTACAACCAGGGCGTCGTGTCCTGGGCCGGCGGCGTCAAGGCCGACAGCCGCACCATCCGCATCGTCAGTGACGGGCTGATCCGCAGGACGAACCCCGGGATGAAGGTCGCCCCGCTGTACGTGTTCCAGGACGGTGTGCGCAACAAGACCGTCAAGGTGGAGGGCGGCCAGTGCGCCATGGTGCGCAGCACCGCCAGCAACACCGAACACCGGGGCAACAGCTCCGGCAACAAGGTCGTGGTCACCGGCTGCCGGTGACGCGATCGTGGCGCCGCGCCGCGACCACGGCGCGGCGCCACGCCGGGACCGGCGCCGGGTGAACCCCGGCTGAAACCTTCCGCGGTACGCCGGAGTGTCCCCTGTCGTACACGGTTCCGCACCCCCCTTGCGGGACCGGGAGGGAGAACAGCGCATGAACATCCGTGGCAGACGCGGAAGTGGACCCTTCGCCTTCGTGGCGGTGCTGGCGATGGCGGTCGCCGGCCTGTGGTCCGTCCTGCCGTCGGCGTCCGCCGAGACCGGACGGCTGACCGCCGCACCGGCTGCGGCGCCGGCCAAGCCGAAGGTGTGGGTGCTCAGCGACCTGAGCATCCCCGGCGGCGGCACCGACCGCGACGACATCGTCACCCTGGCGGCGCTGAGCACCTACGCCGACCGGTTCGACATCGCCAAGGTCGTCGTGGGCTCCACCACCGTACGCATCGACTGTGACGCCGCCGTCGACTACGCGCGGGACTCCTTCGGCGCGCACCTGCCGAACATCACCCTCGCCTCGACCTGCGCCGACCGCGAGGGCTTCACCACCTGCACCGCCGGCAACCCCTGGGTGGACAACCCGCCCGCCACCGTCCGGTCCCTGGTCACGGCCATCCGCGCCGGCAAGCTCACCGTCCTCAACTGGGGACCCATGACGGAGATCGCCGCCGCGGTCTGTCACCTGGAGAAGAAGTCCCCGGCCGACCTGGCCAAGGTGCGCATCATCAGCCACTGGACCGACCCCAGCCCCGGCTACGACGACAGGTACAACTGCAACAAGGACGTCTCCGCCTGCGACTACCTGCACCAGGCCGCGAAGCGGGCGAACGACCGGATCAAGCTGATCGAACTCGGTGCCGCCGGGCAGCGCTTCGTCGACGAGGCCAACGACGCCTGCCGCGCCGACACCGACATCCCGCGTACCGGCCTCGGCGAGTTCCTGAACGTCACCAGGGACACCGGCACCCCCGACCTGTCCGACGGTTCCACCTTCCTGCTCATGCTCACCGGGGGCCTGAAGGGCTACGAGAAGGACGGCACCGACGACGTCAACTTCACCGAGGGCTTCCGGCAGCTCTGCGACAACGCGCCGCAGATCTTCGACCACCTGCGGGCCAACCTGACCTGACCAGGAACAGGCGGTGCGGGGCGGCGGGCCCGCCGCCCCGCACCGTCAGTTCGGCACCCGGTCGTGCAGCACGTCGACGTAGAACGCCCGCTGGTCGCCCCGGATGGAGAAGCGTGCCTCCTCGATCCACTTGAACTGCTCCAACGTGCGCTGCATCGGCTCCAGCAGCTTCGTCTTCTCGCAGGTGTCACCCGGGTCGAGGATCCCGTCCAGGTCGGTGAAGTCCGCCCGGGCCCGCGGCCCGTCCAGCTTCAGGTACTGGAAACGGTGTGAATCGCGGTCGAAGACGCTGGTCAGCCCGGCGGCCCGTTCGGCCTCCGTGGGGCCCTCGAGCAACGCCCGCAGGGCCTGCTTGGCGACGCCCTGCGCGGGCAGGTCCCGGGTGACCGGCACCACCTGCGGACACTGCTGCCCGGCCCGCTCCCTGAGCAGGAAGAGCTTCACCCGCCGGGTGCCCGTCGTCGGCTCACCGGTCGGCTGGACCGGTTCCGAATCCTCCGACGGCCCGGCCGACGACGGCGCCGGGGAGGCCGAGGCGGGGTCGGTGGAGGGCGAGGACGGCCCGGCGACCACCGGTCCACGCGCGGGTGGCTGGTCGACGGCGGCGACGAGCGCCGGCACCCCCAGGAGCCCGGCGACCACCACGCCCACCGCCCCGGCCACCGCACGGCTACGACGACGACGGACCCGGCGCCGCAGATCCGCCACGTCCGGCGGGCGGGCGTCGTCTGCGGCAGCGCCCGCCGCCCGGCGCAGCGCGGCCCGGGTCACGCCCTCGTCCGGCACACCGTCGCTCACCGCTGTCTCCTCGTCCCGCCTCGTCGCCCTGGCACTCTACCGTTTGACGCCGGTTCCTCGATCACATAGCGTGGCCTACGCGCGAATCGACGGGTGGTGGGGCCTCGTCCATGTCGGATGGTCACGCCGGGCATGTCCTCTGCTGGCGCAGGGCATGGCTCGCGGCGGGGCACGTGTCGAGAGGTCCGATGTCGACCGACCAGGAGTTCACCGAGTTCTACCTGGCCACCTACCGGCGCCTGGTGGGACAACTCTACGTGTTGACCGGTAGCCGTCACGACGCCGAGGAACTGGTCCAGGAAGCGTTTTCCCGGGCGTTGGCCCGCTGGGCCACGGTCAGCGCGTACGACGCGCCCGACGCGTGGGTCCGCCGGGTCGCGTTCAACCTCGCCTTCTCCCGCCGCCGCCAGGCGCTGCGCGCGGCCACCGCCCTGCTGCGCGTCGACCGGGAGCCGCGACACGAGGTCGACCGCAGTGACGCGGTCGCCGTCGTCGAGGCCCTGCGGGCGGTGCCGATGCGGCACCGGCGGGCGCTGGTCCTGCACTACGTCGTGGACCTGCCGGTACGTGAGGTCGCCGCCGAACTCGGCGTGCCGGAGAACACCGTCAAGACCTGGCTCCGGCGGGGACGCCAGCAACTGCACGAGGCGTTCCGTGACGACCTGTCCGTCGAGGCGACCGAACGGCTCCTGGCCCACCTCAAGGCCTGAGGGGGCGCGGCATCGCCGGGGCGATCAGGGGCGCAGCGCCCGCAGCGCGTGGTCGACCAGGGCGTCGGCGTACGCGGCGGTGAGCGGGCCCGAGCGCAACAGCCACCGCTGGTAGAGCGGGGCGTAGAGCAGTTCGAGCGCGAGGTCGAGATCCGCGTCGGCGGCGATCTGCCCGGCCCGCTGGGCGCTGCGCAGCCGCTCCTTCTTGGCCTCGTCGACCGGCCCGGCCAACTTCTTTCGGTACTGGGCGGCCAGTTCGGGATCGCCGGCGATCTCCAGGTTGAGCGCCCTGATCGGCGCCTCGAACGCGGGGTCGGCGAACTCGGCGACGGTCGCGCGCAGCACCGCCTTGAGGTCGGCGGCGATGTCGCCCGTGTCGGGCAGCGCCATCCCGTCCGCGCCCTCGCTCAGCGCCAGGAACGAGTCGAAGACCACCGCGCCCTTGGAGCGCCACCACCGGTAGATCGTCTGCTTGCCGACCCCCGCCCGGGTCGCGATCGCCTCGATCGACAGCTTGGCGTAGCCCACCTCGGAGACCAGCTCCCGGGTGGCCCGCAGGATCGCCTGTCGGGAGCGCTCGCTGCGCCGGGCGGGGTCGGGAGTCTTCACCTCGGGCGACATGCGGCGAGCATAGCGGATGAACGAGACGGTACGTCTCGTCTTGACAAGCCGCCCCCTGATGCTGGCAGACTGTGGCACGTCAGCGAGACGGACCGTATCGTCTCGCTAAATCGGGGGAGGGTGCGATGACGACCGGACGCGTGTGGTTCATCACCGGGGCGTCGCGTGGACTGGGTCGGGCGTTCACCGAGGCGGCGCTGGTCGCGGGGGACCGGGTCGCGGCCGTGGCGCGTCACGTCGAGCCGCTGCGGGAGTTGGCCGCGCGGTACCCGGACCGGCTGCTGTGCCTGCCGCTGGACGTGTCCGACTCGGCCGCCGTCACCCGGACGGTGGACCGGACGGCGGCCACCTTCGGCCGGCTGGACATCGTGGTCAACAACGCCGGAGGCCTGCTGCTCGGCATGCTGGAGGAGGCCACCGAGGAGCAGATCCGGGCGCACTTCGACGTCAACTTCTTCGGCGCGGTCTGGGTCACCCGGGCGGTCGTGCCGCACCTGCGGGCGCAGGGCGGCGGACGGATCCTCCAGGTCACCTCGATGGGCAGCGGGGGAGGAGTCGCCTCGGTCGGCCTGTACGTCGCCGGCAAGGCCGCCCTCGACGCGCTCAGCCAGTCGGTGGCCATGGAGCTGGCGCCCTTCGGCATCACGGTGACCATCGTGCAGCCCGGCGGGTACGACACCGGGCTGTACACCCAGGGCACCACGATGACCGAGCCGGACCCGGCGTACGCGCCGCTGCGGGAGAGGCTGGCCGAGATGTGGGGCGACGACGCCGGGCCCGATCCCCGCACCGCCGCGCCGGTCGTCATGGAGCTGGTGGACCTGCCCGACCCGCCGCTGCGCCTGATCGTCGGCGACCGCTCCTACGACATCGTGCAGCAGATGGAGGCCGCCCGGGTCGCGGAGTACCGGGCCTGGGAGCAGCTCAGCCGCAAGGCGCCGGGCTGACCGCAGGCACAGAGACGGCGACCGGCCCGGCGGAGGACTCCGCCGGGCCGCGTGACCGGCGCCGCCCGGCCCGGGGGCGCCGGTCCGGTCAGGCCGCGCGCCGGGCCAGGCCGCCCATCTTCACCGCGGTGAACACCGCGGCGGCCAGCGCGACGTCGGAGAGCAGCATCAGGCCGATCGCGTACGAACCCTGCGACCCGTACACCCAGCCCATGATCAGCGGCGGGACGAAGCCGCCGAGGCCGCCGGCGGCGCCGACCAGGCCGGTGACCGCGCCGACCTGGTCGGCGGGGGCGACCTTGCCGACGAGGGCGAACACCGCGCCGCTGGCCGCGCCGAGCAGCAGCGCCATGCCGAGCAGCGCGACGGTCGCCACCGGCATCAGGATCGGCTCGAAGGCCTGGACCACCGCGAAGGCGGCCACCCCGCCGAAGCACCACACCAGCACCGGCACCGGGTGGAACCGGTCGGAGAGCCAGCCGCCCACCGGGCGGGCCAGCACGGCGAGGACCACGAACCCGGCGGTGCGCATCGCGGCGTCGTTGGCGCTCAGGTCGTAGGTGGTGCGCAGGTAGGCGGGCAGGTACACGCTGAACGCGACGAACCCGCCGAAGCCCACCGCGTACAGGAAGCACAACTGCCAGGTGACGGTCAGCCGGCCGACCTTGTTCAGCCGCTGCCAGGCCGACCCGGTCGGCCGGGTCCGCCCCGGCGCGTCGCGCAGCAGCAGGAACGACACGACCGCGTACGCGGCGAGGATCGCGGCGACGAGCAGGAACGGCGCCTTGTCGCCGTAGGCGTCGGCGAGCCGGACGGTGGTGAAGTTGGCGATCGCGGTGCCGCCCATGCCGATGCCGAACACGCCGATGGCGAAACCACGCCGCGCGGGCGGGTACCAGCCGGAGACCAGTGGCACGCCGACGGCGAAGGCGGTGCCGCCGATGCCGAGGAAGAACCCGGTGACGATCAGCGCGGCGTACGAGGAGACCGCGGTCAGGGTCAGCACCGGCACGATCGTGGCGAGGGTGACCAGGGGGAACACCACGCGCGCGCCGTACCGGTCGGTGAGCGCGCCGACCGGGATGCGGCCCAGCGAACCGACCACCACCGGGACGGCCACCAGCAGGGACTGCGCCGCGAAGCTGAGGTCCAGGCGCTCCTTGATGCCGGGGCCGAGCGGGCCCAGCAGGGCCCACGCCCAGAAGTTCACCAGGAAGCCGAGCGTCGCCAGGACGAGCTGGAGCGTGGCGCCCGACCGCTCGGGCGTCGCGGCGCCGGGGGCGCCGCCCGGTGTGGGGGTGGTGTCCCCGGCCTTTCTGTCGCGGCCGTTGGCCATCGCTGCCCTCCGTCGGTTCGTCGTGCCAGGGCCGGATCGGCCCTATGGGGAGTTGGGGATTCCGCTTTTGCCGCTACGAGCCTCGCCCCGTTGATCAGCCCCGGTCAGGGCCGGAAGTCCCGCGTCGGCGGGTACCTCGACGTGTCACCCGCCACCGGCCGTGACGGCGGTCACCGCAGGTGGCGGGCCGGCCCGAGCGTCCCGCCCCACGGCGGGGCGAGACGCCCGGGCCGGCGCCGGTGCTCACCGCCGCGAGCCGGTCCCCGCCCCGCGCGACGGGGGCAGTCGCGGCGGACCCTCCCAGCCGGGCCGGTGCGGCCGCAGCCCCGGCCGGTCGCCCCGGCTGCGGTAGACCACGTAGGGGCGGGTGAGGTAGCCGACCGGCGCGCTGAAGGCGTGCACGAGCCGGGTGAACGGCCAGAAGGCGAAGAGCGCGAAGGCCGCCACGACGTGGATCTGGAAGCCCACCGGGACGTCGGCCATGATCCGCGGGTCCGGGCTGAGGTAGAACAGCGACCGGAACCACGGGGAGATCGTCTCCCGGTAGTCGTAGCCGGGCCCGGTGACGTTGGCCCGGACGGTGGACCAGAGACCGAGCACGATCACCGCGGCGAGCACCACGTACATCGCCTTGTCGTTGCGGGTGGTGGCGGCGAAGACCGGCCCGGTCAGCCGCCGTCGGGCGATGAGCAGGCCCATCCCGATCAGGGTGCAGAAGCCGGCCACCGTGCCGATGAAGACGGCCGTCAGGTGGTACGTGTGCTCGGTGATCCCGACCGCCTCGGTCCACGACTTCGGGATCAGCAGACCACCGACGTGACCGATCAGGACCATCAGCACCCCGAAGTGGAACAGCGGGCTGCCCCAGCGCAGGATGGCGCTCTCGTAGAGCTGCGAGGACCGGGTGGTCCAGCCGAACTTGTCGTACCGGTAGCGCCAGATCAGGCCCCCGACGAGGATCACCAACGACAGGTAGGGGTAGACCACCCACAGCAGCGTGTTCATCGACGGCCTCCCGTGGTGTCGACGAGTCCGAAGGGTTCCAGGCCGACCTGCTCGACCGGCGGGCCGGTGCGGGCCAGGCGGGCGGCGGCCAGGTCCGCCGGCTGCGCGGGCGGCAGCATCTCCCGCACCGCCGCGACGGCCTGCCGGTACGGCGACCGCTCCCGGCCCAGCGCCTCGACCAGCAGGTCCAGGCCGACCCGGTTGTCACGCAGCAACCGCCATCCGGAGTCGGCGACGGCGGCCAGGTCGAGCACCGCGGGCAGGAAGTCGGGCAACTCCCCGTCGACCACCTCCAGGCCCGCCTGCTTGTACGCGGCCGAGAAGCCGACCAGCGCCTCCCCGCGTCGGCGGGTGTCGCCGCAGGTGTAGTAGGTCAGGTGCAGGCAGCAGCGGCGCCGGAAGTCGAACAGCTGCACGTAGGTCGAGCGCAGGTCCACCGGGGCGGTCGTCTCGCGGTGCGCGACCACCTCGCGCAGCGGCGTCGCCACCTCGGCCGGCAGCTCGTCGAGCGCGGCACGCACGGTGGGCAGCGCCGCGAGGACCTCCTCGTCCGGGTAGCGCAGCAGCAGGGACGCGGCCCGGGCGGCCACCGCCCGCCAGGTCGGCTCGGTCACGACGTGCTCCCCTCGGTGTCCTCGGGCTCGGTGCGGCGGGGCGGGAAGAGACCCTTCGGGACGCTCTTGCCGTCCCAGTTGAGCAGGTTGACCCGGCGCGGCTCGTCGCCCGGATCGACGAAGCGGTCGGTGGTCTGCCGGTCGCGCAGCATGTGGAAGGTCTCCACCTGCACCGGGATCGGGGTGCCGGACGACTCCCCGAAGGGCCCCTGCCCGTACGGGCCGCCACCGCCCATGCCGGGGCCGCCCTCGTAGTCGAGGCTGCACTCGGTGGCGAGCTTCTCCAGCCGGTGGGCGTCCTCGGCGTGCGCGGTCGGGATGACGTAGCGCTGGTCGTACTTGGCGATGGCGAGCAGCCGGTACATCTCGTCCATCTGCCCGCCCGTCATGCCGACGGCGGCGGCGATCGACTCGTCGGGGCTCTCGCCGAGGTTGATCCGGCGCTGGTAGGCGCGCATCGCGGCGAGCCGGTTCAGCACCCCGCGCACCGGCGCCGGGTCGCCGGCGGTGAACAGCTCGGCCAGGTACTCCACCGGGATGCGCAGCGCGTCGATGGCGCCGAAGAGGTTGCCGACCTGCTCCGCGTCGTGGCCGGTGTCGCGCAGCACGTCGGCCACCGGCGACAGCGGCGGGATGTACCAGACCATCGGCATGGTCCGGTACTCCGGGTGCAGCGGCAGCGCCACCTCGTACTTCATGATCAGATCCCAGACCGGGGAGCGCTGGGCGGCGTCGATCCAGTCGTCGGGAATGCCGGCCTCGCGGGCGGCGGCGACCACCGCCGGGTCGTGCGGGTCGAGGAAGACCGAGCGCTGCGCGTCGTACAGGTCGTGCTCGTCGCGCACCGCGGCGGCCTCGGTGACCCGGTCGGCGTCGTAGAGCATCAGCCCCAGGTAGCGCAGCCGCCCGACGCAGGTCTCCGAGCAGATGGTGGGCTGGCCGATCTCGATGCGCGGGAAGCAGAAGGTGCACTTCTCCGCCTTGCCGGTGCGGTGGTTGAAGTACACCTTCTTGTACGGGCAGCCGGTGACGCACATCCGCCAGCCCCGGCACCGGTCCTGGTCGACCAGCACGATGCCGTCCTCGGCCCGCTTGTAGATCGCCCCGGACGGGCAGGAGGCCGCGCAGGACGGGTTGAGGCAGTGCTCGCAGATGCGCGGCAGGAAGAACATGAACGTCGTCTCGAACTCCTGCCGCACCTGGTCGGAGACCTTCGCCAGCACCGGGTCACCGGCGGCGATCTCGTTGCCGCCGGCCAGCGAGTCGTCCCAGTTGGCGCTCCAGGTGATCTTCGTGTCCTCGCCGGTGAGCAGGGACTTCGGCCGGGCCACCGGGATGTCGTCGCCGGCCGGCGCGTTGATCAGGTGCTCGTAGTCGTAGGTCCACGGCTCGTAGTAGTCCTGCATCGACGGCAGCTTCGGGTTGGCGAAGATGCTGAACATCTTCTTCAGCCGCCCGCCCGAGCGTGGCTTGAGCCGGCCCGAGCGGGTCCGCGTCCAGCCGCCCTGCCAACGCTCCTGGTCCTCGTACGTGCGCGGGTAGCCCTGCCCGGGGCGGGTCTCGACGTTGTTGAACCAGACGTACTCGACGCCGGACCGGTTGGTCCACGCCTGCTTGCAGGTGACCGAGCAGGTGTGGCAGCCGATGCACTTGTCGAGGTTCATCACCATGGACATCTGTGCCATGACCCGCATCAGTACTGCACCTCCTGGGAGCGGCGGCGGATCACGGTGACCTCGTCGCGCTGGTTGCCGGTGGGGCCGAGGTAGTTGAAGGCGAACGACAGCTGCGCGTACCCGCCGATCAGGTGGGTGGGCTTGACCAGCAGCCGGGTCAGCGAGTTGTGGATGCCGCCGCGCCGGCCGTTGACCTCGGCCTTCGGCACGTCGATCACCCGTTCCTGGGCGTGGTACATGTAGACCGTGCCCTCGGGCATCTTGTGGGTGACCACCGCCCGGCAGACCACGACGCCGTTGCGGTTGACCGCCTCGATCCAGTCGTTGTCCCGTACCCCGATCTTCGCCGCGTCGACCTCGCTCATCCACATCGTCGGGCCGCCCCGGGACAGCGTCAGCATCAGCAGGTTGTCCTGGTACTCGGAGTGGATCGACCACTTCGAGTGCGGGGTGAGGTACCGGACGGTGATCTCCAACTCGCCGTTGCGGCCGAGTCTCGGCTCGCCGAAGAGCCGGTGCATGTCCAGCGGCGGCCGGAAGATCGGCAGCGCCTCGCCGGCCTCGTGCATCCAGTCGTGGTCGAGGAAGAAGTGCTGCCGCCCGGTCAACGTGTGCCAGGGCTTGAGCCGTTCGGTGTTGATGGTGAACGGCGAGTAGCGCCGTCCGCCGTGCTCGCTGCCCGACCACTCCGGGCTGGTGATCACCGGCTCCGGCCGGGCCTGGGTGTCGGCGAAGGTGATCTGCTTGCCCCCGTGCTCGGCGGCCAGGTCGGCCAGGCGTACCCCGGTGCGCTTCTCCACGTCCTGGAACCCGGCGGTGGCGACCCGGCCGTTGGTGGTCCCGGACAGCGCGAGGATCGCCTCGCAGGCGTGCACGTCCTGCGCCAGCGACGGCCGGCCGTCGGCCGCCCCGCCGCGCACCTCGCCGTTCTTGCGCCGCAGGTACGCCACCTCCGGGGTGACGTCCACCGAGACGCCCTTGCCGGTGGTGCCGAGGGTGTCCATCAGCGGCCCGAGCGCGGCCATCTTGTCGGCGATCGCCGCGTAGTCCCGCTCGACCACCACCAGCTTCGGCATGGTGCGCCCGGGCACCGGTGTCCGTCCGGTGGCCGCCCAGTCGACCACCCGGCCGTGCGGGGTCGCCATCGCGTCGGGCGTGTCGTGCAGCAGCGGCGCCGCCACCAGGTCCTTGCGCACGCCGAGATGGGTCGCGGCCAGCGCGGAGAACGCCTTGGCGATGCCGTGGAACGCCTGGAAGTCGGTCCGCGTCTGCCAGGGCGGGTTGATCGCCGGGGTGAACGCGTGCACGAACGGGTGCATGTCGGTGCTGCTCAGGTCGTGCTTCTCGTACCAGGTGGCGGCCGGCAGCACGACGTCGGAGAAGAGCGTCGTGGAGGTCATCCGGAAGTCGAGGCTCAGCAGCAGGTCGAGCTTGCCCTCGGGGGCCTCGTCGTGCCAGGTCACGTCCTTCGGCCGCAGCTCCTCCGGCGCCTCGTCGGCGCGCAGGTTGGCGTCGGTGCCGAGCAGGTGGCGCAGGAAGTACTCGTTGCCCTTGGCCGACGAGCCGAGCAGGTTGGCCCGCCACACGGTGAGCACCCGCGGCCAGTTCTGCGGCGCGTCCGGGTCGGTGCAGGCGAACCTCACCCGCCCCTGACCGAGCTGCTCGGCGACCCAGCCGCCCGGGTCGTCCGGGGACGCCGCGAGGGCCTCGTCGGCCAGGTCGAGCGGGCTGCGGTCGAAGGTCGGCATGGACGGCATCCAGCCCGAGCGCGCCGACTGCGCCAGCAGGTCCATGGTGTGCCTGCCGGCGAACGCGCCGGAGCCGGTGGGGGAGGAGAGGACGTCGGCGGAGTACGTGTCGTAGCGCCACTGGTCGGTGTGGACGTACCAGAAGGCGGTGCCGATCATCTGGCGCGGCGGGCGGACCCAGTCGAGGCCGAAGGCGAGCTGCTGCCAGCCGGTCACCGGCCGGCACTTCTCCTGCCCGACGTAGTGCGCCCAGCCGCCGCCGTTGACCCCCTGGCAGCCGGTCAGGGTGACCAGCGCCAGGATCGCCCGGTACGTGGCGTCGGAGTGGAACCAGTGGTTGGTGCCCGCGCCGAGCAGGATCATCGACCGGCCGCCGGAACGCTCGGCGTTGTCGGCGAACTCCCGGGCCACCCGGGCCACCTGGGCCGCCGGCACACCGGTGATCGGCTCCTGCCACGCCGGGGTGTACGGCGACCCGACGTCGTCGTACCCGGTCGGCCACTGCCCGGGCAGACCCTCGCGCGCCACCCCGTACTGGGCCAGCAACAGGTCGAACACGCTGGTGACCAGCTTGCCGGCCACCGTGCGGGTGGGCACGCCCCGGCGCAGCACCTGCGGGGTGTCGGTGTCGAAGCGGGGCAGCTCCACCGGGACCGCGTCACCGGCGCCGAGGCAGGTCAGCGCCGGCTCCAGGTCGCCCAGGTCGAGGTTCCACTGCCCCGGCTGCTCGCCCCAGCGGTGCCCGAGGCTGCCGCGCGGCACGGCGGCGGCGTCGGTGGCCGAGTCCCACAGCACGGTCCTGAAGGCCGCCTCCCGGCCGGACTCGCCCAGGTCCTCGGCGGTGAGGAACTTGCCCGGCCGGTACGCCCCGTCCGCGCCCGGCTCCAGCGTCACCAGGAACGGCAGGTCGGTGAACGTGCGTACGTAGTCGACGAAGCGCGGGGTGCGCCGCCGGACGAAGAACTCCGTGAGCACGACGTGCCCCATCGCCATGGCCAGGGCGCCGTCGGTGCCCGGCTGGGCGGGCATCCACTCGTCGGCGAACTTGACGTTGTCGGCGTAGTCCGGGCTGACCACCACGACCTTCTGCCCGCGGTAGCGGGCCTCGGCCATCCAGTGCGCGTCCGGGGTCCGGGTGACCGGGACGTTGGAGCCCCACATGACGAAGTAGGAGGCGTCCCACCAGTCCCCGGACTCGGGCACGTCGGTCTGGTCGCCGAAGACCTGCGGGGAGGCCACCGGCAGGTCGGCGTACCAGTCGTAGAACGACAGCATCGACCCGCCGAGCAGCGAGAGGAACCGTGCGCCGACGGCGTGCGACACCATGGACATCGCCGGGATCGGGGAGAAGCCGGCGATCCGGTCCGGGCCGTACGTGCCGATGGTGTGCACGTGGGCGGCGGCGATCATCTCCTGTGCCTCGTCCCAGGAGATCCGCACCAGGCCGCCCTTGCCGCGCGCCCGCTGGTAGCGGCGGCGGCGTTCCGGGTCGGCCTGGATGTCCGCCCACGCGGCCACCGGGTCCCCGAGCCGGGCCTTGGCCTCCCGGTACATCTCCACCAGCACGCCCCGGGCGTACGGGTAGCGCACCCGGGTGGGGGAGTAGGTGTACCAGGAGAAGGCGGCGCCCCGGGGGCATCCGCGCGGCTCGTACTCCGGGCGGTCCGGGCCCACGCTCGGGTAGTCGGTCTGCTGCTGCTCCCAGGTGATGATGCCGTCCTTGACGTACACCTTCCAGGAGCACGAGCCGGTGCAGTTGACGCCGTGCGTCGACCGCACGACCTTGTCGTAGGAGGAGCGGTCCCGGTAGAAGGTGTCGGCCTCCCGTCCGCCGATCTGGTGCAGCGTCCGGCCGTCGGCGGACACCTCGGCCCGGCGTACCAGACCGCCCACCTTCAGCAGCGCCCGCCCCGCACTCTCGGTCGCTCGCGACATACGCCTCATTCCTTCGATAGCCTTTGCCGTGATCCCCCACGTTCGTGGCAGGTGCCCCGCAACGCAACCGCAACGGGACGTCCCGGCCAGCGTGCTGCCGCACGACCTGGCCCGACCGGGCCGAAGGTCCTGAGTTCAACGGTTTCTGCTGCTCCCCGCACCGCGATCGGCGGGACCGTGGTCCCGCCACGGTGGTGACCGTGGACCCTTGCTGGGCCGATTGTGACCCGTGAACGTCCGTCACGTGACGCAGACAGCGGTGACGCAGCAGGCGGGCGCGACCCAGCGGGCGCCCGGAAGGTCCCTACGGGTGCCCCGGCAGGACGTCGGCGAGCGCCCCTTCATCGTCATCTGGGAGGCGACCCAGGCCTGCCCGTTGGCCTGCCTGCACTGCCGGGCCTCGGCACGCCCGGACCGGGACACCGGCGAGCTGGACACCGACGAGGCGGTCGCGCTGATGGAACAGGTCGCCGCCTTCGGCCGGCCGGCCCCGCTGTTCGTGGTCACCGGTGGTGACCCGTTCCAGCGCCCGGACCTGGAGATCCTCGTCCGGCGCGGCACCGAGCTGGGCCTGGCCGTCTCGGTGTCCCCCTCGGGCACGCCCACCCTCACCCGGGCGGCGCTCGCCGGACTGCGTGCCGCCGGGGCCCGGGCGGTGTCGCTGAGCCTGGACGCCGCCACCGCCGCCGGCCACGACGGCTTCCGGGGTGTGCCCGGGGTGCGGGACCTGACCCTGCGGGCCTGGCGCGACGCCGCCGAGCTGGACCTGCGGGTCCAGATCAACACCACGGTGACCCGGGACAACGTCCGCGACCTGCCGGACATCGCGGCGCAGGTCCACGACCGGGGCGCCATGCTCTGGAGCGTCTTCTTCCTGGTGCCGACCGGCCGGGGCCAGGCGTTGCGCAGCCTCGACGCGGCGCAGACCGAGGACGTCCTCAACGTGCTGTACGACCTCGGCGAGACGGTGCCGGTCAAGACCACCGAGGCGCACCACTTCCGCCGGGTCTGCCTGCAACGCGACGTGCTGGCCCGGCGCGGCGAGGACCCGGCGCCGGTGCTCGGGCTGGGCCCGCTCTACCGGGAGCTGCGCGCGCTGCTCGACGAGCGCGGGTTGACCGGTCGGGCCAGCCGCTCCCGCCGGCCCCCGCTGCGGGTCAGCGCCGGCAACGGCTTCGCCTTCGTCTCGCACCGCGGCGAGGTGCACCCCAGCGGGTTCCTCCCGGTGAGCGCCGGCAACGTGCGGCAGCGCTCGCTGGTGGACATCTACCGTGACTCCCCGCTGTTCACCGGGTTGCGGGACCCGAGCCGCCTCGGTGGGCGCTGTGGCGCCTGCGAGTTCCGGGCCGTCTGCGGCGGGTCGAGGGCCCGGGCGTACGCCACCACCGGCGACGTCTTCGCCGAGGAGCCCGGCTGCGGCTACCGGCCCGGCTCCTTCCCGTACTCGGCGGAGGTGGACCTCACCGGCGGCGTGGGCACGGCGGCCGGCGTCGCCGCCCGCGACGGGCGACCCGCAGAAACCGTCCCGACGGTGACCTGAGGCCCGCTCGGGTTCGGGACCTGCTGCTCTCCCCGGCGGCCGGCCGGGCGGGCAGGCTGATCAGCATGATCACGGTACTGCTCACCGCCGCCGGGGTGGTCCTCCTCGCCGCCGGTCCCGTCATGGTCGCGCAGGGTCTGCTCGGACGGCACAACGTCACCCGGGAACTGACCCACCAGAAGATCGCCTTCCCGCCCGCCGGGCTGCCCGCCCCGCTCGCCCGCTACGCCGACGCCCCGGTGCGCACCGGCATCCAGGCCCGCGCCTACTCCGACCTGATCGCCGGGCACGTCGCCAAGGCCACCGGCGGACGCACGTACGCCGAGATCGCCCAGGAGTGCATGACCGCAGGCCGGGACGACGCGCGGCTGGAGCGGCTGCGGCAGACCGCGTTCATGGGGGAGACGCTGCGCGGCGCGCTGCTCGGGGCGTACCAGGCCTGGCAGGTCACCGCCCTGGTGATCTGCCTCGGCGCGCTGGTGGCGCTGGTCGGCCTGGTCTTCCTCGCCCTGGCGGCCCACCTCGGATGAGCAGCCGCGGACCCGGGTGCGGCGGGAGCGTGCACCGCCCCCGCCGCACCCGGATCAGGCCTCGTCCGGCTCGGTGAACAGCGGCGTGCTCAGGTACCGCTCCCCGGTGTCGGGCAGCACCACCACGATCGTCGCGCCGGCGTGCTCGGGCCGGGCGGCCACGGTGAGCGCGGCGTGCAGGGCCGCCCCGCTGGACACCCCGACGAGCAGTCCCTCCCGGCGGGCCAGCCGCCGGGCCGCCGCCCGGGCCCGTTCCACGTCCACCCGGACGACCTCGTCGTACACGCCCGGGTCGAGCACCTCGGGCACGAAGCCCGCCCCGATGCCCTGGATGCCGTGCGGGCCCGGGGTCCCGCCGGAGAGCACCGGGGACTCGGCCGGCTCCACCGCCACCACCCGCAGGTCCGGTCGCTTGGACTTGAGCACCTGGCCGACACCGGTCACCGTGCCGCCGGTGCCCACCCCGGCGACGAACAGGTCGACCGCGCCCTCGGTGTCGGCCCAGATCTCCTCCGCGGTGGTGCGGCGGTGGACCTCCGGGTTGACCGGGTTGTCGAACTGCCGGGGCAGGAAGGCGCCCTGCTCGTCGGCGATCTCCCAGGCGCGGCGCACCGCGCCGGCCATGCCCTCGGCCGCCGGGGTGAGCACGATCCGCGCCCCGTACGCGGCCAGCAGGGCGCGGCGCTCGACGCTCATGCTCTCCGGCATGGTGAGGGTGACCCGGTAGCCCCGCGCGGCGGCGACCATGGCCAGCCCGACGCCCGTGTTGCCGCTGGTCGCCTCGACCAGCGCGCCACCGGGTCGCAGTTCCCCGCTCTGCTCGGCCGCCTCGACGACGGCGAGCGCGAGCCGGTCCTTGACGCTGCCGCCGGGGTTGGCGGACTCCAGCTTGGCCAGCAGCGTCACCGGCACCTGCGCGGCGAAGCGGTCCAACCGCACCAGCGGGGTACGGCCGATGAGGGCGGTCACGTCCTTGGCGATCATCTACTGCTCCTGGGTGAGGGTGGGCACGCGGCCGGCGGGACGGGCCGTCGTGGCGTGGGGACTGTGCAGTCGGGCGCCGGGTGGCACGTCGTGCAGCACCAGGCAGTGGGCGCCGACGCGGGCGTCGGCGCCGACGCGTACCGGGCCGAGCACGGAGGCGCCCACCCCGAGCACCACCCGGTCGCCGATGGTGGGGTGTCGCCGGCTGCCCTTGTCGTCGGCCCACCAGCCACGGCCGCCGAGGGTGACCCGGTGGTACATGGTCACGTCGTCGCCGACGCGCGCGGTCTCCCCGATGACGACGCCGGCGCCGTGGTCGATGAAGAGCCGCCGCCCGATGCGGGCGCCGGGGTGGATCTCGATGCCGGTCAGCAGGCGGGTGAGCTGGCTGAGGGCCCGGGGCAGCAGCGGGACGCCGCAGCGGTGCAGGCGGTGCGCGGCCCGGTGGCTCCACACCGCCCACAGGCCGGGGTAGAACAGCAGTTCGGCGGCGCGCACGCCGTGCAGGGCGGGGTCGCGGCGGTACGCCGCGCGGAGGTCGTCGAGCATGGGGATCCCGGGGACAGGGGCCGGGCGACGCGAGGGGCGCCCGGCCGTCAGGACAGGCCGGCGGGCCGGCGCACCCCGGTCGGGTCCGCGGACGCGGACCACGCGGGAGACGGCCGGATCAGCTCCGGCGACACCACTCGTCGAAGACGCGGCGGACGTGCGTGCCGCTCATCGGCACGCTGAAGCGACGGCCGGCCAGCCGGCGGCGGTCGCCGGGCGGCGCGGGCCGCACCCACCGCCCGGGGCGGTTCACCGGGTGGCCCCGGCGGTCGGCGTGATCCGGTCCCAGGCCGAGATCGGCAGCGTGACGACCGAGGCCGGGAAGAGCCCGTGCTCCTCGTTGTCGACGTGCCGGTGCAGCCGGTCGAGGGCGGCCAGCACCGGCGGCCAGTCGGGCGCGCTGCGGTCCACGGCGCCGAGCACGCCATGGATGTCGTCGTGTTCGGCGCAGAGCTGCCGCACCGCCTCGACCATGCTGCCCTCGGCGCGCAGTTCGGCGAAGAGGCCGTCCTCCTCGGTGGCGGTGTGCGGCATCAGCAGCGCGAGCAGGTCGTCGAGGGCGGCCAGGGGATCGGCGGCGTCCCGCACCGCCGTGCGCAGCCGGCCGGCGGCGTTCGCGATCGCCTCGTGCTCGGTGGAGAGCCGGCCGATCAGCGGGAACTCACGGCAGCCGCAGTAGTTGCACACGACGGTCTTCCTCTCCTGGGACGGTTCCAGCCTGCGTCGCGGTTACCGGCGCGGGCAGGGCCGAACGTCCCGGCGCGCCGGGACGGCGGGCCCTGACCCCACCGTCCCGGCGTCCGCCATGCTCAGACCGCGACCGGCTGGCGGGACAGCCGGACCTGCCACACGTCCGGTCCGTCCTGCAGCCACTCGGTGCTCATGCCGCCGCGGTAGCGGGCCTCGATCTCGGCCAGCAGCGGGCGGGGGGCGTGCGGGGCGACCAGCACCAGCGCGCCGCCGGCGGGCAGCGCGTCCAGCGCCGCCAGCACCCGGGCGTGGCGCTGGCCGTGCGGCAGCGTCCGGACGTCCAGCCGGGGGTCGATGCTCAACGTGGGGGCGGGCGCGTCGGCGGGGGCCTGGTCGCCACCGCAGCCGCAGCCGCCTCCGCCTCCGCCACAACCGCCCTTGCCCGATTCGTCCGAGGAGCCGAGCAGATCGTGCATACCCTCCAGCAGCGTCGCCAGCGAGACGTCGGCCGCGTCCACCAGCACCGGGACGATCAGCTCGTTCTCCTTGGCCAGGTGCACGGCGAAGAGGGCGGCGAGGGCGCGGGCGGCGGCGGCGAGGCGCACCGGCCGGTGGGCGGTCTCCAGCTCGGCGACCAGGCCGGTGATCGCCCGGTGCTCGTCGAGCATCCCCCGGACCAGCAGCGCGGCCTCGGGCCGGTCGCCGGCGGCGGCGTAGAGCGAGCCCTCCTCGGCGTACGCGTGCGGCAGCAACTCGTCACGGAGCCACCCGAGCAGCGCGTCGCGGTGTCGCAGCGCCCCGGCGGCGTCGCCCCGGTCGGCCGCGTCCAGCAGGTCCGCGACGTGCCGGTCGAGATCGGCGGCGAGCTGGGCGTGGTGCCGGACGACGGCCTGCGCGGCCTGCTGGTCGGCCGGGGAGCGTGAGGCGGACATGGAACCCTCCAGGGTTTTGCGGGTGAACGACGTTGTAACGTTATCTAACGTGGAAACCCCGAGAACAGGGCCGACCGGCGAGACCATCGACCCGCACCGCCACCGGGCACTGGGCACCGCCAGCCGGGCCTCGATCCTGGAGATGGTGCGCGACGCCGGCGCCGGCATGACGATCGCCGAGGTGGGGGAGCGCACCGGGCTGCACCTCTCCACCGCCCGCGCCCACCTCGACCGCCTGGTCGACGCCGGGCTGCTGGTCAAGGCGCGGGCCAGCGGCGGCCAGCCCGGCCGGCCGGCGTGGCGCTACCGGGTGGCCACGTCGGAGGCCCCGGCCCCGGCGCCGTACCGGGCACTCGCCGCCGCGCTGCTCGACCACCTGTCCCGCCGCAACCCGGGCGACGTCCGGGCCGAGGCCACCCGCGCCGGCCACGACTGGGGACGCCACCTCGCCGCCGCCACCGCGGCAGGCGAGGACCCGGTCGACACCCTGCTCGAGGTCCTGCGCGGGTTGGGCTTCAGCCCCCGGCGGCAGGAGACGGCCGAGGGAACGGTCGAGGTGCACCTGCACACCTGCCCCTTCCTGGAGCTGGTGAACCGCAACCCCGACGCGATCTGCGCGCTGCACGTCGGCGTGGTCCGGGGCGCGCTCGACCACGCCGGCGCCCCGCCGAGCGGCGCGGTGCTGGAGCCGTTCGGCGCGCCCGACGCCTGCGTGGTGCGGCTGGCCGTGCTGCGCACCACCGGGGAGCCGGCGTGAACGCCCGGTCGATCCCCGTACGCTGGCGGCTGCCGGTCCTCGCCTCCGGCGCGTTCGCCCTGTTCACCGGCCTGTACGCCGCCCTGCTCCTGCTCGGCCTGCCGGTGCCCGCGCCACACGCGCCGCTGGAGCAGGTGCACGGCCCGCTGATGGTGCTCGGCTTCGTCGGCACCCTGGTGGCGCTGGAGCGGGCGGTGGCGCTCGGCGCCCGCTGGGCCCTGCTCGCCCCCGCCTGCTCCGGCGCCGGAGGGCTGGCGCTGGTGCTCACCGGCCCGAGCCTGTCCGGCCGGTTGCTGCTCATGGCCGCCTCGGTGCTGCTGCTGGCGATCTACCGGCAGCTGTGGCGGCGTCAGCCGGCCCCGGCCCTGCTCGCCCAGGCCACCGGAGCGCTGAGCTGGTACGCCGCCACCCTGCTCTGGCTCGCCGGCTTCGGCGTGCCGGAGATCGTGCCCTGGCTCGCCACCTTCGTGGTCGCCACCATCGCCGGGGAGCGGCTCGAACTGGCCCACCTCGGCCTGCCCCGGCACGGTGAGCGCTGGTTCCTCGCCGCGCTCGCGGCGCTGACCGCCGGGGCCACCGCCACCGCGCTCTGGCCGTCGGTCGGGGCGCACCTGTTCGGGGTCGGCCTGCTCGCCGTGGTGGCCTGGCTGCTGGTCAACGACGTCGCCCGCCGTACGGTGCGCGCCACCGGCCTGCCCCGCTACGTCGCGGTCGGGCTGCTCGCCGGGTACGCCTGGCTGGGGCTGGCCGGCCTGCTCTGGGCCGGCGCCGGCCCGGTGACCGACGGCCCGCGCTACGACGCCACCCTGCACCTGGTCTTCCTGGGGTTCACCATGTCGATGATCTTCGTGCACGCCCCGGTCATCCTGCCGGCGGTGCTGCGCCGCCCGCTGCCCTATCGGTCCTGGCTGTACGCCCCGCTGGCCGTGCTGCACGCCACCCTGGCCGTCCGGGTCCTGGTGGGCGACGCGCTCGGTGTGCCGGCCGTGTGGCGCTGGGCCGGCCTGGGCAACGTCCTCGCGGTGCTCGGCTTCGTCGGCTGCGCCGTCGCCGCCGCGCGCGGCGCGGCCCGGCGGCCGTCCCGCCCGGCGGCCGTCGCGCCGGTCGTGGCGGCGGTGCGGTGATGGCCCGCGCGCTCGGCGACACCGCCCCCACCGGCGCACCGGTCCCCGCCGGCCCGACCCCGACCGGATCCGGCGCTCCCGCCTCGGACGGCGGCCGGGTCTCGACCGGGTCCGGCGTTCCCACCCCGACCGGCGGGCCGGCTCCGACCGGCGGCCCGGCCCCGACCGGCGGTGGGGCTGCGGCGGGGACCGGGCGGGCGAGCTGGCACCGCAGGGTCGCCGCGCTGCCGCTGGCCTACCTGGCCGCGCTCGTCGTGCTCGGCTTCGTCCACCCCTTCCTGCCGACCTGGCGCTGGGCGGCGATCCACCTGCTGCTGCTCGGCGCGGTCAGCAACGCCATCCTGGTGTGGAGCACCCACTTCGCGGCGGCGGTGCTGCGCGCGCCCGCCCCGGACCGTCGCCGCGCCCAGGCCGTCCGGCTCGGCGTGCTCAACGTGGGCGTGCTGGCGGTCCTCGTCGCCGGCGCCACGGACCGGCCGTGGGTGGGCGTGGGCGGGGCCGCGCTGGTCTTCGCCGCGGTGGCCGCCCACCTCGTCGGGCTCGCCCGCCGGCTGCGGCGCGCCCTGCCGGCCCGCTTCACCGTCACCGTTCACTACTACCTGACGGCGGCCGTCGCCCTGCTCGCCGGAGTGCCGGTCGGTGCCTGGATGCTGGTGGTCGACGACGCCGGGCGCCCCCGGCTGGCGCTGTTCCACGCCCACGTCAACCTGCTCGGTTGGGTGACGCTGACCGTCCTCGGCACGCTGCTGACCCTCTGGCCCACCGTGCTGCGCGCCCGGATGGCCGACGGGGCGGTCCGCGCCGCCACCGTCGCGCTCCCGCTGGCGGCGACCGGCCTGGCCCTGCTCGGCGTCGGCGTGCTCGCCTGGTGGCGGGTCGTCGCCGCGGCCGGGCTGGCGCTGTTCACCCTCGCCGCGCTGGTCGTCCTGCGTCCCGCCCTGGCCGTGGCCCGGGTCCGGCCCCCGACCGGCTTCGCCGGCTGGTCGCTCGCGGCGGCCTCCGGCTGGCTCCTGGTCGCCCTCGGCACGGACGCCGTGACGCTGCTGTCCGCCGACGATCCCGCCACCGCCGCCGACCGGTTCGGCGACGTGCTGCTGCCGCTGCTGGTCGGCTTCGTCGCGCAGGTCCTCGTCGGGTCGCTGAGCCACCTGCTGCCCATGGTGCTCGGCGGCGGTCCGGCACCGGTACGCCGCCGCACCGCCCTGCTGGACCGGCACGGCGCGCAGCGCGTCGCGACGGCCAACGCCGCCCTGGTGGTGTTCCTCCTGCCCACCCCGCCCTTCGTCCGCATCACCACCTCACTGTTGATCCTCGTCGTGCTGGTGCAGTTCCTCGTACCGGCCGCCCGGGTCCTGCTCACCGCCCGGAGGTAACCGTGTCCGCGTCCCCCGAGACCCCCGCCGCCCGCCCGCTCGGCGGGTTCGCGGCCGGTCTCGCCCTCGTCCTCGTCGCCGTCCTCGTCGGGGTGGCCGCGCAGCGCGTCTCGCAGGGCACGCCGGTCCCGACCGCCGCCTCCGCCGTGACGCCCACCGGGCACACCACCACGGTCGCGGTGGTCGCCGACGGGATGCGCTTCCACCCCGACCGGATCGAGGTGCCACCGGGCGACCGGCTGGTCATCGAGCTGACCAACCGGGACCACCGCCGGCACGACCTCGTGCTCGACTCCGGGGCGAAGACGGCGCCGATCGCGCGGGGCGGCACCGCCCGGCTCGACGCGGGCGTGGTCGGCGCCGAGACCCAGGGCTGGTGCTCACTGCCCGGGCACCGGCAGGCCGGCATGACCCTGCGGATCGTCCCGACCGGGTCGGCGCCGGCGGCGAGCGGCCATACCGGCGACGCCCACGCCGCCCCGGCGGCGCCGCAGCTCGACGCGATGGCCGCGCCCGACGCCGGCTTCGCCGCCCGCGACGCCGTCGCGCCGGCCACCCCGTCCGGCCGGCTGCACCGGCGCGAGCTGCACGTCGAGGAGGTCCAGCGGGAGGTCGCGCCCGGCGTGCGGCAGCGGCTGTGGACCTTCGACGGCGCCGTGCCCGGCCCGGTGCTGCGCGGCCGGGTCGGCGACACCTTCGAGATCACCCTGGTCAACGACGGCACCGTCGACCACGGCATCGACTTCCACGCCGGCGCGGTCGCCCCGGACGAGGTGATGCGCCCGATCGACCCCGGCCAGCGGCTCACCTACCGCTTCACCGCCACCCGGGCCGGGATCTGGATGTACCACTGCTCGACGATGCCGATGCTGCACCACATCGGCAACGGCATGTACGGCGCGGTCATCATCGACCCGCCCGACCTGCCCCGGGTCGACCGCGAGTACGTCCTCGTGCAGTCCGAGCTGTACCTCGGCCCGGACGGTGAGCCCGGCGACCTCGCCAAGATGCAGGCCGAGCGTCCCGACGCGGTGGTCTTCAACGGTTACGTCGCCCAGTACGCCCACCGGCCGCTGCCCGCCCGCGCGGGCGAACGGGTCCGGGTCTGGCTGCTCGACGCCGGCCCGAACCGGGACAGCTCCTTCCACGTCGTCGGCACCCAGTTCGACACCGTCTACCGGGAGGGCCGCTGGGAGAACCGGCCCACCGACCCGGGTGGCGCCCAGGTGCTCGGGCTCGGTCCGGCCGCCGGTGGCTTCGTGGAGATGGTCTTCCCCGAGCCCGGCCACTACCCCTTCGTCAGCCACGTCATGGTCGACGCCGAACGGGGCGCCCGTGGCATCTTCGAGGTGAGGTGACGCCATGTCCACCGCCGTCACGACCGCCCGCCCGGCCTCCTCCCGCCGCCGGCTGCGCCGTTTCGTCCCGCCGCAGCACGGCGCCTGGGCGATGCTGCTGCTGCCGTACACCGTCGGGGTGGTGCTGGTCGGCCCGCGCTGGCCGCACCTGCCGCTGCTGGGCGCCTGGCTCGCCGGCTACCTGCTGTCGTACTACGTCTTCCAGGCCGTCAAGACCCGCCGGCCGGGCCGCTTCGCCGACCAACTGCTGGCCTACGGCCTGGTCACCGCGCCGCCGGCCGCGGCCGTGCTGATCGCCCGGCCGGCGGTGCTCTGGTACGCCCCGGTCTACGCCCTGCTGCTGGCGGTCAACGCCGGGTACGCCTGGCGTCGACGCGAGCGAGCCCTGCTCAACGACCTCGCCTCGGTGGCGCAGAGCTGCCTGCTGGTCTTCGTGGTGGCCACCATCGCCGGGGCGCCCCTCGCCGAGGTGGCCCCCGCGTTCCTGGCCCTGCTGCTGTACCTCGCCGGCACCGTCCTCTACGTCAAGACCATGATCCGGGAGCGCGGGGACGCCGGCTACCGGCGCCTCTCCGTCGGTTTCCACCTGCTCGCCGCAGTCGTGGCGACCGGGCTGGACCTGCTGCTCGCCCCGGTCTTCCTGCTGCTGCTGGCCCGGGCGGTGCTGCTGCCGGCGCGACGGCTCCGGCCGGCCCAGGTGGGAGTGTTCGAGATCGTCTGCTCCCTGCTCGTCCTCGCCGTGGTCCTGGTCGCGCTCTGAGCGCTGGCCGCGCCGGACCCGGCGGGTCCCTGTGGACGGCGGCCGTCGCGCCGACGGTGACCGGGGTACGGACACCGCGCCCGTACCCCGGTCGACCCGTCGTGTGGTCAGGCCAGGCCGCGCAACATGCCGTGCCAGTACATCGCCGGCAGGCCGTGGCGCTTGAGCAGCCACATGTCGTAGCGGGGCCTCATCGTGTCGATGAGCGGGAAGCTCGGCTTCGGCTTCAGCGCGTAGTCGAACTCGGCCAGCAGCATCCGGTTGTGCGCGGTGACCAGCGGGCACGAGGTGTAGCCGTCGTAGCGGGCCGGCAGGGGCCGGCCGTGGCGGGCGGCGAGCAGGTTGGCCACCACCGCCGGCGCCTGCTTGCGGATGGCCGCCCCGGTCTTGGAGGTGGGCAGGTTCGCCACGTCGCCGAGGGTGAACACCTCCGGCCAGCGTGGACTCTGCAGGGTGTGCCGGTCGGCCTCCAGGTACCCGAACGGGCTGGCCGGATCGGCCAGCGGGCTGCCGGCGAGCCAGTCCGGCGCCTTCTGCGGCGGTACGGCGTGCAGCAGGTCGTAGTCGACGGTCTCGGTGGCGCCGGTGCGGTTGTCCCGGACCACCGCCCGCCGGTCGGCCCCGGCGACCTCGACGAGCTGCGACTCGTAGCGGACCTCGATGCCGTAGCCGGCGGCCACCTTCTCCAGGCTCCGGGCCCAGTCGGGCTGACTGAAGATGGTCGGTGTGGGCAGCACCAGGATGATCCGGATACGGTCCAGCAGCCCCTGCCGGCGCCACCAGTCGGCGGCCAGGTAGGCGATCTTCTGTGGGGCGCCGCCGCACTTGATCGGACCGGGCGGCATGGTGAAGATCGCGGTGCCCCCGCGCACCCGCTGGATGAACTCCCAGGTGCGGGGCGCGAGGTCGTAGCGGTAGTTGCTGGACACCGCGTCGCGTCCGACCGATCCGGCGAGGCCGGGCACGGCGTCGAAGTCGAGCTGGAGGCCGGGCGCCATGACGAGCTGGCCGTAGCCGAGGACGTCGCCGCCGGCGAGCGACACGGTGCGGTCGGCCGGGTCGACGGCCACCGCCCGGTCGCGGATCCAGGTCACCCCCTTGGGTACGAGGGTGCGCTGCGCGCGCACGGTCTCGCCGGCGCGGGCCAGGCCGGCCCCCACCAGGGTCCACAGCGGCTGGTAGTAGTGGCTGTCGCTGGGCTCGACCAGGGCGACGTCCGTCACGCCCTTGCGGCGTAGCCGCGCCGCCACGCTGATGCCGGCGGCGCCGCCGCCGACGATGACCACCTGGTGATGCCGGACTTCGGTCACCGGACCTCCCGGGTTGAGAAGGGCGGTCGAGGTCGGAGCCGTCGTGTGGCCCGCTCCCTCGACCCTCTTCGATCCAGCATACCCCTAGGGGTATACGGTGGCGCCACCCTGCGTGGTCGCCGGTCGGGGAGCGCGCCGGCCGCCGTGCCCGGCCCGGCTCAGGCCGGGGCCCCGCCGCCCTCGCGCCTGCGGGCGGCCACCTGGAAGCGGTGCAGCCCCTCGCGCAGCTCGTCGTCCTCCATCACCAGGCGGACCAGCCCACAGTCCTGCGGGCCGGTGACGCCGAGCTGGCACAGGGTGCACGGCTGCCCGGGACGCAGCGGGCACTTCGCGTCCGGCCTGACACGCGGGCGGGGGGTCATGGCCCCACCCTGCCCGACCCGAGGGTCACCCGGACAGGGGCCGTTGGTCACTTTCCGCGCGCCGCTCGCCCCGGACCGTGGCCGGCGCGGGCCCGGGGGGCGGTGTCCGGTCACGGCGCGTGGAGAGTCTCCGAGCCGCCGGACAGCAGGTCGTGGCCGGCGCGCAGGAGCGGGTCGGCGCTGCGGTGGCGTTGCTGCTTCGTGCGGTAGAGGCGCCGGTCGGCGGTGCGCATCAGGGCGTCGAGGGTGTCCCCGTCGTGGGGAGCGGTCGCCGTGCCGATGCTGACCACGGCGTGCCGGCGCACCGCCACCTCGATCCGGTCCGCGACCGCCCGGGCGGTCGCCTCGTCGGCGTCGACGAGGACGACCACGAACTCGTCGCCGCCGATCCGGGCGATCGCGTCCTCGGCGCGCAGCGCCTCCCGCGCGGCGGACACCGTCCGGCGCAGCAGCTCGTCACCGGCGGCGTGCCCGAGCCGGTCGTTGACCAGCTTGAAGTCGTCCAGGTCCAGGCAGAGCAGGGACGGGCCGGGGCGGCAGCCGTGGCGGAACAGGTGCCGGGCGTACTCGGCCAGGCCGCGCCGGTTCAGCGCGCCGGTGAGCGGGTCCAACGCCGCCAGGGCGCGCAGTTGGGACCGCTGCCGCGCCAGGGTCCGCGTCTGGGTGGAGCAGACCGCGACCAGCATCACCATGCCGGCGACGTGGACGAAGACGTGCCCGGGGGGTGTGGGCCGCCCGGCGGCGGCGACGGTGAGGTAGGCGCCGATGGTGAGCGCCTCCAGCCCCATCATCAGCCGCAGGTGCGGCGTGTAGTTCGCCACGAAGACGGTGGTGGTGACGAAGCCCAGGGCCGCCGGGGACGCGGCGCCGCCGTCCCAGTACGCGCAGAGCGCGACGATGCCCAGCGTGATGACCAGGATGGTGAACGAGATCCGGTAGCCGGCGGCCTTCGAGGTCACCCGCCTGGCCGTCCGCAGGCCCACCAGGCCGGTCGCCACGCCGCAGCCGTACGCCACGAGCATTGGCCCCCGGTTCGGCTCGCCGAGGGTCAGCAGGCAGTAGGCGACGGCGATGGTGTGCGAGCCGACGTGCAGCGCGGCGCCGAACTGCATGCGTCGGCGGCGCTCGTTCACCCCGGTGTCCACCGCACCCACCGCACCCCGTCGATCGCTTGAGGTGGCGAACCCACCCGACCGGTCGCCTGGGCCGGCCAGTGGCCGGGCCGACCAGGCACCGCACCACCTCGACATCTAATGATGTGCGCCAGGTCACAGTCAATAGCCGACCGGCCAGGTGCCCGCACCCGTCGCCCACCGGGATCCGGGCGTGACGCAGCGTCGACGTCCGGCCGGTCCGCGGCACGGGCGGCGGGCGGGTGGCCGTACCGGGGAGCGTGCCGTTCGACGGCTGCCCGGCGGTCGGCGCCGCGTCCGCACGCGACGTTTGCCCGCCGGGGCCGGGGGAAGACACCGACGCCGAGCGGGCCGGTCGGCCCGGCCCGCCCCGTCGGTGCGGGTCTCGGCAGCACACCCCGAGGAGGAGCGACGATGGCCGACGCTCGACGCAGCAGCACCGGGGCCGCCAGGCCCACCGGCGCCCGGAAGGCCACCGGGGCGCGCAAGGCCCCGATGACCCGCAAGGCCGCCGCGAAGAAGGTCGCGACGGCCACGAAACGGGCCACCGGGGCCAGCGCGGCCAAGACGCCGGGCGGCAGGCCCACCCCGACCACGGCCCGGGTGGCCCGCAAGACGGACACCGCCGCGACCGCCGCCCCCACCCGCAGGCCGACCGCCAAGGCCGCCGCCGCCAAGAAGGCGCCGGCCACCCGCGCGCCCGCGAAGAAGGCGCCCGCTAAGAAGGCGACGCCCGCCCGCGCCCGCGGCACCGCCGGACGTACGCCCGCGAAGAAGGCCACCACCATGGAGTCCTTCGGCACCCGGCGCAGCGCCCGGCCGTCGACCCGCTGACCACGCCCCGGCGGACCCCGGCCGAGCGTCGTCGATACTGGGCCGGTGACTGTCTCCTGGACCCATGTCGGTCGGTTGTGGACCAACGGTGAGCCGTTCCTCGCCGTCGACGCCGGCCTGCGCGAGGCGTGGCGGGGCTCCAGTGACGACCAGTTCGACCAGGTGGTCGACCTGGGGTGGCAGGACACCGGCATCGCGGTGGGGACCGGCCGGGCGGTGCTGGTCGGCGGGGACGGCGTCGTGCGCGACGACAGCTGGATCGAGGTCCTCACCGCGCAGGACGGGTCGATCGCCGTCGTGCAGGCGTCCGGCTCCCGCTACCCCGACACCGTGGCCGACGCGCTGCGGTTCCCGCACACCGACGACCAGGTGGGCGAGGTCCTGCGGGTGCCCAGCGGTGTGCTGGCCCTGTTCAGCGCGGCGGTCGACGGGGCCGGCGCGCACTCGACCCCCCTGGCGCCCGCCCGGCCCGGGCCCGTTCCGCTCCGGCACGGGCCGCCGTCGTCGCTGCGCGTCGACCCCGGCCTGCTGCTGCCGGTGACGGCCACCTCCTTCCAGCTCCGGGTCCGCTGGTACACCGCACTCGACGACGACGCCTGCTTCGCCCGGTGGCTGCTGACCCCCGTCCGGTCCACGCACATGTGATCGCGTACCGGCGTTCGCGTCGCCGTCACGGCCGGTTGGCCGTCGGTTCCCGTGACGTTCCTAGGGTCCGCACCATGACCCGTCGCGCCCGTCCCACCACCCGGATCCGCCTCACCGCCGCCCTCTGCGCCCTGACGCTGGCGGTCGGCGCGCCGGCCGTGCTGACCCCGTCCCCACCGGCGGCCGCCGAGCCCGGCGCCGCCGTCGTCGCCGAGGACTTCTCCGCAGGCACGCTGCCCGCCGGGTGGCGCGCCGTCGACGGCGCCTGGAAGGTGGAGAACGGCCGGCTGTACGGCACCTCCACCAGCTCCGCGGCGACCAACAAGATCACCTTCGGTCGGCACCTGGACGACTTCCGCGTCGAGGCGACCGTCCGGTTCGAATCGGTGACCTCGGCCACCCGCTGGACCGCGCTGGGCCTCGACGTACCCGCCGACGGCACCACCCCGTGGTGGATCGCCACCATGCGCAGCGGCAGCACCGCCGCCAATGGCCTGGAGTTCGCCGAGCGAACCACCGCCAACACCTGGAACGTCACCGACACCGGCTCCGCCCCGTACGCGGCGGGCACCGGCCGCGACGTGCGGGTCGCGGTCGAGGTGCACGGCAGCCAGGCGCGCTGGTTCGTCGACGGGCGGGAGGCGTTGCGGACCGGCAGCCTGCGCCGCTCCGCCGACGGCGGGCAGGCCCTGCTGGTCAACGGCGCTACCGTCTCGTTCGACGACGTCACCGTGACGGAGCTGGCCCCCAACGGACACCTACGCCCCGACGGCAGCCCACTCACCGTGATCGTCCACCGGGGCGCCTCCGCCGCCGCCCCGGAGAACACGCTGGTGGCCCAGGAGGTGGCCCGCCGGACGGGCGCCCACTGGATCGAGAACGACGTGCAGCCGTCCCGCGACGGCGTGCCGTTCGTGCTGCATGACGCCACTGTGGACCGCACCACCGATGGCGTCGGCCGGATCCGGGACCTGACCGCCGCGCAGCTCAAGGCTCTCGACGCCGGCTCGTGGTTCGCCCCGCAGTACACCGGCGAGAAGCTGCCCACCCTCGCGGAGCAGCTCGCCGACCTGCGCGTCCGGGGCGGCAACCTGCTGCTGGAGATCAAGGGGGCACATACCCGCGACGAGGTGGCGCGGATCGTCGAGGTGATCCGCGCGGAGCGGATGACCGGCCGCGTCTTCGTCCAGAGCTTCGAGGTCGACGCCCTGCGCCACACCCGCGACTTGGCCCCGGAACTGCCACTGGGACTGCTGCGCGGCAGCCTGGACACCGACCCGGTCGCCCTCGCCCGACAGCTGGGACTAACCGCGTACAACCCGAGTGGCGCAGCGCTGGCGGCTCGGCCGGACGTGGTGCGGCAGCTGCACGACGCGGGCGTGGCCGTCCTGGTCTGGACCGTCGACTCGCCGGCCCAGTGGCAGGCGCTGGAGCAGGCCGACGTCGACGGGATCATCACCAACCGGCCCGCCGAGCTGGCCGGCTGGAACGCCGCTCACCTGCAGCGATCGCCCGCCACCCCGAGCGTCGCGATCGCGTCACCGGTCGATGGCGCCACCCTGGACCGAGCCCAGGCCCCGGTCCCCACCGTCACCGCCGCTCACGTCGACACCGTCACGCTCACCCTCGACGGGCAGCGGGTCGCCACGGATCGTCCGCTGGACCTCACCGCCCTGCCGGCGGGCCGGCACACCCTGCGCGCCGACGCCGTAGGCCCGGCCGGGCGGGCGTCGGCGACCAGCACGTTCACCCTGGCGGCCAGCCCAGCCGGCCTCGGGTACGTGATCCTGACCTCCGGCGCCGACGCCGACGCGCGCACCGTCCTGAGCACCCTGCTGGCCAACGGCCGGTACGCCGAGCTGGCCGGCTACGCCGACCGGCATGCCGGCAAACGGCTCCCGACCGCGCTGGCGGCGGTCGTTGCCGCCGACGCGCGCGTCCTAGCCGGGAACTGACCCGTGCACCGGGGGTGACGGGCTGGCACTCCGCCCGCCGCCCCCGGTGGCGGCACGCTGTCGTGCCCGCCGCCCCGGGGATCGCGGACCCGGGCTCGGTCAGCAGTCGTAGGAGTGCTCGCGCAGCAGCTTCCGCACCGTCTCGGGGTCGGGGCTGTTGCCGCCCCAGCCCTCGACGTCCTTGTCGTCGACCTCGTCGACGTGCCAGTGGTCGCCGCGCAGCGACTTCGAGTTGTACGCCGGATGTTCGAGGGTGACCTCGCAGGTGGTCGGGTCCGAGTCGGTGTTCACCTGCCAGGTGTAGTCGTAGGCGACGGTGTTCTTGCGATCGCGGTTCTTCCTGCCCAGGGACTTCTTGATCTCGGGGGAGACCGTCACCGACTCGTAGCCCGCCCGGCTGAGCTTGTCGACGTACTCCCGCTCGGCGTCGCCGTCGTCGCCGCACCCGGTGAGTGTCGCGACGGCGATGGCGACCGACGCCGCCGTCGCGACGTACCTCCTGCTTCCCACGCGTGCCTCCTGGTCGGTGCTGGTCGGGGTGGTCTGCCGCCCGTCGTCGTGCCGCCGGGACCGCAGCGCCATCACGATAGGAGGTGCCGACAAGGGAGCCGGGGTCCCCGCGCGGTGCCGAAGTCCGACAGTCGTGATCGGACGACGGGCCTCGACGCGACCCGGTCAGCCGGCTACCTTCGTGGGCGACCGCAGGACCGGCGAGCGCGCGGAGGGGGTCGGATCATGCCGCAGCGCGTGCTGCCGATCTACCTGGCGGTCGACACCTCCGGATCCATGTCTGAAGGGACCCGTCTGGAGGCCGTCCAGCAGGCGCTCATCCAGCTCGTCGACGAACTGCTCTCCAGTCCCGCCCTCGGCGACCAGGTGCGGGTGGGCATCGTCGCCTTCGCCGACCACGCGGAACTCGTCCTGCCGCTGACGGACCTGACCGAACTGCCGTCCCTGCCGCGCCTGTACGCTCACGGGGCCACCCGGTACGGTCCGCTGTTCCAGCGCCTCGGCCGGGTGATCGACCACGACCTGCGGGTCCTGCGCTCACAGGACACGTCCGTCCTGCGCCCCTTCGTCTTCCTCGTCACCGACGGCACACCGGTCGACCAGGACTGGGAGCGGGCGTTCCAGGACTTCGACCGCCGCACCAAGGCCCAGCTCGTCGTCATCACCACGGATGCCGGGTCGGAAGGGAGCGGGATCTGGCAGCGGCTGCGCCCGGTAGCGGTGTACGAGTGGAACGACCACCACGACCAGGTGCTCGCCACCCGGATCTTCGGCGTGGTCACCGACTTCGCCCGCACGCTGACCAGATCGGTGATGCTGCCCGGCCGCCCCGACGCCCGGCCGCACCTGCCGCCGCCGTACCCGCCCCTCGGGGAAGCGGACCTGCGGTAACCGGCCCTCACACGACATGCCCACCCCACCAGTGGCCGACACCTGGCCCGACCTGCCGCCCCGGGTGCCGGAGCGCACCCTGCGCACCTGGGGCCCCGGCGTCCGGGGCGGCTCGTCCACCGTCTTCGACGTGTTCGGCCACGACGACACGGTGCTGTACAAGAAGTACGCGATACCCCGCGCCGAGGAGGACCTCGACCGGCTCGTCCAGCTCTACCGGGGCCTCGACGACGACTCGGCCGCCCTCGTCCGGCGCCGGTACGCGTGGCCGCTGGCGGTCGTCGCCGGCGCCGACGGCGCGGTGGCCGGGGTGCTCGTCCCCCGGGCCGGGATGGCGTACCAGGCGCACCTGTCGACCAAGAAGGTCCGGGTCAGGGACCTCAACTACCTGCTCTACGAGGCCCGAGCCGCCCGGGTCGGGATCGAGCCGGCGAGCCTGCGGGAGAAGCTCAAGCTGATCCGGGCCCTGGTGGAGGCGTTGCGCTGGCTGGAGACGCGGGGCCTGGTGCACGAGGACCTGGCGGCGCACAACCTGCTGTGGACGCTGCGTCCGCAGCCCGCGGTGCTGCTGCTGGACTGCGACTCGATCCGGCCGGTGGACAGCGTGGTCGAGGAGCCGCTGCTGACCAGCACGGACTGGACGGATCCGCGGGTGCTCACCGGCGACACCCCCCGGCCGGATCACGCCTCGACCGTCTACGCGGTCGGCCTGATCACCGCCCGGGTGCTCGTCGCGCCGTCCTGGCGGCCCTCGGGCGCCGACACCGACGACCCCCTCGGCGGCCAGGTGCCCGCCGCGCTGGCCCCGCTGATCCGTGCCTCCGTGCGCGCCTCGGGCTCCCGGCCCCGCCTGTCGCAGTGGCTGACGACGCTCGACGCCGTGATCGAGGCGATGACCGGGGAGGGGCCGGAGCTGCAGACCACGCCGAGCGTGTCGCCGGTGGAGTCGCTGCCGCGCACCGCCTGGACGTACGCGCTGAAGGGCAGGCTGGCCGTGACGGTCGGGTTCGTGATCGGCGCCGTCGCAGCGGTCGTGCTGCTCACGGGGCTGCTGTGATCGGCGCCGCGCCGCCCTCGGACGGGTCGCCCCCGACGCTCACCGGGCAGGTGTCGCACTGGTTCGGGCAGGCGGCGCAGATCGTCACCGGCGTCGCCGGTTTCTCGTACGCCTTCGGCTGGGTGGTCACCGCCCGGTTCTTCGGCGCCTTCGGCGTCGATCCGGAGGACGCCGGCATCACCTTCGGCTGGCTGGCGATCCGCGCCTTCCTCATCGGCATCACCGGCCTGGCCGTCTTCGTCGTCTCCCGGCACCTGCTCCAGGCGGCCGAGCGCAGCGCCCCCGTGGTCCACATCGTGCAGAGCCGGGCCGCGATCGTGGTCATGACGGTGGTCTCCTGCATGGGCGTCGCGGGGCTGGCGGCGCTCTGCCTCGCGGTGTGGACCACCTCGCGCGGCGGGGCGGTCGACGCCCTCCCGGTCACCGTCATCCTGCTCTGCGGCGCGGTCAGCACCGGCCTCGTCCTGTGGCTGCGCCCACCCGCCGTGCAGCTGGGCTGGAACACCAGCCTGTGGCTGCGCGGGATCGCCGGGGCCCTGCTGGGCTTCCTCGGCGTGAGCCTGCTGCTGCTGCCGTACCGGCTGAGCGACCACCTCGCCGCCGACGTGCGCGCCGGCCGACCGGTGCGGCTGCTGATGGCGCCGGGCGTCCCCGCGTTGCAGGTGACCCGGGTCCAGCTCGCCGCCGTCGACGGCCAGTCGCCACCGCCGCACCTGCCCCCGCCGACGACCTGCGTGTCCCGGCTCGGCGGAGCCGCCGGCGTCTCGCTCTACTACGTCGACGGCACGGTCCTGCGGGTCGCCGACGAGAGCGTGACCGCGCGGGGGCCGTGCCGGCCGGCACGGTAGCCGCGGGCGCTCAGCCCAGGAACCGGGCCACGGTGTCGACGAACCAGCGCGGGTCGTCGTGCCAGGGCTGGTGCCCGCCGCCCGGCTGCACGGCCAGCTCGCCCTTGGGGAACAGGCCGGCGTACTCCGCCGCGCGGGTCGGCGGCAGCGCGACGTCGTACTCGCCCGCGACCAGCAGGACCGCTGCCCGGAGCCGCCCGACGGCGGCCCGGACGGCCACCGGGTCGAACGCGTCGTCGGCGTAGTAGCCGGCCGCCGCGTCCGGGTGCCGCCAGCTCGCCTCCCGCTCGTGGTGGGCCCGGGCGGCGGCGTCCCACCGGCCCCAGGTGAACGGGGTGATCGCCGCCCAGTCCTCGTCGCCGGCCCGTCCCGCCCAGATGCGCTCGAACGCGGCGAACGCCGCCGGGAACCACGGCTCGCCCCGGCGCAGCTCGGCCAGCTCCCGGCGGTCCCGGTCGGTGACCTCCACGCCCACCGGCCGGGGGCTGGGGGTGAGCAGGACGAGCCGCTCGACCCGCTCGGGATGCCGGACCGCGTACAGCAGGGCCAGGGTCGCCCCGGCGCAGTGCGCGGCCAGGTCGACGCGCTCCAGCCCGAGGTGCCGGCGCAGCGCCTCGACGTCGGCGACCTGCCGGTCGCACCGGTAGGTCGCCGGGTCCGCCGGGACGGCCGACCCCCCGGTGCCGCGCAGGTCCAGCCGCACCAGCGTGCGGTGCGCCGACAACCCGCCCAGCTCGCCGAGGTACGCCGAGTCCTGCATCGGCCCGCCGGGCAGGCAGATCAGCGCCGGGCCGTGGCCGGTGCGGTGGTACGCCAGTTGGGTGCCGTCGGTGCCGTCGAAGGTTTCCACCCGCGGATCGTATGCTCGCCGGACCGGTCCCCGCCGACCCGAGCGGCCGGCCGGCCGTCCCGGGGAGGGGAGTGCCGATGCAGCGGCAGCGGTCCGGACCGCTCGACGGCGTCCTGGTGGCCGACTTCTCGCGGATCCTCGCCGGGCCGTACGCGACGATGCTCCTGGCCGACCTCGGCGCGGACGTGGTCAAGGTCGAGGGCCCCGGCGGGGACGACACCCGCGCGTGGACGCCGCCGGTGCGCGACGGCATCTCCACCTACTACCTCGGCGTCAACCGCAACAAGCGGTCCATCGCCCTGGACCTCACCGACCCGGACGACCTGGCCGTCGCCCGGCGCCTCGCCCACCGGGCCGACGTGATGATCCAGAACTTCCGCCCGGGCGGCCTGCGCCGCTTCGGCCTCGACCACGACAGCGTCGCCGCCGTCAACCCGCGCATCGTGTACGCCTCGATCAGCGGGTTCGGCGCCGGCGCGGGGGCGCACCTGCCCGGGTACGACCTGATGGTCCAGGCGGCCTCCGGCCTGATGAGCCTCACCGGGGATCCGGACGGCCCGCCGTACAAGGCCGGGGTGGCGGTGTTCGACGTGATGGCGGGCCTGCACGCGGCCGTCGGCGTGCTCGCCGCGCTGCGGCACCGCGACCGGCACGGAGTCGGCCAGCACGTCGAGGTGGACCTGCTCTCCTCGGCCCTGTCCGGCCTGGTGAACCAGACCAGCGGCCACGTCGCCGCCGGCAGCGTGCCGTTCCGGATGGGCAACGCCCACCCGAGCCTGTTCCCGTACGAGCCGATGCCCACCGCCGACGGCGACCTCGTCGTCATCGCCGGCAACGACGCCCAGTTCCGCCGGCTGTGCCAGGTGCTGGGGGCGCCCGCGCTGGCCGACGACCCCCGGTTCGCCCGCAACCAGGACCGCACGGTGCACCGGGACGCGCTGCGCCCCCTGCTGGTCGAGCGGCTGGCGCGGCGGCGGCGCGACGAGTGGTTCGCCGACCTGACCGCCGCCGGTGTGCCGTGCGCCCCGATCAACACCGTCGCCGACGGGGTCGCGCTGGCCCGCGACCTCGGGCTCGACCCGGTGGCCACGGCGGGCGGCGTGCCCGGCGTCCGGCACCCGATCGGCTTCTCGCGCACCCCGCCCCGCCACGACCTGCCGCCGCCCCGGCTCGACGAGCACGGCGACGAGATCCGCGCCTGGCTGGCCGACTGACCCGCAAAGGCCCCGCCGGCTCCGGGCCACGACCTGCGGCACTGGCGCCGCGAACACCGAGATCTGTCATCGACCGGTCACTACGAGTGTCGACACGGGTCTATGGTGGCGCAGGTAGGTGACTGGCAGAGGGAGGACCACCGTGCGCCGGATCATGACCAGCATCGCCCTGCTCGGGCTGGCACTGTTCGCATCACTGGCGCCGACGCCCGCGAGCGCGGCGAGCACCGTCGACGTCACCTCCGCGACCCTGGCCGCCCGAGGCGTGGCCGTGGACGTCACGATCACCGTGGTGTGCACCGCAGGCAGGTCCGGCGGCGTCGAGGTGATCGTCCGGCAGCGCTCGGGCAGCGGCGTGGCCCACGGATCCGGCTGGGCGCCGGTCACCTGCACCGGCGAGCCGCAGGAGGTGACGGCGCGGGTGGCGGCGCAGGCTGACGGCGAGATCTTCCGCCCCGGCGAGACGCTGGTCACCGCCGGGTTCGAACTGTGTGACCAGGACGCCTGCGAGTACCCGCGGATCGACGACACGGTCCGCGTCACCCACTGAGCCCGCCGGCAGCCGACGCCGGGGCCGCCCTCGCCGGGCCGCCCCGGCGTCAGGGCGTGCCGGACGCCACCGGACCCGGGGACGGCCAGGCGGCGGGGATGCGTTCCAGCACCCCGCCGGCGAAGACGTCGCGCAGCCCGAGCGGCTTGAGGTGCACGTACCCGATGTGGCAGTCGCAGACCGCGACGCCGCACGGCCGGGGCCGCAGGGCGGCCCGCCACGACCCGTCGTACAGGTTGCCGATCGGGGCGGGATCGAAGTGGCAGCGGCGCACCGTGCCGTCACCGAGCACCGAGACGGCGGTCTCACCCGCGTGGCACGGCCGCCCCAGGGACAGGTGCGGGCGGACGCTCCAGCCGAACAGCGGGTCCAGCCCTGTCCAGACGGCCTCCTCGGCGGCGTCGTAGCGCCGTCCCTCGGCGGCGTTGACCCACAGGTACACCTGCGCCGGCAGCGCCGCGCGCAGCGCCCGCGCCTCGTCGAGGTGCTCCGGCAGGCCGACCACCCCGACGGAGTAGCGGACCCCCAGCTCCGACAGGCGGGCGCAGCGGGCCAGGAACCGCTCCCGGCTGACCTGTCCCGGGTGGTACGTCGTCCACAGTGCCGCCGTGCCCCGGTCGGCGTCGGCGAGCCAGTCCACCCGGGCGGCGAGGTTGGTCTGGATGACCACCCGCTCGACGTGCGGCAGGTGCGACAGCGACACCATCGCCTCCCGGTACCAGCGGCGGGTCAGCCCCTCACCCCACGGGGTGAACAGCACCGACAGTCGTACGTCGGTGGTCGCCGCCACCCAGTCGGTGAACCGGGCCAGCGCGGCGCGGTCGGCGCGCAGCAGCTCCGGCGGATCCCGCCGCTTGGCGAACGGGCAGTACGGGCAGTCGTAGTTGCAACTGGCCAGCGGCCCGCGGTAGAGGATCGCCAGGTTCACCGCGGCACGTACCCGGTCATCGCGGCGCGGACCTCGGCGGAGGTCAGCCACGGGCCGATGGCGTCGGAGCGGGCCAGCCCGGCCGCGGTCAGCCGCAGCCCGCCGTCGGTCGCCCAGCCCCGCTCGACGAGCCGGCCGAGCTGGGGGAAGTCGTCGGTGGGCCGGCTGCCGAAGCGGGCCCGGTAGGCGGCGGCGTCGACGCCCTCGGCGCGCAGCAGCGACTTGAGCAGCCAGCGGCGGCGCTGCTCGGTGTCGTCGAGCCGGTAGCCGAACTCGGCGTACCGGAAGTCGTCGGCGGGCCGGGCCAGGTAGTCGTCGAGCACCGCCCGCACCTGGGACACCCCGACCGCGTAGTCGAACGAGTGGTGCAGGGCGGTGGTGTAGGAGCGGGCCCCGCAGCCCAACCCCACCATGCCGTCGTCCTGGCAGCAGTAGTCCGGCCCGTCCGGGGTGGGCGCGTCGGCGCGGCGGAACTGCCGCATCGACTCCTGCCGGTACCCGGCCGCGCCGAGGATCTGGACGGCCTGCCGGTACAGGTCCAGCCGCTGCGCGTCCCAGTCGGCCCGGGCGTGCGCGCGCCGGCCCAGACCGGTCAGCGGGCGCACGTACAGCGGGTACAGGTACAACTCCTCGGGCCGCCAGGCCAGCGCCGCGTCGAGGCTGGCCCGCCAGGTCCGCGCGGTCTGCCCGTCGATGCCGTAGATCAGGTCGATGTTGAGCACCGGGACCGCCGCGTCGCGGATCGCACCGAGCGCCGCCTCCACCTCCTCCCGACGCTGCGGGCGGCCGGCGGCGCGCGCCTCGACGTCGAGGAAACTCTGCACGCCGATGCTCACCCGGGTCGTGCCGTGCGCGGCGAGCACCGCGAGCCGGTCCGGCGTCGCGGTGGCCGGCGAGGTCTCCACCGACAGGGGTACGCCCGGCAGCCGGGCGCCCATCGTGGTGGTGGCGATGTCGAACAGCTCGGTCAGCTCGTCGGCCGTCAGGTACGTCGGGGTGCCCCCGCCGAACGCCGCCCGGGCGTACCCGACGTCGCCGAGGGCGTCGGTGACCTGCTCGGCCTGCCGGCGCAGCTGCCGCAGGTACGCGGTGACCTGCTCCTGCGGCGCGTGGGCGCGGGTGAACAGGTTGCAGAAGCCGCAGCGCATCTCGCAGAACGGCAGGTGCACGTAGAGGAAGAGCGCCTCGCGTGCCTCGGCCCGCCACACGTCGGCCAGCAGCGGCCGGGGCCGCAGCGCCCGGTACGAGGTCTTGTGCGGGTACGCGTACAGGTACTGCTGGTACGGCGAGCCGTCGAGGCCCGTGTCGGTGCTGGTCACCATTCTCCCGGGTGCAGGGTGAAGTGGGCGTACGGGACGGTCCACACCACGTCGTGGCCGATCCGGTGGCCGGTGTGCCCGTCCTCGCCGTACGCCGTGCCGTGGTCGGAGCAGATGATCGTGAACACCGGCCGGCCCCGGCCGGTGAGCAGGGCGAACAGCCGTCCGATCCGGGAGTCGACGTACTCCAGGGCGGCGGCGTGGCTGGCCCGGTCGTCGTGCTGCGCGCCGGGCAGGTGGTGCCGGTTCGGCTGGTGCAGCGCGGCGACGTTGAGGAAGGTGAACAGCGGCTGCCGCGCCGGCACCCGGGGCAGCACCTCGGCCAGTCGGTCGAGCTGCGCGTCCAGGCAGGTGGGGGAGGTGACCCCGAACTCCGGCTCCCAGTGCGCCTCGGCGAACAGGCCCGGCAGCACCGACCCGAGCGGGCCGCGCCGGTTGAAGAAGCCCACTCCGCCCAGGCAGAGGGTGTGGTAGCCCTCCTTCGCCAGGGCGGTCGGCAGGTCCGGGGCGTCGAACACCCAGGTGTCCTCACCGGAGGTCTCGCTGCCGGGGAACGCCGCCGCGTACAGCCGCTCGTGCCGGCCCGGCGTCACCGGGGTGGGCAGGAAGCCGGCGAAGAAGGCGTGGTGCGCGGCGTAGGTGAAGCTGGCGGGGGAGTGCCGCCGCTCCCACCGGCCGCCCGGCAGCACCCGGGCCAGCTGTGGCGTCCGCCCCGCCGCGGCCAGCTCGGCGGCCACGTCGTGGCGCAGCGTGTCGAGGGTGACCAGGAGCAGGTCGTGGCTGCCGATCAGGCTCCGCACCCGGCCACCTCCCGCCCCGGCGCGCCGACGGCCGCCCGCCAGGTGTCCCAGCGGCCGGTGACCAGCGCGTGGACCTGCTCGGCGTAGCTGTCCCGCCCGTCGGCCAGCACCCCCGGCAGCAGGTCGCCGAAGGCGTTGACCTCGGCCACGGCGTGCCGGCGCCAGCCGAGCAGGAACATCAGGTCCACCCCGACGTGCAGGCAGCCGGGGAAGCACGCGGCGACCCGCTCGCAGGTCTCCATCGCCGCGGACCACGCCGCCGGCCCGGCCGCCGCGCGCAGCGCGGCCAGGTCACCACGCGCGTTGCCCAGGTGCAGGTTCGTCAGCGGCCCCCGGGCGGCGCGGACCACCACGTGGGTGGGCCGCCCGGCGACGACCACCACCCGCACGTCGACGACCCGGTCGCCGAGGCCCGCCTTGGGCAGCCACCGCTCCACGTGCAGGCCCTCCGGGGCGAGCCGGTCCACGATGGCCGCCACCTGCGCCTCGTCGTCGTAGCGGCGCAGCCGCAGCGAGTTGAACAGCCCGTCGGGCGTGGTCTCGATCGTGGTGACCGCCTGCACCCGCCGGGGACCGACGGCGAGGGCGATCACCCCGGCGGCGGACGAGCCGTGCGCCGGCTTGACGAACACCCGGCCCCAGCCGGCCGCCGCCATCCCCGACCGCAGCGACGCGTACCCGTCGACCGGGGGCAGCGCTTCGGGCACCGGCACGCCCGCCGTGGCCAGCAGCGCATGGCAACGCCGCTTGTCGCAGAGCACCGCCACCTCGCCGGGTGGGTTGAGCAGGGTCGCGCCCCCGGCGGCCACCCGGGCCATGCCGTCGGTCAGCCCGGCGTACGCGTCCGCCAGCCCGACCAGCTCGCCGTGCCGGGCGGGCACGGCGGCCCGGCGCAGCAGCCGGTCCACCTCCGGGTCCTCGCCGGGCGAGTCGACGCGCACCAGCGCGCCCGCCGGCGGCGGGGCCGCCCCGGTCAGCACGTCCCGCCAGGGCAGCACCACCGGCCGGGGCAGCCCGGCGGCCAGCGCCGCCCGGGTGAACAGCTCCACCCGGCGGTTGGCCGGGTTGCCGACGACGGTCAGCTCCATGTCACTCCGACACCGCCGTGTACCGGTAGCTCTCCCCGTCGTACTCGTCGGGCTCCTGCGGATCCGACACGTCCACCCGCACGCCGGGCAGCGCGGCGGCCACCGACGCGGCGGCCTCCTCGGACAGGAAGTGGTGCTGCAGGTCCAGCTCGCGCAGGTGGGTCAGCGGCTGACCGGCCAGCAGGGCGGCCAGCCCCTCGTCGCCGAGGGTGCCCATGGACAGGTCCAGCCGCGCCAGCCGTCGTACCACCGGCGCCGAGGCGAGCGCGGCGGCGAGGTCGTCGGCGATCTCCGCGTTGCGCAGCCCGAGCCGGCGCAGCGCCGGGAACCGCTCGCCGGCCAGCAGCGGCGCGAGGTCGGCGACGCCGGTGTCACCGCCGTACTCGTCGGTGCCGAGCCACAGCTCCAGGTCGGTCAGGGCGGGCAGGTCGGAGTCGAGCACCGCGGTGACGAACTCCCGGGACAGCCCGCCGCTCTCCACCACCAGCTCGCGCAGCCGCGCGTGCCGCACCGGCGAGAAGCGGAAGTCCTCGCCGCCGCGCACCCGCAGCACCTCCAGATGCGGGTACGCGTCGAGCAGCGGGCTGACGTCGCCCACCCGCATCCAGGAGACCTCGCACTCCTCGCTGGTCATGTCCCCGAGGAACAGGGCGCGCAGCGCCGGCAGCCGGGACGCCGCCGCGCAGAGCTGGGCGATCGGGGCGGTGTGGAACGCCGCGTACCCCCAGGCGCCGACGACCAGCGACCGCACCGACGCTCCGGCGGTGGCGACGAACCGCTCGAAGACGTCGGCGAACTCCGCCGACAGGTCACCCTCCTGGGTGCCCGGCGGGTAGTCCCAGCAGGCGATCCGCCAGGTGACCTCGCCGTCCACGGTGGGCAGTGGGCCGTCGCCGGGCACGTCGACGACCGGAAGACCGGCGAAGGTGCGCGCGTGGGATTCGAAGGTCATCGCCGCTCACTCCCCGACCGCGGTGAACCGGTACTGCCGGCCGCTGTACTCGTGCGGGGTCTGCGGGTCCGACAGGTCGACCTCCACGCCCGGCAGGGCCGCGACGAGCCGGTCCCGCCACTGCGGCGACAGGAAGTGGTGGTGCAGGTCGAGCCGGCGCAGGTGGGTCAGCGGCTGCCCGGACAGCAGCGCCTCGGCGCCGGTGTCGGTGAGCACCCCCATGGACAGGTCGAGCACCGCCAGCCGTCCGACGACGGGCGCGGTGGCCACCGCCGCCGCGACGGCGTCCTGGGTGTCGGCGTTGCACACCGCCAGGTGCCGCAGCTCCGGCAGGCCCTCGCCGGCCAGGAGCGCGGCCAGATCGTCCACCGTGGTGTCCCCGCCGTAGTCGGAGCGGCCCAGCCACAGCTCCAGCCGCCGCACCACGGGCAGGTCGCTCTCTCCGACGGCCCGCACCACCGTGCCCGGCAACCCACCGGACTCGACGCGCAGCTCGCGCAGCCCGGTGTGCTTCACCGGCTCCAGCCGCAGGCCCTGCGCGCCGCGCACCTGCAGCACCTCCAGCGCCGGGTACGCCGCCAGCAGGCCGGTGACGTCGCCGTGGGTGATCCAGGAGATCTCGCACTGCTCGCTGACCAGGTCGGCGAGGAAGAGCGCGCGCAGCCCCGTCCAGTCCCCGGCCGCGTCGACGAGCAGGTCCACCGGCAGCGGCCGCTCGTACGCCTCGCCCCACTCGCCGATCACCAGCGCCCGCACCGCGTCGGCCGGGACCTCGTCGCGCATGGCCCGGACCAGCTCGGCGAACTCCCCGGGGTCGGCGTCGAACTCCTCGACCTCCAGCCGCCAGGCCACCGCCGACGGATCCTCCGGCAGGGTCATGCCCGGTGTGAAGGGCAGCACCGGTGACCCGGCGAACGACGACAGGTGGGAAGCGATCACGGTGACCTCCGGTCCTACTGCGGCGACGGCGGCGAGACCGTAACAGCCGCGCCCGACAGGAAGATCGGCAGTGGCCGGCGGGCCTGCTCAGGCGCTCGCCGCGGCCGTCCGCCGGGACAGCAGCGCGTGCAGCGCGACCAGCGGGACCACTCCCACCGGATACCAGGCCAGGTCGACCGGGTCGAACTGCACGCCCAGCGCCAGCCGCGCCGCGAGGCTGCCCGCCGACAACTGCGCCGGGACGCCGGTGAGCTGCGCGCACTCCACCACCCAGCAGAACAGCGTCGCGATCGCCCCGACCGACAGCGGGGCCAGCCGGGGGCCGAGGAAGAGCACCGCCGCCCACACCATCGACGCGTACAGGGCGGTGCCGGAGTGCTGCCGCAGCGCCCCGTCGTCGAGGGCGCGGATCGTCAGGGCCAGGCCGAGGAACAGGGCCGCCGCGACCGGCGTGAGCAGTCGTACCCGGCCCGGCGTGAGCGACATTCCCGCGATGCTAGCCGCCGCGCGGCCGGCCGGCGTCCGATGGACGGGCTCATGCCGGCGGGTACGGCCGGTCGGCCACCAGGCGGGCCAGGTGTGCGGTGTTCGCCGCGAGGGTCTTCGTGGCGCTGCCGGTGGTGTCGGGCTTCGGCCCGGCGTCGGCGTAGTCCGTCTTGCCCATCGCCTCGCCGACCCAGTAGGTCGACGCGTTGGCGGCGATGCTGAACCCGACGTCGTTGAGGGCTTGCAGGACTTCCGCCGTGACGTGGTGCGCGCCGTCCTCGTTGCCGACGACCGCCACGGCCGCGACCCTGCCGAAGGTGCGCAGCCGGCCCTCGGCGTCCGTCTCGGACAGCTCGGCGTCGAGCCGTTCCAGGACCATCTTGCAGACGCTCGACGGCTGCCCGAGCCAGATCGGGGTGGCGATGACCAGGATGTGCGCGTCCATGATCTTGGCGCGGATGGCCGGCCACCCGTCGCCGTCACCCTCGTCGGTGGAGACGCCGAACCGTACGTCGTGGTCGACGACGCGGACCATCTCGCCGTCCACGTCGTGGTCGGCCAGGGCGGCGAGCACCTCCCGGCCGAGCAGTTCGGCGCTCGACGGCGCGGGGGAGGGCTTGAGGGTGCAGTTGAGCACCAGGGCGCGGAGGCTGGGCACGATGGTTCCTTCCGACCGGGGGCAGGAATGTTCCCTCTACCCCCGCGGGTGACGGCGAACCCGGCCCGGGAGCGGACCCACCAACAGGCTACCGACAAGTAACATCGGTGAGGTGACCGTCTACGCGCTCGCCCAGATCCGGGTGCACGACCGCGCCCGCTACGACCGCTACGCCGCCGCCTTCCTGCCGGTCCTGGCGAAGTACCGGGGCCGGCTGCTCGCCGCCGACGAGTCCCCGCAGGTCGTCGAGGGCGACTGGCCGTACGACAAGGCCGTCCTGATGGCCTTCGACGACCGGGAGAGCTTCCGGGCGTGGGCCGACTCCCCGGAGTACCGGGAGATCTCCCGCGACCGGGTCGCCGCCACCGACGGCATGGTGCTGCTGCTCGACGGGCTCCCCGGCCGGCCGGCGCGCGGGCCGGACGCCTGAGCTCAGGCGACCCGGGGCGTCGGGACCGCCGGCAGCGCCACCCGTCGGGCCGTACCGGAGATGTCGCCGGTCTGGATCACCTCGGTCGCCTCCGTCGTCACCGCGCCCTCGACGGCGGCCCCGACGTCCGGCCCGGCGGCGTCCTCGATGGCGGCCAGCAGCGCCCGGATCCGGCCCACGTCGCCGACGGCCATCCGGAAGGATCCCCGGCAGACCGTTCCGCTCCACAGCGACAGCACCACGGCCGCCCGTTCCGGGTGGTAGCTGACCCGCATCGTCCGCTCGTCGCCCCGCGTGTCGGTGAACAGGTCACCGAAGCCGGGCATCGGTAGCACCTCTCCCATCCACCAAGGATGCCCGACGGGGCGGGACGGGGAAAGCCGCCTCAGTCGGGCAGCCGGGGCATCTCCAGCCCCGGATCGCGCCCGAGCAGCGTGGCCCGGGTCAGCGCGGTGGAGCCGAACCGGTCGCGCACCGCGTCGACCGCCGCGTCGAGGTCGGCGCCCGGATCCGGGACGAACGGCAGTTCCGGCTGCACCGGGGCGTCGTCCAGGTTGCCGACGGAGACCCCGATCAGGGTGACGCCCCGGCGGTCGATCTCGGGCAGCGCCGCGCGCAGCAGCGTCCGGGCGGTGTCCAGCAGGACGGCGGTCTGCGCGGTGGCCCGGCGCACGGTGTGCGATCGGGTCGCCCGGGTGTAGTCGGCGAAGCGCAGCCGCAGCACCACGGTGCGCCCGGAGCGCCCGGCCGCCCGCATCCGGCGGGCCACCCGGTCGACGAGGCCGGACAGGATCGCGTCCAGGTCCGCCGGGGTCCTCGGCCCGCCGCCCAGGGCGTGCTGCGCCCCCATCGAGGAGCGTCGGCGGCCCACCTGCACCGCCCGGGGGTCCCGGTTGTGGGCCAGCGCGTGCAGGTGCCGGCCGGCCCCGCCGCCGACCAGCGAGACCAGGGTCGCCTCGCCGAGGCGGGCGACCTGCCCGACGGTACGGATGCCGCGCTCGCGCAGCTTCGCCGCGGTGACCGGGCCGACGCCCCACAGCCGCTCCACCGGCAGCGGGTGCAGGAAGTCCCGCTCGCCGTCGGGCGGCACCAGCAGCAGCCCGTCCGGCTTGGCGACCCCGCTGGCCACCTTGGCGAGGAACTTCGTCCGGGCCACCCCGACGGTGATCGGCAGGCCGACCTGCGCGCTGACCTCGCCGCGCAGCCGTCGGGCGATCTCCAGCGGCGGGCCGGCCAGCCGGCGCAGGCCACCCACGTCGAGGAACGCCTCGTCGATGGAGAGCCCCTCCACCAGCGGGGTGGTACGCCGGAAGATGTCGAACACCGCCCGGCTCGCCGCCGTGTACGCGGCCATCCGGGGCGGCACGACCACCGCGTCCGGGCAGAGCCGGCGGGCCTGCCCGCCGGCCATGGCGCTGCGCACCCCGCGCGCCTTCGCCTCGTAGCTGCACGCCAGCACCACGCCGCCGCCGACGATGACCGGCCGGCCGCGCAGCCGGGGGTCGTCGCGTTGCTCGACCGACGCGTAGAACGCGTCCAGGTCGGCGTGCAGGATGCTGGCCTCGCTCGACACGAACACATGTTCGCACGGCGGGCGACCGTCGCCGCCCTGACCTGCCCGAACGTGAGGTCCTACAGGCTGCGGAACGGCGCCGCGTACGCGAACTCGCCGCGGATCGTCGGCCGCCAGGCGGCCAGTGGGCGGGCCATGAAGTGCTGCGGCCCCCACGGTCCCGGCGGTGTCACGCCCAGGTCCACCGCCGGCCGGAACCCGAAGCGCGGGTAGTACTCCGGATGCCCGAGCAGCACGACGAGCGGCTCGTCGACAGCGTCGGCGGCGGCGAGCACCGCGTGCATCAGCGCCGAGCCCACCCCGGCGCGCTGGCGTCCGGGCAGCACGCCGAGCGGGCCGAGGCCGACCGCGACGGGCTCGCCGGCCACGGTGCCGCGGGTGCACACCACGTGCCCGACGACCTGCCCGTCGGGGTCGGTGGCGACCAGGGAGAGGGCGGGCAGCCAGCCGGCGTCGGCGCGCAGCGCGTCGACCAGGGAGGCTTCGACGGGTACGGCGTCCGGGGCGTCCGGCGCGGCGAAGGCGGCGGTGTGCACGGCGCGGATCGCGTCGATGTCGGCGGGGGTCTCACGTCTGATCAGCATCGGGGGGATCGTGCCGGACGGGCGCGGCCGGCGGCCACCGGTTTTGCCGGCCGCGGGTAGCGTCGGGGCGCGAGGACAGGGAGGTCGTGGTGGTGCGGACGACGACGGTGGACGTGCCGGTGGGCGACGGCGTGGCCGACGCGTACCTGGTGCGGCCGGACGGGGACGGACCGTTCCCGGCGGTGCTGGTCTTCATGGACGCGTTCGGGCCGCGACCGCGGCTGGTCGAGATGGCCGGGCGGCTCGCCGCCGACGGCCACCTGGTGCTGCTGCCGAACCTGTTCCACCGGGCCGGCCGGGCCCCGCTGGTGGAGCTCTCCGAACTCGGTGACCCGGCGCGGCGCGGCGCGCTCTTCGCCCGGCTCACCCCGCTGATGCGCGCGCTGACCCCGGACCTGGTGGCGGCGGACACCGCCGCCTACCTGGACTTCCTGGCCACCCGGCCGGAGGTCGCCCCCGGCCCGGCGGCGATCGTCGGGTACTGCATGGGCGGGATGAACGGGCTGCGCGCCATCGAGGCGCACCCTGACCGGGTGGCCGCGCTGGCGAGCTTCCACGCCGGGCGGCTCGTCACCGACGCCCCGGACAGCCCGCACCTCGGCGTCGGCGCGGTCACCGGCGAGCTGTACTTCGCCCACGCCGACCACGACCCGGCGATGACCACCGACGACATCGCCACCCTGGAGAAGGCGCTCGACGCGGCGGGCGTGCGGTACCGCTCGGAGCGGTACGACGGCGCACGCCACGGCTTCACCATGGCCGACACCCCGGTGTACGACGAGGCGGCGACCGAACGGCACTGGGCCGCCCTGTCCGACCTGCTCGCCCGAGCCTTCGGCCGGTGACGGCCGCCGGCGGACCCGGCACGGCGTGGCCCGGTCGCCCCGTCGCCGGCTCGTGGCCCGCCGCGCCGCCGTGCTGACCGCCCCGACGGCCGGGGGAGCGCGGCGCAGGCCAGTGGTGGCGAAGTGGACCGCCACCCGGGCGGTGCGCCGTTCTACCGTCGGGCGATGAGCATCGATCCGCGGGAGTTGGGCGAGCGGTTCGCCTCGCTGACCACCGCCCACGTCGCCGACGCCTGCCTGCGCGCCGGGGTGCCGGTGCGCTGCGCGCCGGCCGCCGTCCGGCCGGTGGCCCCGGGCGTACGGCTGGCCGGCCGGGTCGTCCCGACCCGGCACGTCGGCAGCGTCGACATCTTCCTGGAGGCGATCGAGCGGGCGTCCCCCGGCGACGTGCTGGTCGTCGACAACGCCGGACGCGCCGACGAGAGCTGCGTCGGCGACCTGGTGGTGCTGGAGGCGCAGGCCGCCGGCCTGGCCGGGGTCGTCGTCTGGGGCCTGCACCGCGACACCGCCGACATCCTGGCGGTCGGGCTGCCGGTGTTCAGCCTCGGCGCGACCCCGACCGGCCCGCTGCGGTTGGACCCGCGCCCGCCGCAGGCGCTGGAGTCGGCCGAGGTGGGGCAGTGGACGGTGGACGGCGCGGACGTCGTCCTCGGTGACGACGACGGAGTGCTCTTCGTGCCGGCGGCGCGGGCGGCGCAGCTGTGCGACCTCGCCGCGTCGATCCGGGACACCGAGCGCCGGCAGGCCGAGCGGATCCGCTCCGGGGTGTCCCTGCGCCGGCAGGTCGGCTTCGGCGCGTACCTGGCCCGGCGGGCGCAGGATCCGACGTTGACGTTCCGGGAGCACCTGCGGTCGGTCGGTGGCGCGATCGAGGAGTGAGGCTCAGCCGACGGCGGTGGGCGACGGGGGAGCGCTGCCGCCGTGCGGCGCCTGGCCGGTCATCAGCGCCACGATCTCGGCCCGGTCGGCGGCCGACGGCAGTCCCCACTCCGGTCGGTAGCCGTACACCTCGCGCAGCGGGGTGGACGAGGTGCGCCCGTCGAGGATCTCCACGGCGTCGGTGTCGATCAGCCCGGGGTGCTCCACCCCGCACGCCTCGGCGACCTTCACCAGGTCCCGCCGCAGCGTACGGACGTAGTTGGCGGCGCGCACCGACTTCAGCGCCGGGTCCAGGCCCCGGGCCAGCCACGGGTTCTGGGTGGCGACGCCGGTGGGGCAGGTGTCGGTGTGGCACTTCTGCGCCTGGATGCAGCCGATCGCCAGCATCGCCTCCCGGCCCACGTTGACCATGTCGCAGCCGAGCGCGAACGCCACGACCGCGTTGTCCGGCAGGCCCAGCTTGCCGGCGCCCACGAAGACCACGTCCTCGTGCAGCCCGCGCTCGGCGAAGGTCCGGTAGACGCGGGTGAAGCCCTGCTGGAACGGCAGCGACACCGAGTCGGTGAAGATCAGCGGCGCGGCCCCGGTGCCGCCCTCACCGCCGTCGACGGTCACGAAGTCCACCCCGCGTCCGGTGTCGCGCATCAGCGTGGTCAGCTCCTGCCAGAAGGTGAGGTCGCCGACGGCGGACTTGATGCCCACCGGCAGGCCGGTCTCGGCGGCGAGCAGCTCCACCCAGTCCAGCAGGCTGTCGCAGTCGGAGAACTCGGCGTGCCGGGACGGGCTGACGCAGTCCCTGCCCTCGGGGATGCCCCGGGTCGCCGCGATCTCCGCCGACACCTTCGCGGCCGGCAGCAGCCCGCCCAGGCTGGGCTTGGCGCCCTGGCTGAGCTTGACCTCCAGGGCCCGCACCGGCGCCCCGGCCACCAGGTCCTTGAGCCGGGCGAGGTCGAAGCGGCCGTGCGCGTCCCGGCAGCCGAAGTACGCGGTGCCGAGCTGGAACACCAGGTCACCACCGTTGCGGTGGTACGGCGACAGTCCGCCCTCGCCGGTGTTCTGCAGGCAGCCCGCCAGTGCCGCGCCCTTGTTCAGCGCGGTCACCGCGTTGCCGGACAGCGAGCCGAAGCTCATCCCGGAGATGTTGACCACCGACTCCGGCCGGAACGCCTTCGCCCGCCCGCGCGCCCCGCCGAGCACCTTCGCCGCCGGCAGGCGCACGTCGTGCCCGGCCGTCGGGTTCGACGGCGGCACCGCCCGGCCGAAGGTGCGGTGCTTGATGATCGGATAGCCGGGGGTGTACTCGATGTCGTTGTCCGTGCCGAAGCCGAAGTAGTTGTTCTCCTGCTTGGCCGAGGCGTAGATCCAGCGCCGCTGGTCGCGGGTGAACGGCCGCTCCTCGTTGTTGCCCGCCACGATGTACTGCCGCAGCTCCGGCCCGATCGACTCCAGCAGGTAGCGGGCCCGCCCGATGACCGGGAAGTTGCGCAGCAGCGCGTGGTCGCGCTGGAGGACGTCGCGGGCGGCGAGGCCCGCGAGGGCGGCGGCGACGACGGGTACGGCTCGACCGGTCCACTTCATGCCCGGCACACTTTCCGGTCCCGCCGCCGGTCAAACCGGTCCGTCAGCTCGACGGCTGGCTGATGTTGACCATCCACGGGGTGCCGAAGCGGTCCTCGCACTGCCCGAACTCGTCGCCCCACATCTGCTTCTCCAGCGGCACGCTGACCACCCCGCCCGAGGAGAGCTGGTCCCACCAGCGGCGCAGCTCTCCTCGGGCGTCGTCGCCGCTGAGCGAGACGGTGTTGGCGTTGCCGCGCCGCAGCTCCATCCCGGGCGGCATGTCCGAGGCCATCAGCACGTGGCCGGCGGCGGTACGCAGCAGGCCGTGCATGATCTGGTCGGCGACGGCCGGGTCCGTGGTGCCGAACTCGCCGAACGTGGTCAGCGACAGGTCGCCGCCGAACACCTGCTGGTAGAACCGCATCGCCTCGCGGGCGTTGCCGGCGAAGTTCAGGTACGGGTTGAGCTGCGACGTCACGACATCCTCCTCGGGGTCGACCAGCGCATCGTCGCACCGCACGGGTGGCGGTGGGGGCGTACACGCCGGTCACGCCGGGACGAACGCCCCCGCCGCCGCGGCCAGCGCCGCCGTCCGGGCCGCCCGCCGCGCGAGCGTCGCGTCCGCGTCGCTGCGCAGCAGGAGCAACTCGTGGTAGACGGGCGCGGTCGCCGCGACCAGCAGGGCGCGCGGGTCGGTCCCGGCGGGCGCCTCGCCCCGGGCCACCGCCCGGTGCACGACCACCGCGCAGCGGTCGTACCGGTCGGCCCAGAAGGCGCGCAGCGCCTCGGCGGCCGGCGGGGAGCGGAACGACGCGGCGATCAGCGCGCCGGTCAGCGGCGGGTCACCGGTCAGCGCCTCGTGCACCTCCCGGTTGAGGGCCGTCAGGTCGCCGTCGAGGCTGCCGGTGTCGGGGGGTCGCCAGTCGTCGCCGGTGGCCTCGGCGAGCACGTCGGCGAGGAGCCCGCCGACGTCGCCCCAGCGCCGGTAGACGGTGGTGCGGTGCGCCCCGGAGCGGTCGGCGACGGCGTCGACGGTCAGCCCGTCGTAGCCCTGCTCGACCAGCAGGGCGGTGACCGCGTCGAGGACCCGGCGGCGGACCTGGGCGCTGCGCCCGCCGGGCCGCCGTACGGGCCCGGGTGGCGGCGGATCGGTGATCCGGGTTGCCGGCGACGAGTCGTCCATGGCACGATCTTATAGCAACAGTCGTCGCTTTAAGGAGGCCGCCGATGCTCCGGTGAGGTGATCGTCCCGCCGGCCGCGCCCCGCCGCGGTCGCCCCGACCACCGACCCGTGGAGATCGCATGCCCACCCAGCTCAGCGTCCACGACCTGACCAAGGCCCACGGCGACCGCGGGCTGTTCGACGCGGTGACCTGCGCCGTCGCCCCCGGCGAACGGGCCGGGATCATCGGCGAGAACGGCTGCGGCAAGTCCACCCTGCTGCGCCTGCTCGCCGGCCTCGACATCCCCGACGACGGCACGGTCACCGTCACCGCCGACGGCGGCGTCGGCCACCTCGCGCAGGACGCCCCGCTGCCGCCGGGGCTGACCGTCGGGCAGGCCGTCGACGCCGCCCTGGCCGACCTGCGGACCATGCGGGACCGGCTGCGCGAGCTGGAGCCGCTGCTCGCCTCCGGCGACCCGCGACTGCTCGCCGAGTACGGCGACCTGGCGACCACCTTCGAGCTGCGCGGCGGCTACGACGCCGACGCCCGGGTCGAGCGGGCCCTGCACGGCCTCGGCCTGGCCGGCGTCGACCGGGACCGCCGCCTCGGCGACCTCTCCGGCGGGGAGCGGGCCCGCCTGCACCTGGCCGCGGTGCTCGCCGCCGGCGCCGAGGTGCTGCTGCTCGACGAGCCCACCAACCACCTCGACGACGCGGCGCTCGGCTGGCTGGAGGAGCACCTGCGCAGCCGGCGCGGCACCACCGTGGTCGTCTCCCACGACCGGGTCTTCCTGGAGCGGGTCGCCACCGTCCTGATCGAGGTCGACGCCGACCGGCACGCCCTGACCCGGCACAGCGGCGGCTACGCCGGGTACCTCGCCGAGCGGGCCGCCGCCCGGCGACGCTGGGCCCAGGCCCACCGGCGCTGGCGCGAGGAGGTCGAGCGGCTGCGCCGCACCGCCGCCACCACCGCCCGCGAGGTCGCGCCCGGCCGCCCGATGACCGACGGCAACAAGATGGCGTACGACCGCGCCGGCGGGCGGGTGCAGCAGTCCCTGGCCGGCCGGGTCCGCAACGCCGAGCAGCGGCTGCGCCGCCTGGAGGCCGACCCGGTGCCGCCCCCGCCGCAGCCGCTGCGGTTCACCCCGCCGCCGGCCCCGCCCGTGGACGGGGTGCTGCTCGACGCCGTCGGCGTGGCCGTCGCCGGCCGGCTGCACCCGGTCGACCTGACCGTGCGGGCGGGGCAGCGGCTGCTGCTGACCGGGGCCAACGGCGCCGGCAAGAGCACCCTGCTGCGGGTCCTCGCCGGGGACCTGCGTCCCGACAGCGGCCACGTGCTGCGGCGGGTCCCGGTCGGTCACCTGCCCCAGGACGTCCCCGCCGGCCGTCCGGGGCAGTCGCTGCTGGCCGCGTACGCGCACGGCCGCGCCGGTGACCCCGCCCAGCACCGGACGGCGCTGCTGTCGCTCGGGCTCTTCCCGCCCGACCTGCTCGACGTGCCGGTCGGGCGGCTCTCCACCGGGCAACGGCAGCGCCTCAGCCTGGCCCGCCTGTTCACCGCCCCGGCCGGCGTGCTGCTGCTCGACGAGCCGACCAACCACCTCTCCCTCGGCCTGGTCGAGGAGTTGGAGGCCGCGCTGTGGGCGTACCCGGGGGCGGTGGTCGTGGTCAGCCACGACCGCCGTCTGCGCCGCCGCTGGCCGGGCGCCACCTGGCCGATGGCCCAGGGCCGCCTGCTCACCGCCGCACCCACCGTCTGACGGGAGTCGACATGCCACCCACCATCACCGAACTGCCCGTGGCCGGGCCCGACGCCGGCCCGTACGCGATCACCGTCGGCCCGGACGGCGCGCTGTGGTGCACCCTGGTGCACGCCGGCGCGATCGTCCGGGTCACCACCGACGGGGACGTGCGCCGCCACGACCTGGACGACCCCGGCTGCGGCCCGGCCCTGCTCGCCACCGGCCCGGACGGCGCGCTCTGGTTCACCCGGATGCGCGACCACCGCATCGGCCGGCTCGCCCCCGACGGCACGCACTCCGCGTACGCGGTGCCCGACGCGGGCCCCTACGGCATCACGGCCGGTCCCGACGGCGCGTTGTGGTTCACCGAACTGGCCGCCGACCGGATCGGCCGGATCACCACCGACGGCGAGCTGACCCACGTCGACCTGCCGGTCTCCGGCGGCATGCCGTCGATGATCGTCGCCGGGCCGGACGACGCCTTCTGGTGCACCCTCAACCAGGCCCACGCGATCGCCCGGATCACCACCGACGGCACGGTCGCCGTCCACCCGCTGCCCACCGCCGGGGCCGCGCCGGTGGGCATCACCCCCGCCGCCGACGGGGCGCTCTGGTTCGTCGAGATCGGCGCCGGGCAGGTCGGCCGGATCACCGTGGACGGTGCGGTGCGCGAGTACCCGCTGCCCGACCGGGCCGCCCGGCCGCACGCGATCGCCGCCGACCCGGCCGGCGGCTGCTGGTTCACCGAGTGGGGCGGCAACCGGGTCGGGCGGGTCACCGCCGAGGGCGCCGTCGAGGAGTACCCGCTGCCGACGCCGGCCTGCGAGCCGCACGGCATCGTCGTCGCGCCGGACGGCGACGTGTGGATTGCCCTGGAGACGGGGTCGGTGGCCCGCCTCACCCGGTGAGCCGCCGGTCACGCGGGGCGGGCCGGCCCGGCCCGCCCCCGACCGTCCCCGCTCAGCGGTGGCGGAACGACTGGCGGACGATGCCGCCGACCAGGGCGCACCACGTGCTGGTGCTGACCTTGCCGGTACGCGGCAGCCCGTGCAGCCGCTGGAGGTCCTTCACCGCGTGCTTCGTGGCGTGGTCGTACTCGCCGGTGACGGTGACCTCGGCGTAGCCCTTCCAGTTGAGCATGAACTGGATCGCCTGCACCGGCAGGCCGGTGGCGTCGGTGTCCAGCTCGGGGGCGAGGGTCTCCCAGGTGGGGCCGGTGAGGGTGGCGTCGACGTCGACCGGGATGCCGTTGCGCGCCTGCCAGTCCTGCACCGCAGCGATGGTGGCGGCGTCGAAGGCGCTGTTCGGCGTGACGGCGTAGCCCCGGTACGCCAGCAGGTACTGGGCGACCCGGACGGCGGGGGAGCTGACGAAGCGCCACAGGTCGGGCCAGCGGCGGGCCGGCACATCGGCGAGGTCGGTGCCGAGCTTGGCGAACACCCGTCGGCGTACGGCCGGGAAGAGGCGGTAGAAGGTGGCGCCGGGGCAGAGGGTGGTGCGGAAGTCCCAGTGGCCGAAGATGTCGTGCGCGTGCAGCCCGTACTGTCGGCAGATGGTGGTGCAGAGGTCCACCAGGGAGTCCAGCAGCGCCTCCGGCGGGGTGTCGGTGACGTAGGTGCCCTCGTTCTCGATGCCGATGGACCGGCCGTTCTCGCCGGGGCAGTGCGCCGAGACCATCTGCCGGTCGCCGGCGGCCAGCCGCTCCAGGCTGCCGTGGCGTCCTTCCAGGACGTAGCCGCCGCGGCTGATGGTGAAGTGCTGGCCGGTGTCGGACCACCCGTTGTTGTCCATGTGCAGGTTCTGGCAGTCGCGGGCCAGCTTGATCGCCTGCGCCTCGGAGTAGTCCGTGACGTTCGGGAACGCCATGTGGTGGACGATGATCTTGTTGGTGGGGATCGCGCTGATCACCAGCGGGTCCGCCGGCGGGCGGGCGCCCCACTCGTCGCAGCTGATGATCCAGTCGAGGTCCGCGCCCGGGTCGGCCTGGGCGGCGGCCGGGAAGGCCAGTTCGGACCCGACGACCGCGACGGTGGCCGCGCCCAGACCGGCCCGCAGCAGGGTACGGCGGTCGAGTTCAGGGTGGTCGAAGTGCATGGCATCTCCTCGGCGGCCGGCAGCGGCACTGGTGACGACGGTGAAAAGTAGCTCCATGTTTCCTGCGTGACGTGGAGGATATTGCCACCGGTGCCGTACGCGCTAGTGGTCCGCGTCGATCCGTTCCGTCGGACCGCTCAGGCGTCCGCCCCGATCCGTCCCCGGTGCGGCATCCGCCAGCCCTCGGCGAGCCGGGACGGGTGCACGTTGCGCCCACCGCCGAAGAACTCGCAGAACTTCATGATCAGCGGATCCCAGCCGACCGGGTCCACGTACGACGTGCCCGGGATGACCAGGCTCTGCGCGACGTGCGCGCGCAGCACCCGCACCTGGAACGCCGTGGCGTGCGACGGGCTGCCGCCGAACGGGTGCGCCGCCACCAGCCGGCACTCCAACTGGACGGGGCACTGCGCCACCCGGGGCGGCGCCACCAGCTCCGACGGCTGCGGAGTCAACCCGGCGAGGCGGAACTTGTCCGGCTCGTGCCGGTAGCCCTGGGCGAGCTTGTGCGCCGGCACCTCCGGGCTGCCGGTGGTCAACGCGATCCGGTCGACCGCGTCCACCATCGCCGACGAGGGCAGGTTCAGCACGCACTCGCCCTCGCGCCGCAGGTTCGCCGTGGTCTGCGCGCTGTCGCCCAGGCCCAGCATCGCGCAGTCGCCCAGCCACCAGGCGGACGACATCGGCGCGAGGTTGGCGGAGCCGTCCGGGTTGCGGGTGCTGACCAGCACCACCGGCGTTCCGAAGTAGAGGACCTTGAGGCCGGGCACGACGTGCATCTGGCTGCCTTCCGGGGAGTCGACACGGCCGCGGGTGGCCGCCCGTCCGACTCTGCCTCGCGGCGACCGGGGGTCGCTGGCGGCGATCGGACGTCGCGTTCGCCCGGCGGGAGCCGCCCGCCGGTCAGCCGGCGGCGAACCGGTCGAAGGCGGCCAGCAGGTGCCGCCGGGTCGCCCCGGTGCCCATGTGGCCGGCCTCCTCGACGACGTGCAACTGCGCGCCCGGCCAGGCCCGGTGCAGCTCCCAGGCGGTCACCAGCGGGCTGCCCAGGTCGAGCCGGCCGTGGATCAGCACCCCGGGAATGCCGGCCAGCCGGCCGGCCTCGCGGATCAGCTCACCCTCCGCCAGCCAGGCGCCGTGGGCGAAGTAGTGCGCGCAGATGCGCACCAGGGCGGTCCGGTCCGCCGACGGCCGGTCGCCGTACGGGTTGCCCACGCCCTCGGCCGACACCACCGCGTCCTCCCAGGCGCACCAGTCGAGGACCGCGCGCTCCCGCACCGCCGGGTCGGGGTGCTCCATCAGCCGGGCGTACGCGCCGACGACGTCACCGTCGGGGCCGACGCCGCCCCCGGCGAGGAACCGGTCCCACTGCTGCGGGAAGAACCGGCCCACGCCCCGGTAGAGCCAGTCGATCTCGCTGCGGCGGGTGCTGGTGACCGCGGCGATGACGACCTCCGACACCCGCTCGGGGTGCCGTTCGGCGTACGCCAGGATCAGCGTGGAGCCCCACGATCCGCCGTACAGCAGCCAGCGCTCGACGCCCAGGTGCGCGCGCAGCCGTTCCATGTCGGCGATCAGATGGTGGGTGGTGTTGTGCCGCATGTCGGTCGCCGGGTCGGCCGCGTGCGGGGTGCTGCGACCGCAGCCGCGCTGGTCGAACAGGATCACCCGGTAGCGGGCCGGGTCGAAGTAGCGCCGGGCGCGGGTGCCGCACCCGGAGCCCGGCCCACCGTGGACGACCAGGGCGGGCTTGCCGGCCGGGTTGCCGCAGACCTCCCAGTACACGTGGTTGCCGTCGCCGACGTCCAGCATCCCGTGCGCGTACGGCTCGATCGGCGGGTACAGCTCGTCCATCGGTGACCTCCCCGGGGAAAATACAACAGCGCTGTTATATTAGGGCACGTGCCCGACCCCACCGCCGGGCCCGCGCTGCTCGGCACCCGGCTGCGACACCTGCTGGAACTGCTCGACGGCGACGTGGCCGCCGTCTACGCCGACCTCGGCCTGCCCGGCTTCCGACCCCGGTACACCCCGGTGGTGCGCGCGCTGGCAGCCGGTGGGCCGCGCTCCATCCGGGAGTTGGCCGAACTCACCGGCGTGACGCACTCCGCCGCGAGTCAGACGGTGGCGCAGATGGCCAGGGACGGCCTGGTCACCCTCGCTCCCGGCGCGGACGCCCGGCAGCGCATCGTCCGGCTCACGGCCCGGGCCGAGTCGCTGCTGCCCGTCCTCGACGCCGAGTGGGCCGCCACCGCGACCGCCGCCCGCCGCTTCGAGGCGGAGCTGTCGTACCCGCTGAGCCGGCTCGTCGACGAGGCCCTGGCGGCGCTGGGCCGCCGGTCGATGCGCCAGCGCGTCACCGACGCGCTGCGCGCGGCCGACGCCGACTGACCCGAGTCGGGTCGGACGACTGTCCGCGCCCGACGCGGGTATGCGCGGCGCCGGGAGGCGGACGCCTCCGGGAGCGAGGGTGCCATGGGAGCCGCCGCCGGATTCGTCGGGCTGGTCGTCGTCGTCGCGGTCGTCGCGCTGCTGCTCTCGCTGAGCGTCCGGATGGTGCAGCAGTACCAGCGGGGGATCGTGTTCCGCTTCGGCCGGGTGCTCGACCGCATCCGCGAACCCGGTCTGCACCTGATCGTCCCGATCGCCGACCGGATGGTGCGGGTCAGCATGCAGACCACCGTGATCGGGGTGCCCGCGCAGGGCGCCATCACCCGGGACAACGTCACCCTCACTGTCGACGCGGTGGTCTACTACCGCGTCGTCGACCCGGTGAAGGCCCTGGTCAACGTGCGTGACTACCCGTCGGCGGTGCTCCAGGTGGCGCAGACCGCCCTGCGGTCGGTGATCGGCAAGGCCGACCTCGACACGGTGCTCGGTGACCGCGACAAGGTCAACGCCGAGCTGAAGGCGGTCATCGACGCGCCGACGGAGAAGCCGTGGGGGCTGCTCATCGAACGGGTCGAGGTCAAGGACGTCTCCCTGCCCGAGGGGATGAAACGCTCGATGTCCCGGCAGGCCGAGGCGGAACGGGAGCGCCGGGCCCGGGTGATCGCCGCCGACGGCGAGTTCCAGGCGTCGCGCCGGCTCGCCGACGCCTCCCGGGCGATGGCCGACACGCCCGGGGCGTACCAGCTGCGGCTGTTGCAGACGGTGGTGGACGTGGCGGCGGAGAAGAACAGCACCCTGGTCATGCCCTTCCCGGTGGAGCTGCTGCGGTTCTTCGACGAGGTCGCCCGCGGCGCCCGGGAGCCGGCGGCCACCGAGCCGGCCGTGCCGGTTGTCCCCGGCGACGGGCACCGCCGCGAGGGCCACCGCTGAGCGCTGCCCGTCGTACCCCGTCCGGGCCGCCGCCGTCGGACGGCGGCCCGGATCCGCGCGGTTGACTTCGAGTGCGCTGGAGGTCGTAGCGTCCCCGGCAACGGCACGAGGGACGTCGACGAGGGGACCACACTCATGCGCTACCGCACCCTGGGCGGCACGGGCATCGAAGTCAGCACGTACTGCCTGGGCGCCATGATGTTCGGGTCCGTCGGCAATCCCGACCACGACGAGTGCGGCCGCATCGTCGCCGAGGCGCTGGAGCAGGGGATCAACCTGGTCGACACCGCCGACATGTACTCGTCCGGCGAGTCCGAGACGATCGTCGGCAAGGCGCTGCGGGGCCGCCGCGACGACGTCGTCCTCGCCACCAAGGTGCACTTCCCGATGGGCCAGGGGCGCAACCGCAGCGGCAACTCGCGGCGCTGGATCACCCGCGCGGTGGAGGAGAGCCTGCGCCGCCTCGACACCGACTGGATCGACCTGTACCAGGTGCACCGGCCCGACGAGAAGACCGACATCGAGGAGACCCTCGGCGTCCTCGGCGACCTGGTGCGTGCCGGCAAGATCCGCGCGTTCGGCTGCTCGACCTTCCCCGCCGAGCAGATCGTCGAGTCCCACCACGTCGCCGAACGGCGGGGGCTGGGCCGGTTCCGCACCGAACAGCCGCCGTACTCGCTGCTGGCCCGCCAGATCGAGTCCGCGGTGCTGCCCGTCTGCCAGCGCTACGGCATGGGCGTGCTGGTGTGGAGCCCGCTCGCCTCCGGCTTCCTCACCGGCCGCTACCGCAAGGACCGGCCCGTCGACCTGACCAGCGGTCGCCCGGCCCTCACCCCGGCCCGCTTCGACCCGACGCTGCCCGGCAACGCGGCGAAGTACGACGCCGTGGAACAGCTGAGCGCCCTCGCCGAGGAACTCGGCCGCACGTTGCCCGAACTCGCGCTGGCCTTCACCACCGCCCACCCGGCGGTGACCTCCACGATCATCGGGCCGCGCACCGTCGCGCAGCTGCGAGGGCTGCTCACCGCGGCCGACCTCGCCCTCGACGACGCCACACTGGACCGGATCGACGCGATCGTGCCGCCCGGCGCCAACCTCTACCCGCCCGACGGCGTGTGGCGGCCGCCGGCCATCGCCGACCCCACGCTGCGCCGGCGCCCGGCACACGACCGGGCCGCCGCCTGAGCGCCGCCCCCGCCCGCCGCCGTCGACCGGACTCCGGTCGACAGCGGCGCCCCGGACCTCCGACGTCAAGTCCGCTGTCCGAAACCCATCGGCCATGACGGCTGTCCGTACGCCGGGAAACAACCGTTGCGCCGATGGCCGGGTTGCGCGCGGGGACGAGAATGATCAGCGTGGCCCTGATCCCTGACCACCTCCGGCAGACCGGGGGGACCGCCGCGTGAGCACCGACTGGCAGCTGACCGGTTACACGCCCGTGCGGCAACTCGGCGCCGGCGCGTCCGGGCGCGTCCTGCTCGCCACCCACGACGCGAGCGGCGTGCCCGTGGCCATCAAGTACCTCACCAGCTCCGTCGGCGACGACCCGTCGTTCCGCGCGGCGTTCCGGGACGAGGCGCTGCTGCTCGTCGAGATCGACGACCCGCACATCTCCCGGCTCTACGAGTACGCCGAGTCGCCGCAGGGCGCGGCGATCGTGATGGAACTGGTCAACGGGGTGTCGCTGCGGCAGATGCTGCGCGCCCACGGCCCCACCGAGCCGGAGGCGGCGCTCTGCGTGCTCAAGGGCTCGCTCGCCGGTCTCGCCGCCGCCCACGCCCGAGGTGTGGTGCACCGCGACTACAAGCCCGAGAACGTGCTGGTCGACGTCGAGGGGCACAGCAAGCTCGCCGACTTCGGCATCGCCGTGCCGATGGGTCGCGACGGTGGCGGCTCGGTCAGCGGCACCCCCCGCTACATGGCGCCCGAGCAGTGGACGGGAGCGCCGCCCAGCCCGGCCTGCGACATCTACGCCGCCACCGCCACCTTCTACGAGTGCCTGACCGGCCGCCCGCCGTACGACGGCAAGGACCTGTTCACCCTGCGCGACCAGCACGCCCAGGCGCCCATCCCGACCGACCCCGCGCCGGAGCCGGTGCACGGCCTGCTCCGCCACGGCATGGCCAAGCGTCCGACGGAGCGGCCCCAGCCCGCGCAGGTCTTCCTCGCCGAGCTGGAGCAGACCGCCGTCGCCGCGTACGGCGAGGACTGGGAGGAGCGGGGCCTGCGCGAGCTGGCCCGGCGGGCCGCGCTGCTGGCCGCGCTCTTCCCGTTCCCCGACGGCGTCGGCGGCGCCACCAGCGTGGCGAACACGAGTCTCGGCATCGGGCGGTTGTTCCCCCGGCACGGCAGCGCCCGGGCCGCGCTGCTGGGCAGCGGCCTGGTCGCCGCCCTGCTGCTCGGCGGGGCCGGCCTCAGCTACGCCTCCCGGCACGCCCCGGCGTTGGCCCTCGCCGACGGCACGTCCGCGCCCCGCGCGTCGGCGGCCACCTCGTTCGGCCCGACGGAGCCGGTGCCCGCGCCGCCGATCACCGCCGTGTCGCCCAGCCCGACCCCGACGCCGATCCCCACCCCGACCCCGTCCGAGGCCGGCGCCTCGCCCACCCGGACCCAGTCGGCGACGGCGACGCCCACCCGTTCCCGCCCGCCGACCACGCCGCCGCCGTCGCCCAGCACCAGCCCGCCCCCGCCCGCGGACGTGACGGCGCCGTCGGTGGGCAAACTGGACGTCAGCCCCCGTCTGCTGGAGCCGGGCGGATGCCCGTACGGCACCCAGGTCAGCACGGTCACCGCCACCGCCTCCGACGACCGGACCGCCGACGCCGACCTGCGGGTCTCCTTCCGGTACGTGCTGCAGGGCACCGGCCACACGGTCCGGATGACCCACGTCGGCGGCGGCGTCTACCGGGGCACGCTGGGCGAGCTGCCGACCCCGAAGTCGAGCACCCGCATCCCGGTCGAGGTCGTCGCCGTCGACGTCGCCGGCAACGCCTCCGCGCCGGCGGGGCCGGAGTACGTGTCGCTCACCTCGTACTGCACGCCCGGCTAGGAGCCCCGAGGATGCGACAGTTCCCGACCGGAGGTGGGCGCGGATGACCAGACCCGACGAGCGGGGTGAGCCCACCGCCCACCTGTCGGCGGGTGAGCCGACGGCGTACCTGGGAGCGGGGCCCGACGACGGCACCGTCCACCTGGGCCCGGCCGACCGGACGGTCTCCCTCGGCACCGGCGGTCCAGCGGTGGACCCGGACGCCACGACGGCGTTCCCCGACGTCGACCGGACCGTGCACCTGGCCGCCCCCCACCCCACCGACGAGACGGTCCACCTGGGCGGCACGGACGAGACCGTGCACCTGCACGGCACGGACCGGACGGTCCACCTGGGCGGCACGGACGAGACCGTGCACCTGCACGGCACGGACCGGACGGTCCACCTGGGCGGCACGGACGAGACCGTGCACCTGCACGGCACGGACGAGACGGTCCACCTGGGCGGCACGGACCGGACGGTCCACCTGCCCGGCCCGGCCACGCCGGCACCGGGCGGCGGGACGTGGACGGCCGCGGGAACCACCGCGCGCACCGGCGCCGCGTACCCCGAGGCCACCGCCGCCCTGACCGTGCCGACGGCACCCGGCGGACGGGCCGGCGGCGTGACGGCGACCGGCCGGGGCGTGCCCCCGGGCGGGGCGGGTGGCGAGGTGCGGTTCGGCCCCGGCGTGCCCACGACGCCGCCACCCGCGCCGGCCTGGCCGACGGCGGCGCCCCCGACGCGCCGTCGACCGCTGTGGCGGCGGGTGGTCTCCGTGCTCTCCGCCCTGCTCACCGTCGCGCTGGTGCTCGTCGTCGGCCTCTGGCTGTGGCAGCGGCTCGACCCGTTGGAGATCACCGAGGTGGCCGTGGCCGTGCCCAGCCCCGCCGGGGACCGGTGCGACGTGACCGTCGACGTCGTCGCCACCGTGCGCACCAACGGCCGGGCCGGAGTGATCGAGTACCAGTGGCTGCGCTCCGGCTCCCCGCCCGGCGCGCTGCTCAGCGAGCGGGTCGGCTGGGGACAGAAGACCGTCACCCTCACCCTGAAGTGGGCGTTCAGCGGCGTCGGCACCACCCGGGAGACCGCCACCGTCAACATCGTCGACCCCTCACCCCACCAGGCCCGCACCGAGGTGACCTACGCCTGCCGGGGATCCTGACGAGCGTTTCCGCACGGACGGGTTCGGGTAGGTCCGCAGCCGACCGATTCGACCGTGTGGAGGGTCCGTATGAGAGACAACGTCGGCGACGCGGTGGGTGACGCCCTCCGCGCCGTGATGCTCTTCCTGCCCAAGGCGCTCGCCTTCGTGGCGATCCTCGTGGTGGGCTGGCTGATCGCCAAGGCCGTGCTGAAGCTCGTGGACAAGGTGCTGGAGCGGATCCACTTCGACAAGGCGGTCGAACGGGGCGGCATCAAGACCGCCCTGGCCCGCTCCCGGTACGACGCCAGCGACATCGTCGCCAAGCTCGCCTACTACGGGGTCCTGCTGGTCACCCTCCAGCTCGCCTTCGGCATCTGGGGGCCCAACCCGATCTCCGACCTGATCGCCGGGGTCATCGCCTGGCTGCCGCGCGCCTTCGTCGCGATCGTCATCGTGGTGGTCGCCGCGGCCATCGCCACCGCCGTCAAGGACATCATCTCCAGCGCCCTCGGTGGCCTCTCGTACGGCCGGGTGCTGGCCAACATCGCCTCGGTGTTCATCCTCGGGCTGGGCGTCATCGCCGCGCTCAACCAGATCGGCGTCGCCACCGCGGTCACCACCCCGGTGCTGATCGCGGTGCTCGCCACCGTCGGCGGCATCCTCGTCGTCGGGGTCGGCGGCGGACTGGTCCGCCCGATGCAGAACCGCTGGGAGTCCTGGCTGACCCGCGCCGAGCAGGAGTCGCAGGTCATCGCCACCCACGCGCGGGCGTACCAGGCCGGCAAGCGGGACGTGCAGGCCCACCTCGGCGCGTACCCGGCCACCCGGGGCGACGACGCCGACGCGACCCAGGTGGTGCCGCGTGCCGACGACGCCGACGCCACTCAGGTGGTGCCGCGCCCCGACGGGTCCGGCCCGACCCCGCCGGTCACCCCGTACGCCGACACCACCCGCCCGGCGAGCCCGGTCGTGCCCCCGCAGGCGACGGCCGGGCACGACGAGCCGGCTCGCGACGACGTCGAGGCGACCGTGGTCATCCCGGCGGCGGACGCGGAGAAGTTCCGCCGCTGACCGTCCGCCGACGCCGGCGGGACGGGACCCGACCCGGGTCCCGTCCCGCCGGCGTCTTCGCGTGTCCAGGGGCCCCGGCCGGCTCCGGCGCGGGCTAGCATCGGCTCATGACCTGGCGATGTTGATCCGCCCCTGAGGGCCGCTGCCGCGGACCACCGGGCGACGGGTACGTCCCGCGTCCGTCCGGTCCCGTGGAAAGGCCCCCATGACCACCGTCTCCGCACGCGTGCCCGATCCCCGCGTCCGTCGCCTGGCCGGCACGCTCTACGCGTACGCGTTCCTGTCCGACTTCATCCTGCTCTATCCGCTCTACGCGCTGCTGTTCAGCGACACCGGCCTGTCCGTCGGGCAGATCTCGTCGCTCTTCGTCGTCTGGTCGGCGACCAGCATCCTGCTGGAGGTGCCCTCCGGCGCCTGGGCCGACGCGGTCTCCCGCCGCCTGCTGCTCTGCCTCGCGCCGCTGCTGGCCGGCGCCGGCTACGCGCTGTGGGTGCTGCTCCCGTCGTACCCGGCGTTCGCCGTCGGCTTCGTCCTCTGGGGAGCCGGTGGCGCGCTCGGCTCCGGCGCGCTCGAGGCGCTGGTCTTCACCGAACTCGACCGCCTCGACGCCGCCGGCCGCTACGCCCGCACCATGGGCCGGGCGAAGACCGCCGGGGTGCTCGGGGCGCTCACCTCGATCGGCCTGGCCGGTCCGGTCCTCGCCCTCGGCGGTTACCCGGCCGTCGGGGCGGCCAGCGTGCTGGCCTGCCTGCTCGCCGCCGCCGTCGCGACCCGGCTGCCCGAGCACCGCGCCACCGCCTCGCCCGACGTGGACGGCGACGACGGCGACGACCTGGGCTGGCTGGCGAGCCTGCGCGCCGGCCTGGCCGAGGCCCGCGCCGACCGGCGGGTACGCGCCGCGCTGCTGCTGGTGCCGGCGGTCGCCACCGTCTGGGGCGCCCTCGACGAGTACACGCCGCTGCTGGCCCGGGACACCGGCGTCGCCGAGTCGACCGTGCCGCTGCTGCTCCTGCTCACCTGGCTGGGGGTGACCCTGGGCGGGCTGCTGACCGCGCCGGCCGAGCGGCTGGGCACCCGCGGCTACGCCGCCCTGCTGCTCGTCGCCGCGGTGACGCTCGCGGTCGGGGCGGGACTGCGGCATCCGGCGGGATTCGTGCTGCTCGGCGTCGCCTTCGGCGCCTTCCAGATCGCCACCGTACTGGCCGACGCCCGGCTCCAGGCCCGGATCACCGGCCCGAGCCGCGCCACCGTCACCTCCGCCGCCGGGATGGCCACCGACCTCGCCATCATCGCCGTCTACGGCGGGTACGGGCTGCTCGCCGGCGTCTCCGGCAACGCCACCGCCTTCGTCGTGGCGGCCGTGCCGTACCTCGCGGTCGTGGTCTGGCTGCTGACCTCCCGGGACGCGCGGCAGCCGGCGCCGGCCGTGGCGGGCAGAGCCGGGGCGGCCGGGTGACGGTGGCCGGCCGTCCCGGCGGGGGACCGGGGCGGGCCGGTCAGCCGGGCTCGGCGTCGAGGTAGACCCAGCGGCCGTCCTCGCGGACGAAACGGCTGCGCTCGTCGAGCGTCCCCGGCCGGCCCGCCTCCCGGTAGTGGGCCCGGAACGTGACCGTGCCGGTGCTGTCGAAGAGGCTGCCCCGCTCGGTGTCCACGATCTCCAGGCGGGTCCACTGCTGCCCCGGGTCGAGGCGCAGCCGCGCCGGCCGGGTCGAGGAGTGCCAACTGCGCAGCAGGTAGTCGACGTCGCCCACGGCGAACGCGCTGTACCGGGACCGCATCAACGCCTCCGCCGTGCCGGCGGTGCCCTCGCCGCGGTGCACCGGGCCGCAGCAGTCGGCGTACGGCAGGCCGGAGCCGCACGGACACGACCGGCCCGGATCGCCGGGCACACCCCGACGGGTGGTACGTCTCGCCACGGCCCCATCCTGCCGCACCCACCGCCGCCGCCCCGCCCGGGTACGACGAAAGGCCGACCCCTGGGTGGGGGTCGGCCCTTGTCGTGGTGGGTCAGTGGGCGTAGCCGCGGGTGGCGGTCCAGTCGGCGAGGGTGTCGATGTCCATCTCGTAGCTGGCGGTGTTCGGGTTGGCGGAGTCGGTGATGGTGACGGTGTGGCCGTTGTCGCGGTAGCCGGTGACGCTGATGTAGTGCCCGCCTTCGAAGGAGTGGGTGTCGCCGTTGGTGTCGGTGGCGGTGCCGGCGATGTTGGCGACGATGGCGTGGCCGTCGTTGATGGCGGCGACGATGTCGGCGCGCATCGTGTCGGTCTGCTTGGTGTCGGCCTTCGGAGTCTTGATCTCGACGCTGCGGTAGGCGTCGGTCTTGCCGGTTTCCTTGTTCAGGACGGGGGTGATGTCGTTGATGCTGTTGGTGCCGTTCTCGGTGGTGCCCATGATCTTGGCCATGGCGTCGACGTCGATGTCCTTGCCCTGGACGCTGAGGGCGTTGCGGGCGGCGGCGGGGCCGCAGTAGTAGAAGTTGGGCTGGGCTTCGTAGTCGACCTTGAGCTGTCGCTCGGTGGCGGGCTTGCGCTCGGCCTGGGGCTTGTCGGCGGCGTGGGCGGCCAGGGCGGGGGCGGCGATGCCGCCGGTGGTGGCGGTGATGGTGAGGGCGGTCAGGGCGGTCTTGCGCAGGATGTCGGTACGCATGGGGATGCTCCTTCTGCGTCGGGGGATGTGCGGCAGCGCGCGTTGGGGGGTGTGCCGCGAAGGGGGGAAGTTCGAGGGGGACGGTCCGGCGGCGGTGCCTGCGCGGGGTCCGGGGGGGACGCCTGGCGGCGGTGCCTGCTCGGGTGTCCAGGGGGATGTAACCGATCCGGTCGGTCCCGCATTCCGCAGGCCGGTGTCTCGGTGTCCCGGGGGATGTAACCAAGCCGGCCGGGCCGGCATTCCGGGGCGGGGCCTCGGTGTCCGGGGGGATGTAACCCGTCCGGCGGGGCCCGCATTCCGCAGGCCGGGTGGCGGGGGCCGTTGCGGATGGCGTCCCGGGCGGGGAGCGCCGGTGGTTATGCCATGTACAACGCCGCGACCCCGCCGCCGATTCCGCCACGGGGGTGGCCCGGCCACGGGATCCCGCAGGTCAGACCGGACATCAGGTGACAGCCCTCCGGCAGCCCGCCCCCGGGAGGCGCGCGCCGGTGCCGCCGCCCTGACCGCGCGCCACCTCCGGATCTCGGAACACCCCTCGTCACAACCGCCCCACCGATACGCTGCGCATCGAGTCGGACAAACGGGGGCAAAATGCAAAGCTCGCTCTGGACCAGAAGTCGACGGCGGACCGTGGCCGCCGTCGCGGCGATCGGGATGGTGTTCGTCAGCGCCTCGGTGGCGCCACCGTCGCACCGACCGGACGACCGGCTGGTCGCCGTCGCCGGCGTGGGACCGGTCAACCCGGTCGCGCCGGCGCTCAGCTTCGGGGTGATGACCGAGGGCGACGCGAACGCGATCAGCGCGGAGAACGAGGGCACCATGGCCGTCGGTGGAAACCTCACCTTCGGCACGTACCAACTCGCCAACAACAGTGTCGGCTCCTTCGTCGCGCCCGGGGACACCCGACCCACCGCCCTGGTCGTGGGCGGACGGGTCGACTTCGCCGGCAGCGTGCCGGGCTCCCGGCTCCAGGTCCTCTCCGGCGGGTACGCCAAGGTCGGTGACCTGACCGGCACCGTCGTCCGGGACACCGACAACAACGGCGCGCAGGTCAACACCCGTATCCTGCCGACGAACAACTACGACGCCACGCCCCGGGTCGAGTTGACCACCCGGCAGGCGCCGAGCAGCGTCGGCCCCGCCTCCCCGATCAACTTCGAGGCCGCCTTCGCCGACTTCCGCAGCACCTCCACCGGCCTGGCCACCTGCGACAACACCGTGGTGCTACGTACCCCCAACGGGGACGTCCTGCCCCGGCCGATCCCGCCGGGCAGCAACGCCGTGGTGACCCTCGCCCCGGGCGTGACGAACGTGCTGAACATCAGCGCCACCGACCTCGCCAACATCGAGACGCTGACCTTCGCCAGCCGACCCACCGCGAGCACCCCGCTGCTGATCAACGTGGACACCACGAGTGTCGGCAACGACTTCTCCTGGACCGCGCCGAACTTCTCCGGCATCGGCGGCGAGGAGGCCCGCTACATCCTGATCAACTTCCCGACCGCCACCCGGATCACCCTCACCGCCGCCGCCCGCACCATCGAGGGCAGCATCTACGCGCCGAATGCCGACCTGGTCGACCTGTCGGCCAGCAACACCGAGGGCAGCATCATCACCCGGACCCTCGACCACCGGGGCGGCGAGATCCACTACTTCCCGTTCAGCACCACCCTCGCCTGCGACGGCGCCACCCAGGCCAGCATCGAAGTGGTGAAGTCCTCGACCACGGTCACCGTCGACACCGTCGGCCAGCAGGTGCCGTACACGTACCGGGTGGTCAACACCGGCACGGTGCGGCTCACCGACGTCGCCGTCACCGACGTGCGCACCCCGCCGTCCTCCGGCGGTGACCTCGGCCCGGTCAGCTGCCCCGTCACCACCCTGGATCCCGGCGCGTCCACCTCCTGCACGGCCACCTACACCGTCACCCAGGCCGACCTGGACAACGGCGCGGTCAGCGACACGGCCACCGCGCGGGGCACCCCGTCGGGCAGCACCACCCCGGTCCTCTCCGACCCCAGCTCGCTGACCATCCCCGTCGCCGGGATCGAGGCGTCCATCGCGGTGACCAAGTCGTCGACCACGACGGCGATCAGCGCGGTGGGGCAGCAGGTGCCGTACCGGTTCCTGGTGGTGAACACGGGTGGGTTGACGTTGACGCAGGTGGCGGTGACCGACGTGCAGACGCCGCCGTCGTCGAACGCGAACCTGGGGCCGATCAGCTGCCCGGTGACCACGCTCGCACCCGGAGCAGCGACCACCTGCACCGCCACCTACACGGTCACCCAGGCCGACCTGGACAACGGCAGGGTCACCGACACGGCCACCGCCCGGGGCACCCCGCCGGGCGCCACCACCCCGGTCACCTCGCCACCGTCCACCCTCACCATCCCCGCCTCGGGGATCGAGGCGTCCATCGCGGTGACCAAGTCGTCGACCACGACGGCGATCAGCGCGGTGGGGCAGCAGGTGCCGTACCGGTTCCTGGTGGTGAACACGGGTGGGTTGACGTTGACGCAGGTGGCGGTGACCGACGTGCAGACGCCGCCGTCGTCGAACGCCAACCTGGGGCCGATCAGCTGCCCGGTGACGACGCTCGCTCCGGGCGAGGACACCACCTGCACCGCCACCTACACCGTCACCCAGGCCGACCTGGACAACGACGGCGTGACCGACACCGCGACCGCGCGGGGCACGCCGCCGGGCAGCACCACCCCCGTGACCTCGCCGCCGTCGACGCTGACCATCCCGCAGGCCGGGGTGACCGCCTCGATCGCGGTGACCAAGTCGTCGACCACGACGGCGATCAGCGCGGTGGGGCAGCAGGTGCCGTACCGGTTCCTGGTGGTGAACACGGGTGGGTTGACGTTGACGCAGGTGGCGGTGACCGACGTGCAGACGCCGCCGTCGTCGAACGCCAACCTGGGGCCGATCAGCTGCCCGGTGACGACGCTCGCTCCGGGTGAGGACACCACCTGCACCGCCACCTACACCGTCACCCAGGCCGACCTGGACATCGGCGGGGTCAGCGACACGGCCACCGCCCGGGGCACCCCGCCCGGCGGCGGCGACCCGGTGGTCTCCCCGCCGTCGTCCCTGACCATCACCGGCGAGCCGACGCCCGCCATCACCGTGGTCAAGCACTCGCCGACCACCACCATCAACGCGGTGGGTCAGCAGGTGCCGTACGAGTTCCTGGTCACCAACACCGGCAACCAGACGCTGAACGACGTGACCGTCGTCGACACCCAGACCCCGCCGTCGTCGAACGCGAACCTGGGACCGGTCACCTGCCCGGTGACGACCCTGACGCCCGGGGAGTCCACCACCTGCACCGCCACGTACACGGTCAGCCAGGCCGACCTCGACAACGACGGCGTCAGCGACACGGCCGTCGCCCGGGGCACGCCGCCCCGCACCACCACACCGGTCGAGTCCGCCCCGTCGTCACTGACCATCCCGGCCGAGGACGTCGTCGCCGGCATCGCCGTGGTCAAGCACTCCACGACCACCACCATCGAGTCCGTGGGCCAGCAGGTGCCGTACGAGTTCCTGGTCACCAACACCGGCGGGCGCACCCTGACGGACGTCACCGTCGTCGACACCCAGACCCCGCCGTCGTCGAACGCGAACCTGGGGCCGATCAGCTGCCCGGTGACGACCCTGACGCCCGGGGAGTCCACCACCTGCACCGCCACGTACACGGTCAGCCAGGCCGACCTCGACAACGGCGCCGTCACCGACACGGCCGTCGCCCGGGGCACCCCGCCGGGCGCCACCACACCCGTCGAGTCCCCGCCGTCCTCACTGACCATCCCCGCCACCGAGGTGACCGCGTCGATCACCGTCACCAAGGCGTCCACCACCGTCACCATCAGCACGGTCGGGCAGCAGGTGCGGTACGACTTCCACGTCGTCAACACCGGCGGACGCACCCTGACCGACGTGACCGTCGTCGACACCCAGACCCCGCCCTCGTCGAACGCGGACCTGGGCCCGGTCAGCTGCGCGGCCACGACCCTGGCCCCCGGCGCCTCGACCAGCTGCACGGCGACCTACACGGTGACCCAGGCCGACCTGGACAACGGCGGAGTCACCGACACCGCGGTCGCCCGGGGCACCCCGCCGGGCGCCACCACACCGGTCGAGTCCCCGCCGTCGTCGCTGACCATCCCCGACGCGGACATCGAGGCGGCCGTCCAGGTGGTCAAGGCGTCACCGACCACCGGCATCACCGAGGTGGGGCAGCAGGTCCGCTACCGCTACCTGGTGGTCAACACCGGCGGGCTCACCCTGACCGGGGTGACGGTGAACGACACCCTGCTCTTCCCGGCGGACCGGGCCTTCCTGTCGCCGATCGTGTGCGGCCCCGACGACACCCCGAACGGGCAGGTCACCCTCGCCCCCGGTGAGTCGATCGAGTGCCGGGCCACGTACACGGTCTCGCCGGCCGACTACGCGCAGGCGTCCCTGCTCGACGTGGCCACCGCCACCGGCACCCCGCCGTTCGGCCCGAAGCCGGTGTCCCCGCCCTCGCCGCTGGACCTGCCGGTGCTCAAGCCGTCGATCGGCCTGGCCAAGTCGGTCAGCCCGCAGGTGGTCTCCCGCCCCGGTGACACCGTCACCTACCGGTACGTCGTCACCAACACCGGCAACACCACGCTGACCTCCGTGACGGTCACCGAGACCGACTTCTCGGGCACCGGGCCGGCACCCGCGATCGGCTGCGGCGACGTGCCGAACGGTGCGCTCACCCTCGACCCGGGGGCGAGCGTCACCTGCACCGCCACCTACACCGTGACCGAGGCGGACGTGGCGACCGGCACGATCACCAACACCGCCGTCGCCACCGGCGCCCCGCCGGACGTGCCGGGCGCGCCGCCGCTGGACCCGGCCCGCTCCGACCCGGCCTCGGCCACGGTCACCGCCACCCGGGACGCCGCGATCACGGTGGTGAAGTCCTCGCCGGTCGACAAGGCGCACCGGGCGGGCGAACGGGTGCCCTACCGGTTCCTGGTGACCAACGTCGGGTCCGTCACGCTGACCGGGGTCACCGTCACCGACACCCTGGTCGCGCCTGCCGACCCGGCCAACCTCGGCCCGATCACCTGTGGACCCGACCGGGCCCCGAACGGGTCGGTGACCCTGGCCGCCGGCGCGTCGGTGACCTGCGTGGCGGTCTACACCGTCGGCAGGGCCGACGTGCGCCACGGGTCGATCACCAACACCGCCACGGCGACCGGCACGCCGCCGTCCGGGCCGGCCCCGGTCTCGCCCGAGTCGCGGCTGACCATCCCGGTCAAGGGCGGCAAGCTGCCGGTGACCGGCGACGCGTTCCCCGTACCGGTGCTCGCCGGCGCGGCGGTCGCGGCCCTGCTGCTCGGGGTGGCGCTGGTCCTCCTCGCTCGCCGTCGTCGCACCGCCGGCCCGGCCTGACCGGGCGGTCCGGGCCGGGCCGGCGGCGACGCCGGCCCGGCCCGGACCGGATTGGCCCAGTCAGAGCGACGCGGATCGGCACTCCTGCTGGGCCGATCCGCGCGCCAGGATCGACGGTACGCACACCGATCCTGGAAGGACCGACGATGACGACGGCCGACATGTGGTTCGACCCGCGCTGCCCGTGGGCGTGGAACGCCTCCCGCTGGCTGCTGGAGGTGGAGCGGATCCGCCCGGTGCGGGTCCGCTTCCACGTGATGAGCCTCAGCGTGCTCAACGACGGCCGCGACGACCTCGACGAGTGGTACCGGGAGTGGCTGAAGCCCGGCATGGGTCCGGTCCGGGTCGCCGTCGCGGCGGAGCAGAAGGCCGGCAACGAGGTGCTGCGCGACCTGTACACCGCCCTGGGCACCCGGATCCACCACGACCGCGCCCCGATCGGGCGGGACCTCTACGAGGCGGCGCTGCGCGAGGTGGGACTCCCCGTCGACCTGGCCGACGCGGCCGAGCAGACCGGGTACGACGAGGCGCTGCTCGCCAGCCACCACTCCGGGCTGGAACCGGTCGGCGAGGACCTCGGCACCCCGACCATCCACGTCACCGACCCCGGCGGGCGGCGTACCGCCTTCTTCGGGCCGGTGGTGGCCCCGATCCCGCGCGGCGAGGACGCCGGCCGGCTCTGGGACGGGGTGGTGCTGGTCTCCGGCACCGACGGGTTCTTCGAACTCAAGCGCGCCCGCACCCGCCCGCCGATCGAACGCTGAGCCGCTCAGCCCGCCGACCGGTCGCCGACGCCGAACGCGGCGGCGAACGGCCGGCGGTTCGTCGCGTCCGGCACCGCGAAGACCACCAGGTCGAACGCGCCCGCGTACCGGCCGCCCGGGCCCAGCAGGTCGGCGAAGGCGGCCGCCACCTGCGCCGGGTCGTTGCGGAACACGCCGCACCCCCACGCGCCGAGGACCAGCCGCCGGTGCCCGTGCGCCAGCGCCACGCCGAGCACCCGCGCCGCCCGGCGGCGCAGCACCCCGGCCAGGTCGGCCGGCTGACGCAACGCCCCGGCGTTGGGCGCCGCCGCGGTCAGGAAGGCCACCCGGTACGGCTCGACCAGCCGTCCGGTGTCGTCGCGGAACACCGGCACGTCGGGGGAGTGCACCACCCGGTCGGTGTAGCGCGGGTCGCGTCGCGCCCGGTGGTGCTCGTGGAACTCCGGGGCCGTGCGCAGGCTCGCGACCAGCGCGGACGAGCGGGCGAGGCTCTCCTCCTGGGCCTGCGCGCCGGTGGCGTACCCGCCGCCGGGGTTCTTCGCCGAGGCGAAGTTCAGGCAGGCGACCGGGTCGTCGCCGGTGGCGGTGAGCCGCCGGGCGGCGGCGAGGGTGGTCTCGTCGGTCACCTCCACCACGGACGTGCCGACCGGGCCGGGCTCGGGCAGCGGCTCGTCGGGCAGGTGCAGGGTGGCGGCGGGCACCGGGCCGTACCGGCCCTCGGCGACCAGGCGGTCGGTCTCGGCGGCCAGCGCCGCGCGCTCGGTGCGGTTCACCGGGCCATCATGCCGACCCGGGACGCTCCTGTCCGCCGGCTTTCCGCCCCGCCGGTCTCGGCCGGCCCGTCGTCGGTCTCGCCGGTCTGTCGGCGGCGGCTCAGGTCGGCTCGACCGGCAGCGGCACCGGACGCTTTGCCACCCGGTCGTCGCCGGAGGACCGCCCCCGCAGGTGCCGTCCCAGCCAGGGCAGCAGGTGCCGGCGGGCCCAGGCCAGCTCGGCGCGGAGCACCTCGTGGCCGCGCCGCCGGGGCGGGGCCGCCAGCGGGCGGGTCCACGAGTCGTCGTGCCCGGGTAGCCCGGCGGTGTACGCCAGCGCCGCGGCGATCCGCTCGTGACCGGCGCTGTTGGCGTGCAGCCGGTCGTCGCTCCACAGCCGGGGGTCGGAGGCGACCGGGTGCGCGGCGAAGTCCACCAGCGTGGCGCCGGTGTCGGCGGTGACCCGGCGCAGCGCCGCGTTGAGGGCGACGATCCGGCCGCGCAACGGACGCGCCAGCGGCATCACCGGCACGGGGTCGGGCAGCGTGAAGGTCAGCACCGTGGCCCCCTGCCCGACCAGGGCCCGCTGCATGGTCCCGACGTCGGCGGCGGTGCGCGCGGCGTCGAAGGAGGGCCGCAGGACGTCGTTCATGCCGGCGACCACCGTGCACAGGTCCGGGGCGAGGTCGAGGGCCACCGGCAACTGCTCGGCCAGGATCCGGGCCGTGGTGCGGCCCCGGATGGCCAGGTTCGCGTACTCCAGGCCGCCCTGGGCGCGGGCGACGGACTCGGCGAACCGGTCGGCCCAGCCCCGGTAACCGCCCGCGCCGTCCGGGTCGTCCAGTCCCTCCGTGGTGCTGTCCCCGATCGCCACGTACCGCTGCCACATCACGGCCGCCAGCCTACGGCGTGGCGCCGAGGTCCCGGCCCGGCCCGGCCCGGTGGGCGGCCGCAGGACGGTGCGAGCGCGGCCGGCGGGATACCGTACGCCGGATGAGCCCCACCCGACGCCTGCTCGATCCCGACCAGGTGCGCCGCTACGTCGCGGCGTCGCTCGGCCCGACCGTCCGGGTGACCGGGTGCGGACCGTTGACCGGGGGCGGGTTCGCCGCGGTCTGGTGGGTGGGCCTGGACGACGGCCGCACCGTGGTGCTCAAGGTCGGGCCACCGCCGCAGGTGCCGCTGCTGCGCTACGAGCGGGGGCTCGTCGCCGCCGAGGCGCGGTACCTGCGGCTCGTCGCCGCGCGGGCGCCGGCTGTGCCGGTGCCGCCGCTGCTGCACCACGGCAGCGACGCCGACCTCGGCGACTGGCTGCTCGTCGGTCACCTGCCCGGCCGTACCCTGGCCGATCTCGCCGCCGACGGGGTGCCCGTCGAGCCGGTCCGGCAGCAACTCGGCGCGGCGCTGGCCGCGTTGCACCGGGTGACCGGCGACCGGTTCGGCTACGACGGTGGCCGGGCGGGCGGGCCGACCTGGCGGGCGGCGTTCACCGCGATGCTGGACGAGCTGCTCGCCGACGCGGCCGACTGGGCGGTGCCGCTGCCCGTGCCCGCGTCCCGGCTGCGGGAGCTGGTCGACCGGCACGCCGCCGTGCTCGACGCGGTACGCCGTCCGGCGCTGCTGCACTTCGACGGCTGGGCGGGCAACGTCCTCGCCGACGTCGGCGAGGACGGCGCGTACCGGCTCACCGGCCTCGTCGACGGTGAGCGCCACCTCTGGGGCGACCCGGTGATGGACCTGGTCTCGCCGCTGCTCGGCCGCCGGGCCGAGGACGAGCCGGGCGACGCGTTCCTGCGCGGCTACCGGGCGGCCGCCCACGGCGTCGGACCGGACGACGACGGGGTGCGCCGCCGCAGCGGCCTCTACCGGCTGCACCTCTACCTGCTGATGACCGTCGAGATGCCCAGCCGGGGCATCACCGCCGGCTCCGATCCGGGCCGGGTCCGCCGGCTCGCCGGTCGGCTGGACCGCGAGCTGGCCGACCTCGGCCGACCGTGACGGCGCGCTACAGCCAACCCGAGCGGCGGAACAGCCGGTGCAGGACGACCGCGACGGTCGTCATCAGCAGCAACGCGGCCGGGTAGCCGTACGTCCACTTCAGCTCGGGCATGTGCGCGAAGTTCATCCCGTACACGCCGGCCACGGCCGTCTGGGTGGCGGCGATCGCCGCCCAGGCCGCGATCTTGCGCATGTCGTTGTTCTGCGCGACGGCGAGCTGGGTGAGGCGGGACTGCAGCACCGAGTTGAGCAGTTCGTCGTACGCGGCGACCCGGTCGACCGCCCGGGCCAGCCGCCCCTCGACGTCGACGAACCAGCGGCGCAGTCCGGGCGGCGGCCCGCCGTCGCGGACGGTGACCAGGGCGCGGACCGGCTCGGCCAGGGGCAGCACCGCCCGCTTGAACTCCACCAGCTCGCGCTTGAGTTGGTAGATGTGCTGGATGTCGGCGGAGCGGTCCGGGGCGAAGACGCTCTCCTCCACCCGCTCCAGGTCGTGCTCCAGGTGGGCGGCGACCTCCAGGTACAGGTCCACCATCCGGTCGGTCACCGCGTACGCGACCGCCCACGGCCCCTCGGCCAGCACCGCGGGGCGGCGCTGGATCTCCTCGCGCACCGTGGCCAGCGCACCGGAGGCGCCGTGCCGGACGGTCACCACGAACCGGTCGCCGAGGAAGACCATCACGTCGCCGGTGTCGACCACCTCCGAGGTGGCGGTCAGCTCGCTGTGCTCGACGTACCCGGCGGTGCGCGCCACCAGCAGCGTCACGTCGCCGTGCCGTTGCACGGTGGGGCGGTGACCGTCGGTGAGGGCCTGGGCCACGAGCAGTTCGTCGAGGCCGAAGACCTGCCCGACCTGGGCCATCACCGCCGGGTCCGGATCGTGCAGGCCGAGCCAGACGAAGGCGCCGCGACCCCGTCGGGAGCGGTCGTAGGCGTCGGCGTAGTGCGGGCGCCCCGGTTCCCGGCGGCCGTGCACGTAGACCGCGCAGTCGACCACCGCGTCCGGATTGGACCGTCGGGTCGCCGGGGCGTCCACCCCCTCGTCGAGCCGCAGCAGCCGCCCGACCAGTGATCCCAGCCGGGGGGCCAGTGCCGCCACCGCTCGCCGTCGCACCCGTCCACCTCCGCCTCGCCCCGCCGAGGGCCCACCGTAGTACGGCGGCGCCGCAGTCGGCGGTGCGGTGTCAGGACACGGCGGTGGCGCGGACCACGATGTTGTCGGAGTAGTCGCGGGAGCGTTCGTCGAAGCGTCCGCCGCAGGTCACCAGGCGCAGCGCGGCGCCGGGCCCGCCGGGGCCGTAGACCATCGCGGTGGGGAAGCTCCGCTTCGGGTACGCCCCGACGCCGTCCACCACGAAGGTGACCACCCGGCCGTCGCCGCGGGTGACCAGCACGGTGTCCCCGGGGCGCAGCCGGCCCAGCTCGAAGAAGACCGCCGGCCCGTCGCGGGTGTCGACGTGCCCGACGATGACGGCGTTGCCGGCCTCGCCGGGGCTCGCGCCCGGCAGGTACCAGCCGGCCACGGCGGGCTGGTCCAGCGGCGGCACCTCCAGGGTGCCGGTCGGGTCGCCGGCGACCGGGACGAGGTCGGCGCGCACGCCGATCGCGGGGATCTCGATGCGCCGCGGCTCCGAGCGGGGCAGCACCGGCCCGGGGGAGTTGCTGCGCTCCGTACCCCGGGCGTCCGCGCCGGGCTGCGGCGGGCCCGCCGGGGTCCCGGTCAGCCCCACGGCGATCAGGGTGATCCCGGCCGTGGCGGCCACGGTCGTCGCGGCCACCGCCGCCCGGGTACGGGTGAAGGGGGTCATCGCCGCACCTCCCCGATGGCGATGTGGTCCGGGTGCCCACGCCGTCTCCGGCGCGGGCACCCGTCCGAAAGGGATGGTGTCGTGTGGTGTCGGAGGTCAGGCGGCGGTGGCCGCCCGACGTCGACGGCGCACCAGGACGGTCGCCCCGATCGCGGCGGCTCCGGCCAGCGCGCCCCCCGCGGCGAGCAGGCCGGTGGGGGCGCCGTCACCGCCGCCACCGCCACCGGCGGGCGCCCCGCCGATCGGGGTGACGGTGAACGTGGCGGAGCCGGCCGAGCTGCCGTCACCGCAGGTGGCGGTCACCGTGTAGGTGCCGAGGGTGAAGCCGGCGGTGAAGAGTTCGGCGCTCAGCCCGCCGCCGGCGGCGGCGGTGGTGGAGCGGACGTTCTGGTCCCGGTTCGGCCCGGTGACGCGGAAGATCGCGTCGCCGGCCTTCGGGTTGCAGCCCGTCGCGGTGAGCACGACCGTGCCGCCTACCGGCGTGGTGGACGGTGACACCGTGGTCTGCGCGAGCGCGGCGGCGGGCAGGGCGAGCATGCCGAGTCCCACGCCGAGCGCTGTCGATACGAGAACTCTCTGTGCCTTCATACGCGTCTTCCCTCACTTTTCGTCCGCTGTCTGCGTGGGACGTCGTTCGGGTGGCCAACTCCGTAACTAGCACCGGTGTGGCCAACACTAGGAGGGTTGGGCCCCGAGGTCGGGCTAAATGAGAAATCCTCGTTGCCGTCACGTGTTTTCTGTCTGGCCGGGAGCTGCGGAAATGCCCGGCCAGGAACGCACACACCGCCCGTCGGGGCGGCGTCGGGGCGTCCCCGCTCGTCCGCTGCCGGCCGGGTCGGGAGCGTTCGTCCCCGCTCGCGAGGTCCGCCCCGCCCCGCCGGGAGTTCCCCCGGTTGCCCGGCGGTTCGATGATCTCGACGGGGCTAGCCTCCTAGGATGCCGTAGGGGTGGTGACCTCCCCCCGCTCGGCACGCCACGACCGGAACGAGCAGCGGGGAGGGGAGCGCTAGCCCGGGACGCGGCGCCAGAACTGGCGTGGGGCGTACCCGTCGCGGCGCAGCCAGTGTTCGGTGTAGACGATCCGTTCCGCCTCGACGACGACCAGCGGGCCGCTCGGCGGCTCGTCCAGCGACCGGGACCGTTCCACGTGGTCGGACTGCCAGCGCACGGCGGGCCAGTGGTGGTCGAACCCGGCGTCGTCCGGGTGCAGCGTCCGGGCCCGGCCGAACAGTTGCGCGCCCCGGCTGCTGGCCTGCCCGACGAGCGGGGCGAAGATCCCCACCGAGACGCGCGGGTCGGCGGCGATGTTGCGCATCTTCGGCGAGCCGGCGGCGGTGGTGAACACGACCGTGAAGTCGAGGTGGAAGTAGCGCACCGGGGTGGCGAGCGGGCCGTCCGGACCGGTGGTGGCGAGCACGCACATGTTCTGCGACGACAGCAGGTTCAGGATGCGCTCTTCCAGACGGTCCCGGTCCAGGCGGGCGGTGGGGGCGGGGCCGGCGAGCCAGGGGTTGGTGACGGGCATGCGGGATTCTCCCACCGCCGCCCCGGGCCGTCAGACCCGCTCGTACACCGAGACGTGCTGGCGGCTGTCGGCGGTGAACGGGGCGCGGTCCCAGCCGTTCCACCGGTGCCGCAGGCGCAGCCCGCCGAGCCGGGCCATCAGGTCCAGTTCCGCCGGCCAGCAGTAGCGCAGCCGCAGCGGCCGCAGCGTGGTGCCGCCCGCGTCGATGCTGACCCGCTGATAGGTGACCGCCTGGGCGACCGGGTCGTGCTGGAGGAACTCCATCTGCACCGAGTCCTCGGTGATCCGGCGGGTGGCGACCCGCTGGTCGCGGTCGAAGTCGCGCAGGTCCTGGACGAACGCCTCGACGACGAACAGCCCGCCGGGGGCGAGGACCCGGCCCACGCCCTGGAACAGGTCCACCTGCCGGTCCTGGTCCGGCAGGTTGAACAGGGTGTTGAAGACCAGGTACGCCAGGTCGTACGGGCCGTCGACCGCCACGTCGGCCATGTCGCCGAGGACGACCGGGAGGTCCGCGCCCCCGGGCTTGGCGCGCAGCCGTTCCAGCATGGCCGGAGAGCCCTCGATCCCTTCGACAGCCACCCCGCGCCGGGCGAGCGGCACGGCGACCCGGCCGGTGCCGATCGCCAACTCCAGCACCCGTCCGCCGTCGGGGACGAGCGCGGCCAGGAACTCGACGGCGGCGGTGGGATCCGGGTTGTCCCGCACGTCGTACTCGTGGGCGTACCGGTCGAAGAAGGCAGGGTCGTTCAGTCCGGTCATGCCGTGCAGCCAAGCATCGACGAGGCTGAGCGGGCCACCGGTTTACCGCCGCCGGGCCTGCAGGGTGTACGTCTGCGCCAGCCGCCACGGCCGGTCGGCCAGCCGCCACTCGCCGTGGGTGTCCTTCACCTGCCGGCCGGGCAGCGCGTCCCAGGGCGCGCTGTCGTGCTCGACGAGCATGGTCAGCTCCAGCCCGGCGTCGAGCAGCGCGGTCACCACCTCGCCGAGGCCGTGGTTCCACTCGTGGGTGGTGTGGTGGTGGAACGTCGCGTCGGTGTCGACGTAGGTGCCGGGCTCGTTCCACACCATCGGCTCCGGACGCTCGAAGTACGGGTGGTCGACCACCAGCAGCCCGTCCGGGCGGGCGTCGTCCAGCGCCCACAGCATCGGGTGCCCCTCGCGCAGGAAGAGCCGCCCGCCGGGGCGCAGCAGCGCGGCGACGACCCGCGCCCAGCGGCGGATGTCAGGCAGCCAGCACAGTGCCCCGACGCCGGTGTAGACCAGGTCGAAACCGCCCGGGGCGAGCACCTCGGTGGCGTCGTACACGTCGGCCTGGACGAAGTCGACGGCGGCGCCGGCCCGCTCGGCCAGGGCCCGGGCCTCGGCCAGCGACGCGCCGGAGAAGTCCAGCCCGGTCATCCGCGCCCCGAGCCGGTGCAGCGAGACGGTGTCGGTGCCGATGTGGCACTGCAGGTGCACGCCGCGCAGCCCGGCGACGTCGCCGAGGCGCGGCAGGTCGAAGCGGACCACCTCGCTCAGGTAGGACGGGTCGGTGGCGAAGCGCCGCACCGCGTAGTCGGGGGAGGCGGCGTGGGCGGGGGCGCGCTCGTCCCAGTTGGCCCGGTTGAGGTCGCGGTAGTCGGTCACCGGCAGACCGTGCCACAGCGTGCGGTGGCTGCTCAACGGCGATTCGGCTGTCCGGATAAACGCCTCGGGCGGAACGGGTCGGCGCTGGTAGGTTGCCTGGCCGTGACGGGGGAGAGACTGGACGGGCGGTTCGCCCGGCTGTGGGCGGCGAGCACCCTGTCGGCGTTGGGCAGTGGCATGGCCACGGTCGCCGCGCCGCTGTACGTGGCGGCGCGCACCGACGACCCGCTGGTGGTGTCGGTGGCCGCCGGGGTGGCCTGGCTGCCCTGGCTGCTCTTCGCGTTGCCCGGGGGCGTGCTCGCCGACCGGGTGGACCGCCGCCGGTTGATGGTGGTCATCGACGTGGTGCGGGTGCTCGCGCTCGTCGTGCTGGCCGGCGCGATGCTCACCGGCCGGGCCGGGGTGCCGCTGCTCTACGTGGTGCTGTTCCTGGTCAACAGTGGCGAGATCGTGTTCCGCGCGGCGAGCCAGGCGATGCTGCCGGCGGTGGTGCCCCGGGCCCGGCTGGAGCGGGCCAACGGCTGGCTCGGCGGCGGCACCACGCTGGCCAACGGGATGCTGGCCGGCCCGCTCGGCGGGTTCCTCTTCGTGGTCGCCGAGAGCATCCCGTTCGCGGTCAACGCAGGCACGTACGCGCTGAGCGCCGTCCTCGTCGCGCTGGTCGCCGGGTCGTACCGGGGTGTCGGGGACGGCGACCGCCCGGCGGCCCGGTCGATGCGGGCGGAGATCGTGGAGGGGTTCCGGTTCCTGGCGGGACAGCGGCTGCTGCGCACCATGGCGGTGCTGATCGGTCTGCTCAACCTCACCCTCACCGCGGCGATGGCGGTGCTGGTGCTGCTGGCCACCGACCGGCTGGGCCTGGACTCGGTCGGTTACGGCCTGCTGTTCACCTGCATGTCGGTCGGTGGGCTGCTCGGCGCGACGGTCGGCGACCGCCTCGTCGCCCGGGTGAGCGCGACCTGGACGGTGCGGGTCGGTCTGCTCGTCGAGGCCGGTCTGCACCTGGCGTTGGCCGCCTCGACCAGCGCCTGGCTGATCGGGTTCGCGTTGTTCGCCTTCGGGGTGCACGGGGCGTTGTGGGGCATCGTGTTCAGTTCGCTGCGGCAGCGGTTGACCCCGTCGGCGTTGCAGGGTCGGGTGGGGGCGACGACGTTGTTCGTCGCGGCCGGTGGCAACTGCGCGGGGGCGTTGCTCGGCGGGGTGGTGGCCGGCGCGTTCGGGCTGACCGCGCCGTACTGGGTCGGGTTCGTGGTGGCGGTGGCGGTGTCCGCGACGACCTGGCGGGTGTTCGACCGGGCCACCGTCGCCGCCGCGTACGCCGACCCGCCGGCCCGTCAGCCGGTCATGAGCTGACCGGCAGCACCACGCCCTCGGCGGCGGAGCGGTGCGCCAGTTCGATCAGCTCGACCGTGGCGACGGCGTCGGCCGGGTCGACCGGCAGTGGGCCGCCGCCGCGCAGCGCCGTCGCGAGCTGGGCGTAGAAGTCCTGGTAGCGGCCGGGTTTGGTGGGCACCGGGCGCAGGTCGCCGTCGACGCCGAGCAGGCCGTGGCGCTCGGGTGGGACCTCGCCCCAGCCGGGCGTGTCCGGCCGACCCCCGGCACGCAGCGCCTCCTCCTGCACGTCCAGCCCGTACGTGGTGTACGCGGCGCGGTCGCCGAGGATGCGCATCCGGGGGCCGAGCTGGGCGGCGACCGCGCTCATCCACAGGTGGGAGCGGACCCCGCCGGTGTGGGTGAGCGCCACGAACGCGTCGTCGTCGACCAGCGCGCCGGGTCGGCGCCGGTCCACCTCGGCGTACACGGTGCGCACCGGCCCGAACAGCTGCACCGCCTGGTCGACGAGGTGGGCGCCGAGGTCGTACAGGGCGCCGCCGGCCTCGCCGGGGGCGGCGCTCTCCCGCCAGCCCGGTTTGATCGCCGGGCGCCAGCGTTCGAATCGGGACTCGAAGCGGGTGACGCGGCCCAGTTCGCCGCCGGCGACGAGGCGGCGGGCGGTGCGGAAGTCGCCGTCCCAGCGGCGGTTCTGGAAGACGGTCAGCGGGACGCCGCGCCGGTGCGCCTCGTCGACCAGCGCCCGGCCCTCGGCGGCGGTGGCGGCGAGCGGCTTGTCGACCACGACCGGCAGCCCGGCCGCGACGGCGGCCCGGGCCATCGGCAGGTGCTGCCGGTTCGGCGTGGCCACCACGACCAGGTCCAGCGCCTGCGGGGTACGCCAGAGCAGGTCGGCGTCGTCGACCAGGCGGGCGTCGGGGTGCTCCCGGCGGACCTGCTCGCGCCGGTCCGGGTTGGCGGTGACCACGGCGTGCAGCCGCAGTCCGGGGGTGGCGGCGATCAGCGGGGCGTGGAACACCCGCCCGGCGATCCCGTACCCCAGCAGCCCCACCCGCAGCGCGTCGACCATCCTGCCCCCTTCGCCGGTCCGACTTCTCGAACCTACGCCCCGGGCGGGGCGCGGGCCGGCGCGGTCAGGCGGGAGTCGGGTCGGTCACCCAACCGGCGACGAGCACCAGGCCGGTGTCGCGGTGCACGGCGAGGAACCCGAACGGCCGGTCGACGTCGAGGCGGAGCACCCGTTTGGGCACGGTGTGCCGGGGCGGCGCGGAGCCGGCCCGCATGGCGACGGCGGTGACCGCGGCGGCGCGGAACCCGGTGGCGGAGAACTCCGCCCGCACCGCCTGGCGGGCCTGGTCGACGTTGAGGCGGGGGGAGATGCCCGGGAAGTGGTCGCCGTCCCCGGTGGCGGCGGCCAGCCCGAACAGCTCGGGCCGGCGCAGCAGGTCGTGGTCGGCGTCGACGGCGAAGGCGACGGTGGCGACGCGCAGTTCGGGGTGGTCGTCGAACGCCTCGACGGTCTCCTCGGTGACGCCCGGTCCGGCGTGCCGCGGCCGGGTCGGGCCGCCGCCCAGGGCGCCGATCGCGGCCGGCAGCACGGCCGGGGCGGGGCGGTCGGGCTCGCCGAGGGCCAGCACCACGTCGACGTCGGCGTCGCCGGTCACGGTGAGCAGACTGACCGCGCCCGCCGCGGTGTCCGCCACCCGCAGCGCGGTCAGGTCGTCGTCGCGGCGGCGCAGGGCGGCCAGCCGGCGGCCCTGCCAGGGGCCCTGCCGGGGCTGGGACCAGCCCGGGTCGAACGGGGTGGCCCAGCCGGTGCGCACCGACAGGGCGGTGGCCAGCACCAGCGCGGTGCCGCGGTCGACGCGCACCGGCATCCGGTCGATGAGCCCGTCGGTGCGGGTGGCCGCCCAGTGGTCGAGGACGGGTTGGTCGACCGCCGGGTCGCCGGTCAGCTCGCCGCGCATCGGGGCGGGCACGTCGCGCCGCCACGCCTCGCCCAGCGGCAGTCCGCGCCGGGACCAGAAGCCGACGGCGAGCCGGGTGGTGGGGGAGGCGTCCAGGCCGAGGTCGTCGAGGTCGGGGGCGACAGCGCGCAGCTCGTCGCGGGCGGGGCCGGCCGCGTGCCGGGCGAGCAGGGCGAGCAGCGGGTACGCGCCCGCGCCGGAGAGGACGCTCTGCCGGTCGTCCAGATGCGACGCCCAGCGGGCGGTGAGGGCGTTGGCGTGTCGGACGCTCATGCCGCCGCACCGTACCGGCCGGGGCGGTCGTCGTGGGGGCGTCGCGCGGCGCTGTGGCCCCGGACCCGCTCGCCGCCGAACCGGCAGCCGGCCGGCGGTGCGGGGTGGCGGGGGCCGTGCCCGGTGCGGGCCGCAGGTGTGACAGCGTGGGCGGGTGGAGAACGTCGACCTGGCCGTCGTCGGTGGCGGTGGCGCCGGTTCGCTGGTGCTCGCCGCCCTGGACCGGTACGACCTGCGCGGGCTGCGGGTGGCCGTGGTCGACCCGGTGCGCAAGCGTGGCCAGGACCGTACCTGGGCGTTCTGGGGCACCCCGGACGCGGACCTGGAGCCGCTGCTCAGCGCCAGTTGGCGGCGGGTGGAGGTGAGCACGCCGGCCCGGCGGCGGGTGCTCGACCTCGCCCCGTTGCGGTACGCGATGCTGCGCTCCGGTCCGCTCTACGCCCGTGCCGCCGAGGCGGAGCGGCGGCTGGGCGCCACCCGGATCGACGCGGCGGTCGACGCGCTCGACGACGACGGCGCCGGGGTGACCGTCCGCGACGGCGACGGCGCGGCGCTGCTGCGGGCCCGCTGGGTCCTCGACTCCCGGCCCCGGCCTCCGCGCCGGCCCGGGCGGACGAGTTGGTTGCAGCACTTCCGCGGGTGGTGGCTGGAGTCCGCCGCACCGGTGTTCGACCCGGACCGGGCGGTGCTGATGGACTTCCGCACCCCGCAGCCGGCCCGGGGGGTCTCCTTCGGCTACGTGCTGCCGGTCAGCGACCGGTACGCCCTGGTCGAGTACACCGAGTTCTCCCCGGCGCGCATCGACGACGCGGCGTACGACGCGGCGCTGCGCGGCTACGCGGCGCTGCTCGGGCTCGACCTGGCCGCGCTGACGGTACGGGAGGTGGAGGACGGGGTGATCCCGATGACCGACGCGCCGTTCGCGCGCCGACCGTCGGCCCGGGTGGTGCGCCTGGGCACCGCCGGCGGGGCCACCCGCCCGTCGACCGGGTTCACCTTCTCCGCGATGCGTCGGCAGGCCGAGCAGGTGGCCCGGGCGGTGGCGGCCGGCCGGGCCCCGGTGCCCCGGTCGGCGTACCCGGGTCGTCACCTGTGGATGGACGCGGTCGCGCTGCGGGCGTGGGACCGTGGGACGGTCGGCGGCCCGGAGTTCTTCGACCGGCTGTTCGACCGCAACCCGCCGGAGCGGGTGCTGCGGTTCCTCGACGGCGCCACGAGTGTGGCCGAGGACCTGGCGGTGATGCGGTCCAGCCCGCTGCTGCCGATGACCTCGGCGGTGGCCGGTGACGCGGCCGGCCGGCTGCGCGCCCGGTTGACGGCGGCGTCGGGGTCCCGCAACCGCAGCCGGGCGGACGCCTAGGTGTACTGCCGTTCTTGGCGTGGCGAAACGGAACCTCAGACGGCTAGGGTTCCGCTGTGACGACTGCCCGGCCGCTGGACAGCGAGGAACTCGCGAGCACGGCACCGGAGCGAGAGGTTCTGGAAGCCTTCATCGACGCGTACCGCGATGTGATCGTCGGCAAGCTCCGGGGGTTGCCGGAGGATGACGCCCGTCGGAGCCTGGTGCCCTCGCGCACCACGCTGGTCGGCCTCGTCAAACACGTCGCCGCTGTCGAGCGGAACTGGTTCCAGCACTGTCTGGCACAGCAGCCACGTGAACAGATCACCGGTGACTCGCTCGGTGACGACGCCAGTTGGCAGGTCGGCTCGGACGAGACGGTCGCCGACGTCATCACGGAGTACGCCACGGCCTGTGATCGATCGAGGCAGATCGCGGCCGGCTTCGCCCTCGACGACACTGTGCCTCATCCCCGCCTGGGCAGGGTGTCACTGCGCTACATCTACGTGCACATGATTCGTGAGTTGGCGCGGCACTGCGGCCACGCCGACATCCTCCGGGAGCAGATCGACGGCTCGACCGGGGACCGAGCCGCATCCCTGCCGATCATCGAAGCCAGATAGCGGTGGCGACGAGGAGCAGGCTGGTCCGGTAGAGGGATGCGGGTTTGGCGTAGCGGGTGGCCAGTTCGCGCCACTGCTCGAGGCGGTTGGAGCAACACTCCACGACGTTGCGCCTCTTGTAGGTCGCCTCGTCGAAGGCCGGTGGCCGTCCGCCGCCGCCACCGGCGCGCGGTGGCGGCGGCGGGCACCGGTAGGTTCTGCGGCATGGCGCAGGCGGTGTCCGAGCGGGTGGTGGAGATCTGGACCGACGGGGCGTGCAGCGGCAACCCCGGCCCGGGCGGCTGGGGCGCGGTGCTGCGCTACGGCGGCCACGAGCGGGAGTTGTGCGGTGGCGAGGCGGCCCCGACGACGAACAACCGGATGGAGCTGACCGCCGCGATCGAGGCGTTGGAGACGCTGACCCGGCCGGTCACCGTCCGGCTGCACACCGACAGCACGTACGTGCGCAACGGCATCACCAGCTGGCTGGCCTCGTGGAAGCGCAACGGGTGGCGGACGGCGGCGAAGCAGCCGGTGAAGAACGCCGACCTGTGGCAGCGGCTGGAGGCGGCCTGCGCCCGGCACGACGTGACCTGGCTGTGGGTGAAGGGGCACAACGGCCACCCGGAGAACGAGCGGGCCGACGCGCTGGCCAACCGGGGGATGACCGAGGCGCGGGCCGCCGTCAGCGGTGCAGCAGCCGTTCGCGCAGGACGGTGACCAGGGCGTCGTCCACTCCGAGCCGGTCGCGGGCGTAGCCGCGCACCGAGCCGTGCGCGGCGGTCAGGTCGGCCAGGAACAGCCGGATGACCTCGGCCGGCGCGCGGCCGTACGAGGGCCAGCGCAGGGTGCGCCCCGGGTGGGCGGTCCGCCAGTCGGCGACCAGCCGGTCGGTGGCCGCCTCGGTGAGCGCGAAGTCCTCGGCGATCTGGTCCTCGTCGACGTCGAGCAGGGCCAGCAGCAGGGCGGCGAGCAGGCCGGTGCGGTCCTTGCCGGAGGCGCAGTGGAAGACCAGCGGCCCGTCGGCGGCGGCGATCGTCTCCAGCGCCCGGCGCAGTTCCTCGACCCCGTCGGCGGCGACCTCGGCGTACCGGTCGGCGAGGTAGCGCCACGGGTCCACCTCCGGGTCGATCTCGGCCTGGTCGTAGCCGCGGTGCTCGACGCTGAGGTTGTGCCAGCTCAGGTCGGGCAGCTCGGGCGCCCGGCCGCGCGCGGCGATCTCCGACGGGTAGCGCAGGTCGATCACGGTGCGGACGCCGAGCGCCCGGAACCGGTCGAGGTCGGCCCCGGTCAGCTTGTGCAGCGAGTCGGACCGGTACAGCAGCCTCCACCGCACGGTGCGGCCGTCAGCGGCGCGCCAGCCGCCGAGGTCGCGGAAGTTGTGCAGCCGGTCGAACGGGATCTGCCTGTCCACCCGCCGCACCCTACCGACCCGACGCCGCCGGCGCGGTCCCGTGGCACACGCCGGGCCCGGCCGGGCGGCGACACCCTCCGGGCCCACGTTCTCGGGCCGGCTACACCTCGCTGGCGGGGTTGACCGCCTCCTCCTGGGACGGGTCGACCGCCCCGGAGACCGCGTCCACGTCGTATCCGGCGCGGCTGGTCTCGCGCGCCGACAGGTGCTCCTCGGCAGGCAGGTCCGCGAAGTCGTCGCCGGTGTCCTGCGTGGTGTGCAGGGAGTCGCCCGGCGGGCGCAGCGACGCCTCGTACGCCGGGGTGCCGTCCGGCTCGTCGGTGCTGGCCCGGTCGGTGCGCTGTTCGTCAGTCATGCCGACCTACCTGCCCGTCTGGTGGGCCGGCAAACACCGCGCCGCCCCTGCCGGTCGGGGTGGGCGGCAGGCGCCCACCGCCGCTGTCCCTGCGGTGGGCCGGCCGGCGCCTCACCGTCCGCGCCGGCGAGCCCCGTCGCGTCCCGGCGGGCGGGGCCGGCGCACGGGGGTGAGCGTCAGCGGTGACCAGTGCCCGGGGTGGCGCAGCGCCGCCGGCAGCCGGGTGCTCCGGTCGCCGCGGGCCGCGTCGAGCTGGGACTGGTGCAGGAAGAGGGTGCCGCGCAGGTCCGCGCCGCGCAGGTCGGCCCCGCGCAGGTCCGCGCCGGTGACGTCGGCGGCCCGCAGGTCCGCGCCGCGCAGGTCCGCGCCGACCAGGCAGGCCCCGCGCAGGTTCGCCCCGATCAGGTACGCCCGGCGCAGGTCGGCGCCGAGCAGCATCGCCCCCCGGTGGTCGACGCCGTCGTGGCCGGCCCGGGCCTGCTCGCCGGCCCGGGCGAGCAGCGGGTTGACCTGCCCCCGGTACGCGTCGGGGTCGACCGTCCGCAGCTCGTCCGGGCTGCCGGCGGTGAGCCGGCGGGTCCGTCGTACGGCGTCGCGCAGCTCGTCGCGCAGCGGGCCGTCCGGGGTGAGCGCCACCGCCTCGGTGAGGTACCAGAGCAGCTCGTGCAGCGGCCGTTGGGCGGTGAACGTGGCGAACATCGCCGCCGCGGTCGCCGGGTCGTCGCGCCAGTCGCCGCCGGCGAAGGCGGCGGTGACCCGTTGCCCGGCCCCGAAGCAGTCGAAGACGGTGCAGCCGGGGAAGCCCCGTTCGCGCAGTTGGTCGTGGATGCCGCAGCGCGAGTCGGGGCGCAGGTTCGGGCAGGGCTGCCCGGCGGGCTTGTCCAGGGCGAAGTCGGCGGAGGCGGCGAACGCCGGGGCGACGCAGCACAACCCGACGCAGCGGGCGCAGTCGGCGCGCAGCTCCCCGTCGAGGGGTGTTCCGGACACGGTGAGCGGTCTCCCACGGTTCGCGGCGTTCCGGGCCGGTCGGGCCCCGACCCCATTGTCCGCCCGCCGGCGTAGCGCCCGGCGGCGGGGAGGGCCGGACGCGGCGCCCGCTCCCCAGGGGCGGGCGCCGCGCCGCTGCCGGTCAGAAGTCGAACAGCGCGCCGGTGCCGCGCAGCATCAGGCACCGGTTGCCGTACGTCTCCGACCAGTTCACCGGCCGGTCCTGCCAGTACCCCCAGGCGTGGACCGTGACCGGCGCGTATTCGTAGGTGCAGGGCCCCTCGTCGAACTCCAGGGCGGCGAGGTCGCCGTCGACGCGGGCCACGGTGCGGCAGGCGGTCGCCGCGTCGGGGTGGGTGCCGCCGGTCGGGCCGCACAGCAGCAGGGCGGTGCGCTGCCCGTCCTGCCGTTCGGTCTGCAGCACCAGCACCGACGGGGTGTGCGGGCCGACCCGGGGGGCGGCCTCGGCCGGCCGGGGGAGCAGCATCGCCGCGGTGACGGCGAGGAGGGCGGCCGTGGCGACGGCGGCGGCGCGTCGGGCGAGGGACATGGTGACGTCCTTCCGGTTGCGGGGCCCCTGGTGGGGGCCGGTGGACGGCCGGCCGTCGTGTGGCCGGGCCGGGGCAAACCCTAGGAGGACGGTGTGAACGCGAAGGGTCACGAGTTGTTACACCACCTGTCCCCGCGAGGACGTCAGGTGTGACACGCTGCCCGGTTGGCCGTCCGTGCGCCGGGCAGGCTGTCGCAAAGGTCGCCGGCCCGACCCATCCGTTGCGCCGGTGTTACCGGCAGCGCCCGTCCGGCCCGGTGCTCAGCCCTGTCCGGGCCCGCCCGCCCCGATCGCGGCAGGTGTGACGGCCGGCGCGGCGGGTAGCCGCGGGGCATGGACCTGGTCGAGGAGGCGCCGTACCGGTTCCGCATCGACCGGCACGATCCGATGCGGGTGCCCGGGGTGGTGTTCGCGTCGCGGTCCCTGCTGCCCGACGCGGCGGGGGACCGGTCGCTGGAGCAGGTCGCCAACGTCGCCACCCTGCCCGGCATCGTCGGCGCCTCGTACGCCATGCCCGACGTGCACTGGGGCTACGGCTTCCCGATCGGCGGGGTGGCCGCCACCGACCTGGCCACCGACGGCGTCGTCTCGCCCGGCGGGGTGGGCTTCGACATCTCCTGCGGGGTGCGGCTGCTCGCCGCCGACCTGGACCGGGCCGAGCTGGCCGGCGTCCTCGACGCGGTGATGGACGCCCTGAGCGTCGCCACGCCCCGGGGGATGGGCCGGGGCGCGGTGTGGCAGCTCGCCGACCGTGCCGAACTCGACGCGGTGCTGCGCGGCGGCTCCCGGTACGCGGTCGAACGCGGCCACGGCAACGCCCGCGACCTGGCACGCTGCGAGGACTACGGCGCGGTCGACGACGCCGACCCGGCCCAGGTCAGCGAGCGGGCCGTGCAGCGGGGGCAGCAGCAGGTGGGCAGCCTCGGCTCCGGCAACCACTTCCTGGAGGTGCAGGCGGTCGAGGAGGTCTACGACGCGCCGGTGGCGGCGGCGTTCG